>JBBRZT010000098.1:0-11677 GCA_038236395.1 Candidatus Acidiferrales bacterium
CTGGACGTTTTACACCGATAAGGGGAATCTCGCCGCCATCGACTTTGGTGGCACCACCACCACACCGGAACCCAGCTCTCTTGTCCTGCTTCTGGCGGGCGCCCTAGTGGTCGGTTTGGCTTCTACAAAAAGAAGCTGATCGCTCACATTTCGTCCAAACTTGAAAACGCCAATCTCCGGATTGGCGTTTGTTTTTTACCAACCTGACGAAAATTTTACGAATCGTTCGTGGGTATAATGGCGTACATGTCTGTCAGGCCTCGTGCGTGGATCTTCCTCCTATCCTGTTTATTTTTTCTCTCCGCCGCTCTATCCGCGCAGCGCCTTTCAGTCTCTTCCTGGAAGGGAACACTGCGGGGCACAGAGGGAAAACCAATCTCCGGCGGCACCGTCAGACTGTCAGGGAATCGCGAGTACACCGCGGCCACTTCCGCCGACGGCGAATTTCTCTTTCCAGACATCCCCCCTGGCAGCTACCAACTTGTCGTCTCCGCGCTGGGACAAAACTGGCCGGCTGCCGCACCAGTCGTTTTTCAGCCGGGCGCCGCCCTCGCCGCTTCCTTGCAACTCGCCCCGCAAGGTGAGCAATTTCATGTTGTGGTAATCGATCAGGCCGCCGCGCAAACCACTCCGCAGGCCACCGGTGGCGAGCGTCTCTCTAACGCGGAAGTCGCCAGTCTCCCGCTCAACGAGCGCGACTTCAGCAAACTCCTGCTCCTCGCCGCTGGAACCATGACTGATACCAACGGTGCCGCAAATTTCACCCAGCAGTTCGCCGTAAACGGACAGCGCGGCACCGCCGCTGTTTTTGCCATGGACAACGCGGAAACCACTGATCCCGAGCTCGGCGGCGCAACCTTCTCCAATTTCAATGTCGACGCAATCCAGGAAGTGCAGTCCAGCTCCGGCGTCATGCCCGCCGAGATCGGCCACGGAGCGGCCGGCTTCACCAACGTCGTCACTAAGTCCGGCACCGACCAGGTGCACGGCAGCGCTTTCGAATTCGTACGCAATGCCGCCTTCGATGCCCGCAATTTTTTCGATCACAAAAACGATCTGGATCCCCGCCGCATTCCGCCCTTTGCCCGCAACGAATTCGGCGTCACTAATGGCGGCCCAGTTTTCCTCCCGCATCTGTATGACGGCCGCGGCAAAACTTTTTACTTTGTGGAATACCAGGGCTTTCGTCAGGTGCTGGGCACCACGCAGGTTTTTCCCGTGCCTACCACCACGGAACGACAGGGAATCGACACCACTTCTTTCCCCGGCGACACCCTCACCGTTCCCGTCAGCGACGCCATCGCGCCCATTCTCGCGCGCTATCCGCTTCCCAACGATCCTCAAGGACCGTATGGAGCGCGCACTTACGCCGCCTCTTCTAAAATCGTGACCAATACCGATCAATTCTCCATCCGCATCGACCACCGCCTGTCCGACAAAGCCACCTTGCTCACCCGCTTCAGCCTGAACCAGGTCAGCGGTCCCGTCACCAATCCCGACCAGACCGCCATCGATCCCGCTTTCGGCGTGAAATTTTTCGATCACCAGCGCAGCGCCGCCGTCAAATATTCCCGGACGCTTTCTCCGCACCTCAGTTTTACTTCCGCGTTCGGATACATTCGCACCACGCCATTTTTCCCCGCGACCGATCACCTCCAGCCCGCCATTAATTACGGCGACGGACTTTTCGCGCCCTTCAATTCCGCCGACGGCTCCATCTTCGGCTCCTACGGCAATGTCTACCGGTTCAAGCACGACATGCTCTACTCCCGCGGCACGCACACCTTCAAATGGGGCGCGGAAATCCGCCTGAACAAAGACGCCACCATCTTCGGCACCAATCCTAATGGCTCATACTCTTTCGGAGGCGGCACCGCGTATTCGCCCGTCCTTATCACCTCGGCCAGCGGCCAGCACAATATTCTTCCCGGCCAACCTCTGCCCGACGCTCTCACTGGATTGCTCACCGCTACCCGTACTCCTACACCATCACTTCGCTGGACAAGCTCACCGCCAGCGGCGACAAATTTGACGAAGCTGCGGTGCGCCGCGAAGCCTACAATTTTTATTTCCAGGATTCCTGGAAAGCCACGTCGCGTCTGAACGTTAGCTATGGCTTTCGATACGAATACAACACCCGCATCAAGGAAGCTCAAAACCGTACCACCGGCGCCAAACCAATCAGCCCCGATGGAGATCCAGTGGGTTTTCTAACTCCCGGCGCCACGCAAATTGTGTTGTACAACCCGCGCCCTCCGTATCTCGCCGATTGGAACGGCTGGGGTCCGCGCCTTTCGCTGGATTACGCCGCGACCGCCCACACCACCGTCCACGCCGGCGGCGCCATCACCACCCTGCTCCCCAATCTCTGGCAGGACAATTACGTTACCGCCGGTTTTCCCTTGGTTTTTCAGGCCCTGGTCACTGCTTCGCCGTCTTCCGCCGTTCCGTTTTCCAACACATTTGTGCCACTGCCTCTGCCCGATCCCTACACTGTCCAGGGCCAGCTCCTATTCGCTGCTGGCACCAACGCCGTGCCTCCTAACACCGCGGTCGATTTGCAGCGTTATCAGGACGATCTCGCCGCCATCACCCCCGGCCACCAGACCCAGCTCTTGACGCCCGGTGTGATCGACCCGCATTTCCGCAACGGTTACATCGCCACCTACACTGTGGGTGTCGATCAGGATCTCGGCCCCGTGAAGTTCAGCGCCGCCTATGTCGCCACCGCTGGAATTCATTTGATCAGCGCGCTTTCTCCCAACGGCTACAACGGTGCGGATCCGGCTTTCGCGCCGTTCACGCGCTTCGATTCCGCCGGCCATCCCACGGGAGGCTTTGGTCCGGAGTCGGTCATGACCAACGCTTCGCATTCCACCTATCACGCGCTTCAAACCAGCGTGACTCAGAGTCAATCCCGCATCGGCCTCAGCTTCCAGGCCAGTTACACATTTTCTAAATCGATTGACGACACCAGCGCGCTGCCCGGCGGCGTCTCCTCTAGCGGCGGCGTGGTTCTGCAAACATTTCCGCAGAATCCGCGCGACCTCACCGCTGAAAAAGGCCCGTCCACGTTCGACGTGACCCACGTATTCGCATTAAGCGCCATTCAAACTCTGCCGTTTGATCGCGTCAGTTTTCTTCATCCGCTCAGCCGCAAACTCACCGCCGGCTGGCAAATGCTGAACATCACCACGCTCACCAGTGGCTCGCCTTTCACCGTCTATTCAGGAGTGCAGCAAACCGGTGTCGGCGCCGGCGGAACGGATCGCCCTGATTTGGTCTCCGCACCGGATTTTTCGACCAGCCGTACCACGCGCAAGGATTATTTCGGTCGCGGCGCCGACAACAGCTCGTTTTTTCTCATTCCCATTAACGTCCCCGGCGGCACCGGCCCGAACAGCGGCCGTTTCGGAACTCTCGGCCGTAACACTTTTCGTGGCCCGCATTTTCGCGACTTCGACCTGGCGTTGATCAAAGACACGCCGTTCGGCCGCCGGGGCCAGAGCGAGCTGGCCGTCCTCGAATTCCGCGCCGAGTTCTTCAACATCTTCAATGTCGTAAACTTCGCACTCCCCTCCAACATCCTTCTGGGCAGCGGCTTCGGAATTATCAGCAGAACCGCCGGCTCCTCCCGGCAGATACAGTTCTCCCTGAAGTTGATTTACTAGACTTGATTTACTGGCGTTGTTGCGGGTGAAACCCTTCAGAAATTCGGTCAGCGTTCCAGAATTTCCTTGTATGCGTTCAGCACGACTTTCATGGGTTGCCGGTCCAGGTTAAAAATTGCCTTTCGCGATGAATTTCCACGCTCGCGTTAGTGTAGTCGGGTGCTCGCACGTCGGTGTTGCGTGCCTGACTCCGCGGTGGGGGATTTTCTACCTGTACGAGCAACCGCGTATACCGCCAGCATGTGAGGCGTCGAGGACTCTGTGTCTGATTACTCGCTAAGTCCGGTGTACGTCGCGAGAAACCACATGTTCCCGAAAGGGTCGCTCACTGAGCACGCGCGTTCGCCATACGGCTTATCCACGGGGGCCTCCACAGAAACAGCACCGGCTCGCATAGCCTCTGCATAAATCGCATCGACGTCCGGAACGTACACGTGCAGATAGCACGGCTTCACATCGGCATCGTCATTCGCTTCATCGATTTCAAACGTGCCCTTGCCGATTCGAATCGTCCCGTGCAGCACTTTGCCGTCATCCGACTTAGCCACGCCCAGAGCCTCGGCGCGAAATGCCGCTTCCGCGAACGGTATCATCTTGTCCGCATTACGAAGATGCAGAAACGGCTGCACCGTCAGCAAACCGTCCGGCCCCGGCGTCCATCCCTTGGCCGTGGCGATGTACCACACATTGCCGAACTCGTCCTTCACGCATCCCTGCCGGTCGCCCCACGGCTGCTCCTCCACGCCATAGACGGACTTTGCGCCAGCCGCCAAAGCCCTTTTGTACGTAGCGTCGGCATCGTCAACATACAAATGCACGAACGCTTGCCGCGCCGCAAACTGTTCGTTGGCGTCAGCCAGTTCGATCACCGAGTTGCCTATCGCTATATCGGCGTGCATGACCGACCCATCCGGCCACGGCACTCGTATGCGTTCCGTTCCTTCAAAAGCCGTCTTCAGAAATCCAATGAAGCGCTCCGCTCCCGCCACCAGAATGTACGGAACGATGTTGTTGAAGCCGGGCCGTACATGGGGTGCCGTTTTCGCCGAAGCCGCCGAGGATCCCGCGGTGCCTTCGTTCATGGTCTTTACTCCTTGCATTTGAATTCCAGGCAGATTAAAGGCCTTGCGTTGTTCACTGTCAAGCTCCGCAAGCGCTTGGCCGCGTGAGCCACTAATAATGACGCCGGCTTGCGTGGCCCGTTACCAATTAATACGCGGCCCTCATCGGAAATCCAAAATCCCATCGCCCGGCATCATAATTGAGTCATCCCATGGGCTCGCGAAGACATACCGTTTGGGTAGTTTTACTGGGTTTGGGCTTCCTGCCCGGTAACTGTATTGTCCTCGCCCAAGCGCGCCCTAAACAACCCGTCGCTTCGCCCGCAGCCGGCGGACCCGTCGCATCGCAAACTGCATCTCAAACTGGCGACTCATTCGACCAGCAGTTGCCCAACTCCCCGAGTCTTGATCCGCGCACCCCAGGCCGCATCACCGGCACGGTTGCCGATCAAACCGGCGCTGTCGTCGCCGGAGCCTGGGTGCGGCTCACGATTGAAAATCAAACCCCGGACCAGCAGGTGCAGACCGGTGAAGACGGGCAGTACTCGCTGTCCAACATCGCCCCCGGACCGTTCCATCTTACAATTTCGACCGTAGGCTTTGCGCCTCAGTCTTTCTCTGGGAATTTACACGCCGGTGAAATTTTCACGGTTCCACCACTGGCCTTAATGGTCGCCACCGCCACTACGGAATTGCGCGTAGTCCCCACGCCGTCCGAAGTCGCCGAGGATCAGATCAAAGACCAGGAAAAGCAGCGCGTCCTGGGTCTCGTTCCCAATTTCTATGTGAGCTACGTTTACAATGCCGTCCCGCTGACCTCCCGCCAGAAATTTCAACTGGCCTGGAAGACTTCCGTCGATCCCGTCAGTTTCGCTTTGAACGGCGTCATTGCAGGCGTTCAGCAGTCGCAAAACAATTTCAGCGGCTATGGACAAGGCGCCGATGGCTACGCCAAGCGCTATGGAGCCGCTTATGCCGATTTTGTCTCCGGCACTTTCATCGGCAGCGCCATCCTTCCCTCACTCTTGAAACAGGACCCGCGCTATTTCTACAAGGGCACCGGCAGCAAAGGCTCCAGAATTCTCTACGCCCTCGCCAACGCCGTCATCTGTAAGGGAGACAATGGCCGCTGGCAGCCCAATTATTCGAATATCGGCGGGAACATCGCAGCGAGCGCCATCTCCACGCTTTACTATCCGGCCAGCGAACATAACGGCGCGGCCTTTGCATTCGAAAGCGCCGCGTTCGGTGTAGGCGCCATCGCCGCCACCAATCTTCTCCAGGAATTTCTCATCCGCAAATTGATCTCCGGCGTTTCAAGCCACCAGTCCGCCAAGCCACCCTCCACCAAAGACAAATTCTCACTCAGGCCCAGCCACGAAGCCGACTAGTTTTATTTTATAGGTCCTGATTTTTTCGATGCCAGTACGATGGGAATCAGCTCTGAGGTTTCTCGGATTTTGCTACCGGTGCTGCGGTTTTCGTTGGCCCTTCCGCCGGGGTTTCAAAATCTTCGCGCTTCAGGTGTACGTCTTCATCCACTAGAACCGTGAACTCCGTATCCTGCACCATCTCCGCATCTTTTCCGCGCCTACGTGAGTCGTGCTGCTTGCTCCTGAAGTTTCTTCGTAGTCCCGCAGCGGCGCCGGTTCTCCGTTGGCCAGCCGCAACGCAGTGATGGATATCGCCACCTTGCCGGGATGTCCGAATTTTCTCTTTGGCTCCACTTCGGCGACCACGGCGCTGGCCTTCGAGCCCCTGGTCAAAACCGGTACGCCTTGCACCAGAACATCTTCCACGACCTCCAGCTCCACCGCTTCGCCCACGTTGGCGTTTGCGGAAGAAATCGTCTTCATCAGTTTGATCCGCACCGGTGTGTTCTTCACCAGCGTAAATCCGACCGCGACGTGTACCGGCGCTTCGCGCGGAGCCTTGTCATAGTGAGTCTGCTCTCGCGGCAGTTCCGCCGGTGGCGGGGGCACTGCGGTTTCCTGCTTGTCTTTCAGCACCGAAACGCTGGCGCGCGGAACGTAGCCCGTCTCGCCCTTGGCGGTGCGCACCCCGTAATAATCCTCATAGCGCAGAGTGATATAGACAATTTCGCCGCATTGCACTGTCCCGCGCACCTGCAGCGTGGCTAGTGAACCATAAAGGTACACGTACTCGTCGTTCCGGGCGCATTCAATGCGCCCGGTATTCTGAGCGCTCACCGTCGCAGGCGATAGAAACCACAACGCCGCGACGGCCACCAGGCCGGCTAGTCTCGCCCAATTTCCGCTGAACCGCTGTCCTTGCTTGCGTGCCATCCCTCTATCCCAACGCAAAGAAGCTACCGTGGCAAGCAACTACAGTTTGGTACTGTGCATAAAGAGGTACGAAGCTATCGGGCTTCCCAGCCCCTCCGGTCCCCCGCCTGTTTGTCGTCCTCCAACCGATGTGCTAGTCTGTGCCTGCGAAAACGCTCCGGCTTCAGGCACGCGTGTCCCTGCGAACTCGCCAGAGGTTCTCTCCCGCACCGTCCCTGAGCAGCGCCTTAGGCGCGTAAGTGCCCCCAGAGGCGGCGGCGGGCCACCGGGTCGTTCAGCGTCAAACGAAAAGGACCAACCACGCACATGCCTGCCACCCAGTCAGCGCCGCGCGCCGAGAAACAGCCTCTGGAGATTAAACTTGCCCACTCACCAGACTCCGACGACGCCTTCATGTTTTATGCCCTGGCCACCCACAAGCTCTCCACGCCGGGCTACAAGTACACCCACGTGCTCTCCGATATCCAGACTCTCAACGAAGCGGCCTTGAACGAAACCTACGACGTCACCGCCGTCAGCTTCGCCGCCTACCCCTCGCTGCGCGACAAATACGTCCTGCTCGATTGTGGCGCCAGCTTTGGCGAAAATTACGGCCCGATCGTCGTCTCCTCCAAACCTCTTCGCAAAGAAGAGCTCGCCCGCAAGCGCATCGCAGTGCCCGGTCTGAAGACCACCGCGTATCTCACCCTCAAACTTTTCGAGCCCGACTTCGAACCCGTGGTCATGCCCTTCGATAAGATTCTCGACGCCGTGCAATCCGAATCCGTCGAAGCCGGTCTGCTCATTCACGAAGGCCAGCTCCTCTTCCCGCAACTCGGCCTTCATCGCGTTCTGGATCTCGGCATCTGGTGGCACGAGCAAACCTCGCTACCTCTGCCGCTCGGTGGCAACGCCGTCCGCCGTTCGCTGGGCCCCGCGTTGGGCCGCCAGATCGCGCGCACCATCCGCGAAAGCGTCGAGTACGGCCTCGGCCACCGCGAAGAAGCTCTCAATTACGCCATGCAATTCGCGCGCGACATGGAAACCGAAACCGCCGACAAATTCGTGGCCATGTACGTAAACCGCTGGACCCTCGGATACGGCGACCGCGGCAAACAAGCCGTCACCGAGCTGATCAATCGCGGCACTGCCGCCGGCCTGCTCCCCGGCCCTCCCTCCGTCGAATTTCTCAGCGAAGAGTAATGCTCCGGCGTTCTCGTCGCGGTACTCTGCTCGTATTTTTATTGCTGTCCTCGATAGTTGCGGCACGTGCGCAGACTGCCTCCGAACTCAAGGACCATTCCCCCAAACGCGCTAACTCAAACGAGACCTGGCCACAAAAACCCGTCCGCGGCGCCCACGCCATGGTCGCCACCGACGAAGCCCTCGGCTCCCAAGCTGGCGTCGAAATCCTGAAACGCGGCGGAAACGCAGTCGACGCCGCCGTCGCTGTCGCCTTCGCGCTGGCGGTAGTGGAACCCGCCGCAGGAAACATCGGCGGCGGCGGTTTCATGCTGGTCCGCCTCGCCGACGGAAAAACCAATTTCTTTGACTACCGCGAAGTCGCTCCCGCGAAATCCACCCGCGACATGTACATCAAGGACGGCAAGCTCATCCCCGACGCCAGCACTCTCGGTTATCGCTCTGCCGCCGTCCCCGGCACGGTCGCCGGCCTGGAACTGGTCCTCAAAACTCACGGCACCATGAAACTCGCCGATGTCATGGCCCCCGCCATCCGTCTCGCCAAAGACGGTTTCCTGGTCAGCGAAAAACTCGCCCACGAATTGGAAGAAGAAAAGCCCGGCCTGCAGCAATTCGGCGTCAGCAAGCGCATTTTTCTCAGCGATCCCGAGCACAACGGCGAACCATACAAAGTCGGCGACATTTTCCGCCAGCCGGAACTCGCCGCCACCCTGCAACGTGTCGCCGCAAACGGCGCCGCCGAGTTTTACCGCGGCGAAACCGCCCGCATGCTCGTCGCCGACATGCAAAGCAACGGCGGCATCATTTCCGCCGAAGATCTTGCCAATTATCAGCCATTCATTCGCGAAGTTCTCCGCGCCCATTATCAAATTGACGGCCATCGCTGGGACGTGCTCACTTCTCCGCCGCCCAGCTCCGGCGGAGTCGCCATCATCGAAGCTCTAAACATGCTCGAGCAAACTTCCCTGAAAGGCTGGGACGACCCGCAAAGCGTGCACATCGTTGTAGAAGTGATGCGCCGTGTCTTCGCCGACCGCGCCGGCTATCTGGCCGATCCCGATTATTCAAACGTACCCGTCGCAGGCCTCACCAGCGAGTGCTACGCCAAAGAACGCGCCGCCTCCATCGATCCGCAGCACGCTTCTTCCAGCAAACAGGTGAAAGCCGGCACTCCGCGCGTCTGCGGAATTTCAGCCGGCAATGAAGCCGCTCCGAAGATCGTCGTCAGCCTCGGCGAAGGCCCGCACACCACGCACTTTTCTATAGTCGACGCCGCCGGTAACGCCGTCGCCAGCACCTACACGCTCAACGACAGCTTCGGTTCGCACGCCACCAGCTCCGCCGGATTTTTACTCAACGACGAAATGGATGATTTCACCACCCAGCCCGGCGTCCCCAATGCTCTCTTCGGCTTGATCCAGTCGGACGCCAACGCCATCGCCCCCAATCACCGTCCGCTCAGCTCCATGACGCCCACCATTCTTCTGCGCGACGGCCAGCTCAGTTTTGTTACCGGCTCGCCCGGCGGCCCCACCATCATTTCCGCCGTTTTATTGAGCGTCATCAACTGGATGCGCCTTGGCATGGACGCGCAAGCCGCCATCAACGCTCCGCGTTTCCACCATCAATGGCTGCCCGATGAAGTCGCACTGGAAAAGGAATTTTCGCCGGCGTTCGAACAAGCCCTGAACGTCCGCGGCCACGCCACCAAACGCCGCGGCCACATCGGCCTGGTCAACGCCGTTGCCATCGATGCGCAAACCGGCGATCGCCTGGGCGCCGCCGACCCCCGCGATCACGGCTCCGCCATTGGCTATTGACCCGCCTTGTCATACTCGCGTCAATCGCGCCAACTCTTCGCAGCGTCATTCTTCCTGTAGGAATATAATTCTTAAGCTCAACTTATGCGCCGACTTCTCTCGACTTACCCATTCATTTCCCGCAAGGTCACTCCCGAACTTCTCGGCCAGATTTCCGGCGCGGGTTTCGAAGGCCTGGAGCTTTTCTGTTCCCGCAGCCATTTCGATTACACCTCGCGCGCTGAAATCCAAGCCATGGCCCAGGCCCTGAACACGCACGGGCTCTCTCTCGAATCGCTCCACGCCCCCAACAGCCGCGACCTCAGCGCCACGCGCGAAGGCGCGCTCCCGCTTTCCATCTGCGAAGTCGAACGCGTGCGCCGCATCGAGGCCATGGACGAGCTCAAGCGCGCCATCGATGTCGCCGAAGATTTACCCTACTCACGCATGATCCTGCACATGGGCGGCTCGCGCGAAGAAGCCGACCCGCGCAAACGCGACGCCGCCTTCAGCACCCTCGAGCACCTCGTTTTGCATGCTCATCATTGCGGCGTCACTGTGTGCATCGAAAATACCCCCAGCGAAATGGGCGCTCCCGCTTACCTGCGCGCTTTTGTGGACGAAACACGCCTCACCGGCCTGCGTTTCAATTTTGATGTGGGTCACGCTCACCTCTGCGATGGACCCGAAGAAGAACGCATCGAAAAATGTTTCGAGCCTATGCGTGACCTCGTCACCAGCATCCATCTCCACGACAATCACGGCGACAAGGATGAGCATCTCGCTCCCTATGCCGGCACCATCGACTGGGCCGCCGCCGTAAAGCTGCTCAAGACCACCGCCGCGGCCGAAAACGTTCCCATCATGCTGGAGCTGAAAGAAAAAACCGGTCCCGACGCGCCCGCCGCCGCCGAACTACTCGAATCCGCCCGCGCCGCGATGGACAAGTTCGAAGAAGAATGGGGCTAGCGCCCTATCCAATTCGCCCATCCCCGAACTTTCGATATTTCCGCCCTCCACTGCTAAAATAGTCGCAAGCGAACAATCTGCTTGAATTCGGTCCTGCCCGCACTCACGTCAGGAATCGAGCGCAATCTTTGCGAGTTTAGGAATCATCAACCGATGCCCACTATTTCCATCGAACAAGCCGGCAAGTATGAGGGCCAGGAAGTCACCATCCGCGGCTGGCTCTACAACATTCGCGAATCCGGGAAGCTGATGTTCCCCATTTTTCGCGACGGCACCGGAATCATCCAGGGTGTCTGTGCGCTCAAAGAAAATCCCGAAGCCTTCCAGTCGCTGAAAGGCCTCACCCAGGAATCCAGCGTCATCGTCACCGGCACGATTCGCGCCGAGCAGCGCGCTCCCGGCGGCTTTGAAATGGGCGTTTCAAAAATTCAGGTTCTCCAGAAAGTTTCCGAAGCCCAGCCGTATCCCATCCAGCTCAAGGAACACGGTGTCGATTTCCTCCTCGACTACCGCCATCTCTGGATTCGCACTCCCCGCCAGGCCAGCATCCTGCGCATCCGCGCCGAAGCCGTCCGCGCCGCGCGCAATTATATGGACAGCCAAGGCTACATCCTCACCGACGCGCCCATGTTTACTCCCGCCGCCTGCGAAGGCACTTCCACGCTTTTTGAAGTGAACTACATCGACGA
>JBBRZT010000099.1:0-11632 GCA_038236395.1 Candidatus Acidiferrales bacterium
AGCAGACGTCGCCAAGCGCGACCTTTCTCAACTTAACCTGAACGGAAACCTTCATCTGCTCGCGTCAGCACCCGATCCTTCTTACTTCGACAAAGCATTTGAATTCGGCAAGACCTATGCCTACGTTGTTCGCAGCGTAATCACCGTCGAAGGCGCGACGATCGAATCTTCGGACTCCACCCCAGCCATCATCGAGCCTCGCGACACGTTCCCTCCCGCAGTGCCGCAGGCGCTTGCTGCCGCTGTGCTTCCAGGCGAAACCGAAGGCGCGCTGCTCGTGGATCTATCCTGGTCGATCAACGTGGAGCCGGACTTTGCCGGCTACCGCGTCTACCGCAGCGAGCAGCAAGGAACCAAAGGACAATTGCTCACGCCAGACTTGTTGCCCACACCGGCGTATCGTGATACCTCTGTACAGCCCGCACACAGTTACTGGTATATAGTTACGGCGGTCGATCGCGCCGGAAATGAAAGCGCGCCGAGTCCGCCGGTATCGGTAGAAATTGTGCAACCTTCGCCGTAAATTGGGGTTATATAGCTGCTCCATTTTTTGTCATGTTGACCCGTCCGCAAATTCGCGAGCATCAACCGTCCCACATGTTCAAGGATTCGGCGGTACGCACCGGCGTGGTCGTCGGAGTGGGCCTTTCGCTCGCGTTGAGCGCGTGGTCTTATGTGGCCAACAGTTTACGGATTTTCAATCATATTTCCATGGAGCGGAATCTTGCGGCGGCGGCAATTATCACTTTGTTGGCGTTTTTGCCGGTGTTGCGTTTCTTCCGCGAGCCGGGAAATTTGCTGATATCCAGCCTGCTGGCCTGGAGTATTTTCAGCCTCACTTACCGGACATTGAGTTTGTTTTACTGGACTTTGAGCGACTGGTACAGCACGTTTCAGGTTTTCATCATTGGCGCGGTAATTTACCTGATCATCGCGACGCTTTCCTGGATCGGAACCTGTATCTGGAAAGCCCGCGCCGCGCACTTGCCGCGCCATTGAGCGAGTTTAAACCTGCATGAAATTCTGCCGCTTCGTTCCCGGCCTTACCGCTGCCTCCAAGTCTGTTTCCGCGCTAAACGGATTGATCGAAGAAGAGCACGTTCGTGAAATTTCCGGAGCGCCATGGGGCCAGTGGTCTCAAGCCACGCGTATCTGGCCGCTGCAGGATGTGCGCCTGCTTTCGCCGGCGGAACCCGGCAAAATCGTGTGCATCGGCCGCAACTATGCCGCGCACGCTGCGGAACTTGGCAACGACGTTCCGACTGAGCCGCTCATGTTCCTGAAGCCCCCATCATCGGTGATCGGCCCAGAAGACCCCATCGTTTTGACGCGCTATTCGAAACAGGTAGAACACGAATGCGAGCTGGCTGTGGTGATGGGTAAGCGCTGTTCTAAACTGGCGGAAGGCGACGATCCTTCGGACTTCGTGCTGGGCTACACCTGCGTGAACGACGTCACCGCGCGCGATCTTCAGAAAAAAGATGTGCAGTTCACGCGCGCGAAAGGGTTCGACACCTTTTGCCCCCTCGGGCCGCACATTGAAACGAGCATCGATCCCGCCAACGTCGTTGTGGAAGCTTTCGTAAACGGCGCTGTGCGCCAATCGGCCAATACTTCACAGATGATTTTTCCGGTGGCATTCCTCATTCGCTGGATTTCGCAGATGATGACCCTGGAGCCCGGCGACGTGATCGCTACCGGAACCCCCGCCGGAGTTGGTCCACTGAATGCCGGCGACGTGGTCGAAGTGAAAGTCGCCGGTATTGGTGTGTTGCGCAATCCGGTGCATGCTCGTCAGCCGTAATTTCGCGGCGCACGTCGATTCCGGTTAAAATACGCGCGTGAGGGTTATCCGGCGGCGGCCGCTGTGGCGCTGCCAGTCATCCTGTTACCGTGGATACCTCGGATCTCTGATTAATTTTTGATGAGCGGAGTTCACGCGTTGAAATTTCTGTTTCTTGACCTGAATGTGATTCTTGCGATGGCCGTCGCCGCTGTGGCCGCGATTGCCATGATCGGTTACGCGTTCTTTCGCCCCGCCGAAAATCCAGAGGCCATCGAACGCAAGCGCCGCCTGCATTTGAATCAAATCGGGCGCATCACCGAAGGCCAGGTGGTGGAGCTCGCCGAACACGCGCCTGAGCCGGTCGCGGAACGTAAGGCCCTGTTCGCCTCCAAGGCGCCTCCGCCGGCAGACAAGAAACAGCGCCATCTGGTATCCTACAGTTACGCGATTTCCGGCGTCACCTATCACACTGCGCAGGATATCACCGGCCTCGAAGGCCAAATCCGTTTCGAACGGCTGGTGGCCGGCCAGCCCGCCAGCGTCAAATACGACCCTGCAAATCCCACCGATTCCATTCTGGTCGCGGACGACTGGTCCGGATTGCGCTGAACTTTCTTATTTCGGGCTTATTTCGGGCTCGATTCAGCGTATTGCTGAGTGTGTTCTCCAGGTGCATCGCCCAGACCTCAGATGCGGCTAGTTGCGATATCCTTGTGCGTGTGACGCCTGAAGCAAATTCCATCCCATGAAAATGATTCTCGCTTCCATTTTCACCACCATGCTCATTGTAGCCATGAGCCTGGGCGCGATGTTTATCCTGGTGCAAACCACGCTGTACGTCACCGCGATTGCTTCTCCGGTGCAACGCGCCGCCGCGATTGCCGCGGAGCTACTGCTGGGCGTGGTGCTCTTGTTAGGCACGGTGTGGATGGCTACGCACCTGGCGGTTCGCATTTTTGGCAAAAAAGGAACCGCGCTCGCGGGAGGGCCGCTTGCCTGAAAAGAAAAAGAGCCTTCCCAGTTCGCAATCCAAAGATCACGACCGCATGGAAGAGCTCCGCAAATTATCGGCCGAAGCCGAAGCCGGTGGTGGAGCGGAACGGCGCGAGCGCGAGCACAAAGCCGGCAAACTCACCGCCCGCGAGCGCATCAACCTGCTTCTCGATGAAGGCTCCTTTGAGGAGCTGGATAAATTTGTTCGCCACAACTGCGTTGATTTTGGAATGGAAGAGCAGCGCCCGCCGGGCGACGGCTTCGTTACCGGTTTCGGGCGCATCGATGGACGGCTGGTTTATGTTTTCGCGCAGGATTTCACTGTATTTGGCGGCTCGCTTTCCGAAGCTAACGCCCGGAAAATTTGCAAGATCATGGAACTGGCCATGCGCGGCGGCGCGCCCCTCATCGGGCTCAACGACTCCGGCGGCGCACGCATTCAGGAAGGCGTTGCTTCACTCGCCGGGTACGCCGATATTTTTCTGCGCAACACCCTGGCCAGCGGCGTGATCCCCCAGATCAGCGCCATCATGGGCCCGTGCGCGGGCGGCGCGGTGTATTCGCCGGCCATCACCGATTTTATTTTTATGACCCGCGAAACTTCCTACATGTTCGTCACCGGGCCAGACGTGATCAAGACAGTCACGCACGAAGAAGTCTCCAAGCAGGAACTGGGCGGAGCGTTGACCCACAATGAAAAGAGCGGCGTCGCTCACTTTATCGCGCGTGACGATGCCGATTGCCTGGCGATGATTCGCGAGTTGATGAGTTTTTTACCTTCCAACAACCTGGAAGATCCCCCGCGCCGCGCTTCAAACGATTCGCCCATGCGCCGCGATGAATCGCTGAACACTCTGGTGCCCGACGATCCGCAGCAGCCTTACGACATCAAGGACGCCATCCACGCCATCGTCGATGACGGATATTTTTTCGAGGTGCACGAACATTTCGCCAAAAATATGGTGGTCGGTTTCGCGCGCATGGACGGACGGCCCGCCGGCTTTATCGCCAATCAGCCTTCGTTTCTCGCGGGGGTGCTGGACATCAACGCTTCCGTAAAAGGCGCGCGCTTCGTGCGCTTTTGCGACTGCTTCAATATTCCGCTCATCACTTTTGAGGACGTACCCGGTTTTCTTCCCGGCACGCAGCAGGAGTTTGGTGGGATTATTCGCCACGGCGCAAAGCTCTTATTCGCGTTCGCGGAAGCCACTGTTCCGAAGATCACCGTGATTACCCGCAAAGCCTACGGCGGAGCGTACTGCGTGATGGCCAGCAAGCATCTGCGTACCGATGCGAATTTCGCCTGGCCCACCGCGGAGATCGCGGTGATGGGTCCTGAGGGCGCGGTGAATATAGTCTATAGACGCGAGTTTGATAAGGCTCCCGAATCGGCCCGCGAAGCTTTGCGCCAGGAAAAAATTGAGGAATTCAAGGAGCGCTTCGCCAACCCCTTCGTGGCCGCCGAGCGCGGCTACATCGACGCGGTCATCGAACCCGCCGACACCCGCGCGCGCATCATCACCGTGTTGCGCGCTCTCGAAAATAAACGGGATATCAATCCGCGCAAAAAGCACGGAAACATTCCGTTGTAACCGAAAAGCGCGACTCGCTACTTCAGCAAAAATTCCTGCAAAAACTCTATCGTGGTATAAAACTGAAAATCCTGATTCTGCTTCTTGCGGAAGCCGTGGCCCTCATCCTTGGCCATCAAGTACCACACTGGAGTGCCCTGTTTCTTCAGGGCTTCCACGATTTGCGCCGATTCCGTCACCGGCACACGCGGATCGTTCTTCCCGGCCACCACCAGCATCGGCTTCTTGATCTTCTCGATGTTGTTCATGGGCGCAATCTTTTCCAGGAACTCATGCATCTTCGGATCGCGTTCGTCCCCGTATTCCACCCGTCGCAAATCCCGCCGATAACCTTCGGTGTGCTCCAGAAATGTCACCAGGTTGGACATGCCCACCACATCCACCGAGCACCGTATGCGGTCGCTGTAAAAAGTCGAAATCGCCAACGTCATGTGCCCGCCGTAGCTGCCTCCCGTCACGGCAATTCTATCGGCGTCCAGATCCGGCCTGCTTCCCACCCAGTCAACCAGCGTATTGATGTCCTTGTAGGTGTCTTCGCGCTTGAAGCCGTTGTCCATCAACGAAAAAGTTTTGCCGTATCCGGTGGAGCCGCGCACGTTGGGATAAATCAGCGCAATTCCCAGCTCGTTCAAGTAATAATTTCCGCGCCCCAAAAATGTTGGCTGCGATTGCCCCTCGGGTCCGCCATGAATGACCACCAGGACCGGACGCTTGCCGGTGAACCTGACCGGCGGTTTATATAAGAATCCCGAGATCATTTTCCCGTCAAAACTTTTCCAGCGCACCAGCTCCGCTGTGGGAAATGCATCGGTCTTCACCGCCGACTCGCTGTTCGTCCAGCGCTCGAGTTTGCCCGTGGCGACATCCAGCGAGTAGCAATCGCCTGCGCCTTGCGCGTTGGTCAGCGAGAAAGCCAGATCGTGTCCATCGCGGTGCCAGCGCAGGCTGCTCATCACACCCACCGGCAGCTTCGGCAATTTCATTTCTTTGTGCGTCGCGGTGCTCATCACGTGCAAAACGCTCTGGCCCTCTTCGTCGGTGATGAACGCCAGCAGTTTTCCATCGTGAGTAAGGTCGAAATTCTCGACGTCCCAGGGAATATCGCTGGTCAGGAATTGCGGATTTTTGCCGGAGCTGTCCAGCAAAGCCAGCCGCTGGAATTCAGAGCCCAGGTCGGTGGTCACGTAAATCCCCTTGCCGTTTTTGCTGAAATTAGCCGAGCTGTACGCTACTTTCTCTTTCGTATCGTGCGGGGTCAGCTCCGACTTCTCTCCCGTCGCCGCATCCACCAGCCACAAATACGATTCGTTGATCGACACTTCTTCCAGCAGCAAAATGTGTTTGTCGTCGGGAGACCAATCGATCGGCTCCCATCCGCCGCCTTTCAGTTGCGTTAATAAATGATCGCTCTTCGGGTCCGAGGGGTTCATCACCCACAAATCGGTATCCTGCCCGGTGCGGCGCGTAGAAACATAGGCCATCTGGTCGCCGCCCGAAGACCAGGCGCCCAGTATGTTTCGCGACTTGCCGTCGGTGAGCAAGGTCACGTCGCCGCTGGCCACGTCGTAGCGGTAAAGCTGAAACCACTCGCCACCGCCAATATCTTTCATGAACAAAATGTAGTCGTCGCCATTGGGATGAAAACGCGCAGTGGTCACCGAATCGGGATAAAACGTAATTTGCTGCCGTTCGCCTCCTGGCATCTTCACCAGGTGCAGCTGCGGCGTATCGCCAAACCGCGTGGCCACCAGCATCTCCCGCCGCGCCGGATTCCAGTCCGCAAGTATCGCGGAGCGATAGGAACCGTACTTGCCCGCCGTTTCCACCAGCGACGCGGGAATTTTTGGCACGCCCTCCACCACCAGGTTATCCGCCGGAGCAATCACCGCTTCCTGCGCGCGACTCTGCGGCGCCAAAATCAAAATCATTGCAGCCAAAACCGGCAACATACGTGGCAACAGGCATTTATTCACGATCTTGTTCTCCCGATATCTGGAATCCCTCGAAACGATTGGACACCTTCACTTAACGCCATCCTTCAGCCAGCCGCAGCGCGTGCTAAAATTCGCCGAATCGCACCCAGCTATGTTCAGCAAAATCCTGATTGCCAATCGCGGCGAGATCGCCGTGCGCATCCTGCGCGCCTGCCGCGAACTGGGCATCCGCTCCGTCGCCGTATTCAGCGAAGTGGACCGCAAATCGCTGCATGTGCGGCTAGCCGATGAAGCTTACCCGATAGGTCCCGCGCCGTCAGGCGAAAGTTATCTGCGCATCGACAAGCTGATGGACGTGGCGCGCCGCGCGGGCTGCGACGCGGTGCATCCCGGATATGGTTTTCTGGCGGAAAACCCCGCTTTGCCGCGCGCCTGCGCTGAGGCCGGCGTCAATTTTATCGGTCCTTCTGCCGAAGCCATGGAAGCGCTCGGCTCAAAAACGGCCGGCCGCCAACTGGCCAGGCGCTCCGGTGTCCCCAGCGTTCCTGGAACGAATGACCCGATGGAATCGCCGGAGCAGGCGCAGTCCATCGCGGAAAACATCGGCTTCCCGGTGTTGCTGAAAGCCGTGGCCGGAGGCGGCGGAAAAGGGATGCGCCTCGTCAACCGCGCCTCGGAACTAGCCGCCGCGTTTCGCGACGCTTCTTCGGAGGCGAAAAACAGTTTCGGTGATGGCCGCGTTTACCTCGAGAAATATCTGGTCAAGCCCCGCCATGTGGAAATTCAGATCCTCGCCGATAAGCATGGCCGCGTGGTTTCTCTCGGCGAACGCGAATGCTCGGTCCAGCGCCGCCACCAGAAAGTGGTCGAGGAAGCGCCCTCGCCAATCATGACTCCCGACCTGCGCAAAAAAATGGGCAACGCCGCAGTGATGCTGGCGCGCGCGGGAGGCTACACCAACGCGGGCACCGTGGAATTTCTGGTCGACGCCAATCTCGATTTTTATTTCCTGGAAGTGAATACACGCCTACAGGTCGAACATCCCGTCACCGAACAGGTCACCGGCCTGGACCTGGTGAAACTGCAGATCGCTATTGCCGCCGGCCACCGGTTGCCCTTCGCGTGGGAAACCATCACACCGCGCGGTCACGCCATGGAAGTGCGTCTCTATGCCGAAGACCCGGAGAACAATTTCTTTCCCTCGCCGGGAAAAATTCTTTCACGACACGCGCCCAGCGGTCCGGGCATTCGGCTGGACGAAGGCGTCTACGAAGGCTGGACCGTGCCAAACGACTACGACCCCCTGCTGAGCAAGCTGATCGCCTGGGGCAACAGTCGAGAGGAAACCATCGCGCGATTGCGCCGCTCGCTTGAGGAGTACACCGTTACCGGCATCAAAACCAATGCCGCGCTTTTCCGCCGCATTCTTGCCGAGCCGGATTTCGTTCGCGGTGAAATCCACACCACTTGGCTCGATGAGTTGCTGCAACGCCCGCATTCGAACGGCATCGAACAGGGCAGCGAAGACGCAGCCGCCATCGGCGCGGCGGTATGGCAGGCCACGCAAAACGCAGATACCGGCGCAATTAAGTCCGGCGACGATACAACTTCACGGTGGAAACGCGAAGGCCGCCGCCAGGAACTGGATCGCACGCCATGAAATTCGAAGTGGTGCTTACGTGCCCTTCGGGGAAAAGAGCGCGCGCGGTAGAACTGGAGCGCGAGGGCGATCGCTGGCGCATCACGCTGGACGGCGAGCCGGCGGACGCCGACGTCGTCGAAATAGCCCCCAATACTCTGTCGATCCTGCTCCGCGGAGAATCGCATGAAATTCGCGTGGCCCGCTCTCCGGGCGGCGCGCTGAATATTCAAACTGGCCTTCGCGAATTCAGCGCCGAGGTCAGCGATCTGCGCTCTCGGAAGGGGCGCAGGTTGAGCCACGTGGAAGTCGAAGGCCGTCAGCAAATTGTGGCGCCTATGGCGGGCAAAGTCGTGCGCTTGCTGGTGAAACCGGGCGACCAGGTGGAGGCAGGCCAGGGCCTGCTGGTGGTGGAAGCCATGAAAATGCAGAACGAAATTCGCTCCCCGAAATCGGGATCCGTGGAACGCTTGCTCGCTAAAGAAGGTCAACCTGTAAACGCGGGAGAAATACTGGCGTGGATTAGTTAAGAAACCGCTGCGGCGGGGAAATTCCAAGCCTGCTCTTTAATCGCGATAAAAAACTAGTGTGCGGACGGCTTTGCGGCGGCCGGCTCGGTGTCGGCGGGAAGTTTGCCGGCCGATTCGATCACCTGTTGCGCCAGATAATTGGTGGAATGCGCTTCGTCACGCGCCACGGCCAGGTAAGCCGCGCGCAACAATTGCTCTTTGCGATTTCGCAGCGTGTCCCGAATGGTCTGCTGTACCTGCGGTTCAGCAATTCCGCGGAGCCCGGGAGATTCCCGCGTGATCAACTTCAAAATTCGAAAGCCTTCTTTCAATTGGATGGGCTGGCTCACCTGTCCCGGCTTGAGCCCCATCACCAGTTTCTTCAGCTGCGGATCGGACTGATTCAGCGCCGATTCCGGCACATATCCCAGATCACCGCCGGTGGCCGCAGAATTCATGTCCTCGGAATAATCCATGGCCAGTTGCCCGAAGTCCTGGCCGCTATTCAGCCGGTCCATCAGCATTTTTACCTTGCGCTGCGCTTCGGCTTCGTTGGTGGCGTCGTCATTCTTGCGGTTACGAATTTGCGGTTCCTTTCGCGGCGTCACCACGATCTGCGCAATGCGGTATTGCGGTTCAGCCACGTTAAACTGAGCTTTGTTGGAGTTATAAAATTCCGCCACGTCCTGATCGGTGATGGATATCTTCGACACCACTTCGCGGTTCAACAGTTTCTGGATGGAAAGCTGCCGCCGCAGGTCGCGCTTCAAATCGTCCACCGAAACTCCGCGCTCTTTCAATTGGCGCTGGAATTCGTCCTCGGTGTAGGGGCTTTTCAGCTCTGTGAACTTGTCTTCCACTTCGCCATCGCTGGCTTCCAGGTTCAATTTCTTGGCGCGTTCGATCAGGATTTCGTTGTTGATCAACTCGTCCAGCACATTCAGCTTCAGCGAGAGAGCTTCTTCCTTCGAAGGCGTTTGGCCTTCCGGATTTATTCGCGTGCGGTAATACTTCTCTACTTCATCTTTCTTGATCTCTTTTCCATTTACCACCGCCCAGACGTCCGGCGAATGCTGGGTCTGCCGGTTGCAGCCCGGGCTCAGTGCCAGCGAGGCCAGGACCGCGAACGCGGCGGCGTACGACAAGCCTATGGAAAAGGGCGCACGGGTACCCGTGCAGACCGCGCCTTGCGCGCGCGAATGTACCGCTAGTTGCAACGGATTGGTTACTGGATGAATGCTAGGCAGCCTTTTTGACTTTGCCCGCACGGATGCAAGCAGTGCACACGCGCATCTGCTTGCGAGCGCCGGACACCAGCGCGCGTACCTTCTTTAAATTGGGGTTCCAGCGCCGCCTACGCGTATTATTCGCGTGGCTGATCACGTTGCCGAAATGCGGACCTTTGCCGCAAATTTCACACTTCATTGCCATTGTTATTCCCGCTTCTTCGGATTATGCGAAACCGATAGAGAAATAGTCTAGCAGACCCGCCCCCACCGCGAAAGCCTGCTTGAGCGTACAGAGTTTCACCGAGGCAATTTCAGGAGTTTTAGCCCCAAAGCCACGAATCGGCGGCGGACATACTCGGAACCATCGCCCGTAGGATGGCCCAGCAGAGAAAAACTTGTGCGTAAGCATCGATACACGAATTCAGACTGGCCCTTAGGGAGTCCGCTGGATGGCTGGCCCACCATCGCGCCTTTAGTTTGAATGCGCGTCTCAATTCAGCTTCTGGAGGACATCATGGAACATAACGCTCTTAAAGAACTATACGTCGACGAACTCAAGGACATTTACAACGCCGAGAATCAGCTGGTCAAAGCTCTCCCCAAAATGGCTAAGGCCGCAACATCCGATGAGCTGCGCACCGGCTTCGAGGAACATCTCGAGCAGACCCGCGGCCACGTGCAGCGCCTGGAACAGATCTTCAAGGCCCTGGGCGAAAAGCCGACGGGCAAGAAGTGTAAGGGTATGGAAGGACTGGTCGCCGAAGGCCAGGAAATGATGGACGAGGATTTCGAGGACGATTTGATGGATGCGGCCCTGATCTCCGCAGCCCAACGCGTCGAACACTACGAAATCGCCGCCTACGGCACCGTGCGCACCTATGCGGAACTGCTTGGTGAAGATCAAGCCGTGACTTTGCTCGAACAGACACTCGAGGAAGAGAAAGAAACCGATCAGAAGCTCTCCGACCTGGCCAGCGACATTAATGTAAAGGCGATGGGCGATGCTTCTGAGAAAGATTCCTCGTCTGAAGAGAGCGACGAAGACGAGCCGACGCCCATTCGCAAAAAAGTTAAGACGGCGCGAGCCTGACGATCATGGACGCCCCTGAGTCGGAAAAGAAGCGGCGCTTGACTGAGACCGACGTTGATCCCGGTGGCGATCTGACTTCCGACCGGTCCGGAGACACTGAAGATCCGGGAACTGGGCGGCGCGGGGACAATCAACCGGCGGAAAATCGCGAAAGTCTGACGCGGTCGTCCGACAGTGACCGCGGGAATCGCGATAGCGAAAATGCTCCCAAACCGGGCCACGAAGAATAGGTAGCTGACCCACAAACAAGCTGGACCGGGCTCGCATCGCCACAAAATGCGAGCCCGAATTTTCTTTAGCTCGTATAATTCGAAAATGGCTCTCAACGAATATCGCAAAAAGCGGCATTTCGGTATTTCTCCGGAACCCACCGGCGAGACTGCGTCCAAAAGCTCCAAGTCATCGCTGATTTACGTAGTGCAGAAGCATCGCGCCACGCAACTCCACTATGATTTCCGGCTGGAATTTCGCGGCACACTGCTTTCGTGGGCAGTTCCCAAGGGCCCTTCGCTCGATCCCTCCGTGAAACGCCTGGCGATGCAGGTTGAGGATCATCCCGTCGACTACGCCAGCTTCGAAGGCGTGATTCCCGAAGGCGAATACGGCGGCGGCACCGTGATGGTCTGGGACACCGGCACGTGGACTGCGGAGAGCCCCGATGCGGCCGCGGCGTTGGAAAAAGGCGATTTAAAATTTACATTGCATGGAAAAAAGTTGAAAGGTTCGTGGGTGCTGGTTCGAACCCGCGGCTTTGGTAGCAGCACGAAAACATCATGGCTGTTAATCAAGCATCGCGATGAATTTGCGTCCGACGTTGACATCACGCTCGAAAAGCCGCGCTCGGCGGTTTCCAATCGCCT
>JBBRZT010000100.1:0-11552 GCA_038236395.1 Candidatus Acidiferrales bacterium
TACGGCGTGCCTTGCAGAAAATACTGGAAAAAGCGATTGCGATGCGCGGCTCGTCGATTGCGGATTTTACGGATGCTGAAGGAGCGCCGGGGGAATACCAGCAGCACCATCGGGCTTACGGGCGCGAAGGGGAAAAGTGTTACCGGTGCGGGACATTGATTCGCAGAGCGATTGTGGCGGGAAGAAGCAGCTTTTTCTGTCCCAAGTGCCAGCCGGGGCCGCGGGGATTTTCTGCGTCGTCATTGCGAAGCGCAGAAACCCGGGGTAAGTTACCGGCTAGCGGACGAAAGAAGAATGCGAAATCTTCCAGTGGCAGAAGAAAAAAGCGAAACAAGCGATGACTGACCGTTAGCAATTCGTCGCTGCGAAGTTTGCGGAAATGACTTGAGCAAGAACGTGTTCAGGGGAGAGCGGATGAATTCACGTCGAATCATTGCTTTAGTGTTTGCGTTGCTGCTGGCGGTTGGGGTTCGCCGCTCAATCGCGCAGTCGGGTCCGGGCGGCACAAATATTTCCGCAACGGGCGACGCGCATATCCTGAAAGAAATTCACGAACACAGCGAGGTGATGGAAAATCTGGAGCATTTGTCGGACGCCATCGGACCGCGAGTTACGGGCTCGCCGCAATTGAAGCAGGCTAATGAATGGACGGCGGAAATGTTTCGCAAATACGGATTGACGAATGTGCATTTGGAGCCATGGACGATCGCGCACTCGTGGACGCGGGGAATTGCGCACGCTCGGATCGTAAGTCCCACCGAGCACCCGTTGACGATTGCGGCGGCGGGGTGGTCGCCGAGCACGGCGGGAGTGGTGCGCGGGCCGGTGGTGTACTTCGACGCGAAGAAGAAGGAAGAGCTTGAGAAATTCCGAGGGAAACTGAAGGGCGCGGTGGTGATTTACCAGGAGCCGGAGAGCCTGTCTCCGCCGAAGCCGGAAGATTCGAGAAGCGAAGTAGTGCGCGCGATGCAGGCTCCGCCGCCGATGAAGAGCGAAACGCCGGTACCCACTCCTTTCGCCCCATTGCAACAGGCCGCGCGGGACCGAACGGCGTTTTTCAAGCAAGAGGGAGTCGCGGTGCTGCTGCGGGATTCGAACAAGCCGCACGCATTGCTGAACATGACGGGAATCGGCGGAGAAAAATTCGAGATTGGAGCGATACCGACGGCGTTTATTACAGGCGAAGGCTACCGGATGATTTTTCGGATGCTGAAACACGGGCCGGTGAACGTGGAAATCGAAATGGCCAACTCGTTCAGCGAGAAACCGGTGGAAGTTTACAACACGGTAGCGGAGATTCGCGGCAGCGAGAAGCCGGATGAAGTGGTGATGCTGGGGGCTCACCTGGATTCCTGGGATCTGGGGACGGGATCGACGGATAACGGGACGGGATCGATGGCGGTGCTGGAAGCGGCGCGGGCGCTGGCGAAATTGCAGCTGAAACCGAAACGCACGATACGGTTTGTGTTGTTTACCGGAGAGGAAGAAGGACTGGTCGGCTCGACGAAATATGTGGACGCGCATAAAAGCGAGCTGGACAAAATTTCGGGGATTCTGGTGCACGACACGGGAACCGGGCGAGTGTTGACGCTGGGATTGCATGACAATTACCAGGATCGTGAAATCGTGGACCAGGAGATTGCACCGCTGCGGGAGTTGAAATTGCTGGAGCCGACGATGCAGCGCTCGTTTGGGACGGACCACGCTTCGTTTGACGATGCGGGCGTGCCGGGTTTCTTTGTGGTGCAGGATTTTGCCGAATATTTCAAGACGCATCACAGCCAGTCAGACACGTTCGATAAAGTGTGGAAAGACGATTTAAATCAGGGCGCGCAAGTGCTGGCGGCGTGGGCCTACACCACGGCGCAGTTGCCGGAGATGCTGCCCCGGCGTGAAGCGATTGCGAGGCCGAAGCCGGCGACGGCGGAGTTCAAGGAAGAGCCGGCGAGGCCTGATCCGATTGGCGACATGGACAAGAAGATTCTGGAGCAGGTGAAAGCGGATGAGCCGGAACTGAAAGCGAACTTACAATTTATGACCGACGACATCGGGCCACGGCTGACGGGTTCGGCGCAACTGGAGCAGGCGAGCCGATGGATGATGGAGCGATTCAAGGCGCTGGGACTGGATAATGTGCATCAGGAGCCGTGGACGATTGCGAATCGATGGACGCGGGGGCCCGCCACCGGGCGAGTATTTTTAAGCGGGGAGCAAAAATCCGGAGAAGAGGCGGCGGTGAATCTTACGATGGCGACGGGAGGATGGTCGCCGGGAACGAACGGAACGGTGCGCGGGCCGGTGATTGGGGTGGCGATTGAAAGAGTGGAGGACCTGCAGCAGTACAAAGGGAAATTGAAGGGGGCGATTGTTGTCTTGGGGAAGCCGGTGGAGACGCAGATGCCGGGGAATCCCATTTTGACACCGTGGGGCGATGAGACCATTCCCGTGGCGCTGCCAAAGAGCGACAAGCCGTTTGATTTTGAGACGTATATCAAGTTGCGCACCGCGTCGATGAATTTTTTCGCCGACGAAAAAGCTGCGGCGGTGTTGATGGGATCGGAAAAATGGTATGACTTGCTGAACATGAGCGCCAGCGGGAGGAATTATCAACCGGCGGCGATTCCTACTGCGTACATCGCTCGGGAAAATTTGACGATGTTGTGGCGGCTGCTGGAGGCCGGGGCGGTGCAGGCGGAGGTGAACGTTGGAGGGAGCTTCAGCGGGAAGCCGGCCGAGGTCCACAACACGGTGGCGGAAATTCGCGGAAGCGAGAAGCCGGATGAGGTGGTGATTATCGGCGCGCACCTGGATTCGTGGGACCTGGGGACGGGAGCGACGGATAACGGGACCGGTTCGGCGGCGGTGCTGGAGGCGGCGCGGGCGCTGAAAAAACTGGGCGTGAAACCGAAGCGGACGATTCGATTTGTGTTGTTTACGGGAGAAGAGCAGGGTTTGAACGGATCGAAGGCTTACGTGAAGCAGCACGCGGATGAACTGGCGAAGATTTCGGCGGTGCTGGTGCATGACAGTGGGACGGGAAAAGTGTTGACGGTGGGGCTGATGGGAAATTATGCGGCGCGGGAGACGATGGACCACGTGCTGTATCCGCTGGCGCGGGCGAAAGAAATTGGATTGGCGGAGCCGACGCTGCGGAAAGAGGATGGCAGCGATCATATTCCGTTCGACGCGGCGGGAGTGCCGGGATTCTATTGCGTGCAGGAAGTGGCGGATTACGACAAGACGCATCATTCGCAGGCGGACACGCTGGACCGCGTGCGATGGGATGATTTGACGGAAGGGGCGCAGGTGCTGGCGGTGTTCGCTTACAACGTGGCGGAACTGCCGGAATTGTTGCCGCGAAAGCCGGCCGCGCAGAAATAACGCTTCGCAAATTGCGTGCGGGCCGCGATTGGATTGCCCGCGAGTGGAGAATGTCTAATTTTATATGCGAGTGGTGCTGCAACGAGTGAGTCGCGCGCAGGTTAGCGCGGAGGAGCGGGTGAGCGGCGAGATTGCGGCTGGATTGATGATTTTGCTGGGCATCGGAGTGGCGGATACGGCGGCAACGGCTATAGCGATGGCTGAGAAGGTTGCGCAGTTGCGTATTTTCGAAGATGGCGACGGGAAAATGAACCGGTCGCTGCTGGAAGAAAAAGGGAGCGCGCTGGTGGTTTCGCAATTTACTTTGTACGGCGATGCGCGGGGGCAGAGGCGGCCGAGTTTTGTGGCGGCTGCACGGCCGGAGCAGGCCAAAGCGTTGTACGAGGAGTTTTGTACTGCGTTGCGAAAACTGGGAGTGGCGGTGGAGACGGGAGTATTTCAAGCGATGATGTCGGTGGAACTGGTGAATGAAGGTCCGGTGACGATCCTGTTGGATTCGGACAAGGCGTTTTGAGCCATGGGGCGGAAGCAGCGGAGCGCTGGCGCGAAAGACAAACGAGAGGCAGTGAATATCCGGCGCGCCAGGAGCGGCGACGCGGAGCGGATAGCGGAGCTTTGCGGGCAGTTGGGATACCCGGCGACGACGGCGCAGATTGCGCAGCGACTGAGAAGGATCAAGCCGGCGGAGCAGCACGCGGTGCTGGTGGCGGAGACTCCTGAAGGCAAAGTAATCGGGTGGCTGCATGTGAGCGTGGAACCATTGCTGGAAGTGGAATTGCGCGCGGAAGTGAATGGGCTGGTGGTGGCGGACGAGGCGCGAAGCCGCGGGGCTGGGGCGCTGTTGCTGCAGTCCGCGGAAGAGTGGGCGCGCAGACGGGGATGCAAGAATATGTCGGTGCGATCGAATGTGGTGCGGGAGCGGGCGCACCAGTTTTACCTGCGGAACGGGTACCAGCCCTACAAGACGCAGAAGAGCTTTCGCAAAGCGGTTTGAGTGCCGCGTTTTCCTGAGGCAAATACCCGATACCCTCAATGATGAGCCGGGCATCTGGGCCGCTCACCTGGACATGCGAGTGCGCTAGCGGCGCTGGCGCGATATATCGTATGACGATATACTTGTAGAGTGAAGGGCGGCATCTCAGATGCGGAATATCGCGCGCTGGCGGAGTTGCGCTACCGGATACGGCATTTTATCCAGGAAGGCGACGCGGCGGCGCGGCGTGGCAAGCTGGAACCGCAGCAATACCTGATGTTGCTGGCAATTCGAGGATTACCGAGAGATTCTGAAGCAAGCATTGGCGCGCTGGCGGAGCGGCTGGCGCTGAAACATCACAGCGCAGTGGAACTAATCGACCGACTGGAAGCGCATGGACTGGTGCGGAGAAGCCGCAGCGTGGACGACCGGCGGGAAGTTCTAGTGTCACTGCTGCCGCGTGGTTCGCGGCTGTTGGAACAAGTAGCACGACGGCGGATCGGCGAGTTGCGAGCGACGGGCGCGGCGCTGGCGGAGGCTATCAGTATCCTAGTGAAACGCCGGGGGAAGCGCGCGCGAACACGGAAAGATCTTCGGATGAACAGTAAGCTGAGCAGGGACCGAACGCGAGCACGCCGCTGATATGACACCGCAGTGACCTCAACTACAGAAGAGACACTCAAGGCTGCAAAAGCTCAATGGTGGCGCGCGCCGGGGCGCTACTGGAGAGCTTTGCGCGAGGAGCGCGAGGAACAGATATTCCTGGTGCTGACGCTGCTGATCGGCGCGCTGGTGGGGGCGTTGGTGGTGGCATTTATTTTGATCACCGAGCGATTCGGCGCGCGGTTGTACCCAGTCGGGGGTGCGGCTTGGCGAAGGCTGCTTGTGCCGGTGGTGGGCTCGCTGGGCATGGGCTACCTGCTGTACCGATTTTTTCCCGACGCGCGAGGAAGCGGTGTGCCGCAAACGAAGGCGGCGTTGTGGGCGCGCGGAGGAATTATTTCGCCGGGAACTGTATTCGGAAAATTTTTCTGTACGTCGGCTACTCTGGCTTGCGGAATACCGCTGGGCCGTGAGGGGCCGGCGGTGCAGGTGGGCGCGGGGATCGCGTCTTTGCTGGGCCGATATCTGGGGTTGCGGCCGGAGAAGGTGAAGGCGCTCATACCGGTCGGGGCGGCAGCAGCCATTGCGGCGGCGTTCAACACTCCGTTGGCGGCGGTGGTGTTTGCTCTGGAAGAAGTGGTGGGCGATTTGCACGCGCCGGTGCTGGGATCGGTGGTGCTGGCTTCGGCGACGTCGTGGGGAATGCTGCGGCTGCTGCTGGGGAATGATCCGCTTTTCCAGGTGCCGCAATATCAGCTGGTGCATCCGGCGGAACTGGCGATTTACGCGCTGCTGGGAGTGTTGGGTGGATTTATTTCGGCGGCATTCAGCAGGCTGTTGTTGTCGATGAGGGCGTGGTTCCTGACGCGACCGAGAAAAACGTTGTGGTTCCAGCCAGTGGCGGGCGGATTGGTGACGGGAATCGTAGCGTGCTTTGTGCCGCAGATTCTGGGCGTGGGCTATAAGTACGTGGGCGACGTGATGAACGGCGGAATGGCTTTGAAGCTGATGATTTTGTTGCTGGTGCTGAAGCTATTTGCGGTGACGATCAGCTACGCATCGGGGAACGCGGGCGGAATTTTTGGGCCGAGTTTGCTCCTGGGCGCCATGCTGGGAGGCATCGTGGGGACGGTGGCGCATCATTTTGCGCCCGGCTCGGTGGCGTCACCGGGAGCCTACGCGCTGGTGGGGATGGGCACGGCATTTGCGGGGATCGTGCGCGCGCCAATGACTTCGGTGCTGATGATTTTCGAGATTACGCGGGATTACGCGGTGATCGTGCCGCTGATGATTTCGAACCTGGTGAGTTTCTTTATCGCTTCGAGATTCCAGCGCGAGCCAATTTATGAAGTGCTGGCGCACCAGGACGGGATTCATCTGCCGACGGCGGGATCGCGTGGGCAGGAAGGGCAGCGGCAGGTGTATCAGGCGATGCATGCGGCGACGGAAGTGCTGGATGCACGCGCGACGATTCAGGAAGCGCTGGAAAAAGTAGCGCCCAGCAAACTGCACGCTTGGCCGGCGGTTGACGATCGCGGCGTGATTGCGATGGTGAGCCTGGGGCAACTGCAAAAAGCGCTGACCGAGGGAATGACGGAGAAACCCTTAAGCGAGATTCTCAAGGCTGGGGAGTTTCCGCATGTGCATACGGATCATTCGTTGAACATGGCGCTGGATCGCATGGGGTCGAGCCAACTGGATTTGTTGCCGGTGGTGAATCGAGCGAACGTGCACAAGTTAGAAGGAATTGTTACGTTGCAGGATGTTTTGAAGTTATACGGTGTAGGACCGCGAGAAGCCGATGTAGCGTCGGGTGAACCTGCGGTTTGATGCGAGCGGAATTGATCAGCGTTCGAAGGTCAGCGCAGGCTGACTAATTTGTCCACTCGTCCCGCCAACTTTTCAGGATCCATGATCGGTGGAGAGCAGGTGCGGTTGGTGCAGATGAAGGCCGCAGCTTGTTTCACCTGAGGATATTGCACGTCGGGGTTGGGCAAGCGGCCTTCGCGAACATCCCACCATTCCAGCCGTTTGTAATCCGATGGATAACGCAACGCGGCGGAGAAGAGATTTTGCGCCGCGGGATCGTCTTTGTGTCCGACGACGGTCAGATGCAGTGGCTCGGATCCGATTTCGAGATCGGCTAGCAGAGCGCTGGATGCGGGCAGGCGATCCACTATTGGTTTCGCGGCGAGGTAACGCATGGCGTCTTTGGCGAGCTGTTCGTATGCCGCGTTGCCGGTGTAACGAAAGAGCAGATTTGCGGTGCGGGCGACCATCACGTTTTCGTCGCGCTGGGGATGCGGGGTATAATCGTGATTGGCGGGCGCTTTAGCGGTGAGAAATCCGGCGCCCTGAGCATCGCGAAAGTTTATGCCGATAAACTGCACCGCGGATTGCGCACGGGCCAGCCATTGGCGATCGCCGGTCGCTCCGTACAACACGACGAACGCGCGGGCCATGGAAACGGTGTCCCCCAGAAACGGGCCGGAGCGATCGATGGCGTCGTGTCGGAAACCGCCTCCTGGCAGCGCGCGGTTTGCCATCACCCAGCGTGCGGCACGTATAGCTTCGTCCAGCGTGGCGCGATCGCCTGTCGCGTCGTAGAGCGTCACCAATCCAGTTATGGCCCAGCCATTTTCGCGCGCGTAGATGTGTTTATCCACTCGCGGAATGCCGAGCTTGCGGCGCTGCGCATCGTCTAGTGCGAAATATTCCGCGCTGTGCTTCCCTTCCACGAGATCAGCATCCTGGCTGGTATAGAAAGCGCCGGTGGGCGAAGTGAGGAATGTCCGCAGGTAGCGCTGGATTTCCTGGGCGGCGTGCAGGTAATGCGGGTCGCGCCATTGCGCGTAGGGGAGAGAATAGATGTGCAGGTTTTCCGCCTGCATCTGCATGATTTTTTCAAAGTGCGGGGAATTCCAATCGCCGCCGGTGGAGTATTGATACACGCCGCCCCAGCTGGGATCGAGCAGGTGGAGCTGTTCGTCGAGGGTTTGGCGGGCCATGTGTTCGGCGCGGGTGTCGTTTTTCAGGCGATCCAGGTCCATGGCGTATTCGACGGAGTTCCAGTCGAGAAACTTTTGGTCTTTGCCCCAGCTGCCGTGTTTGCTGTCGTAGCCGTTGAAGAAATTTCTGGTCAGCTCTTCACGCAGGCGGGCGGTTAGCAGCGGCTCGTTCGGCAATTCAGGTATGCGATCCGGTTGCACCGAGGGACCGGGACTCGGATCGTCGATGATGGCTTGCAGCATGGAAGACATTTCATCGGGAGCGAGATAGCCCTGGCGTTTTACGATTTCGTGGCCATCGCCGTCAAATACGACCGTGGCGGGCCAGCCAAAATCTTCGTAGCGGTTGGAGAGATCGGGGCGGGAGTCCTGATCGACTTTGAGAGTGATGTAACGTGCTTGCAGGAGCTTGATGACTTGCGGATCGCTGTAAGTGTTGGCGTCCATGACGTGGCACCAGTGGCACCAGACTGCTTCGAGATCGAGCAGGACGAATTTGTGGTCGCGTTTGGCTTCCGCGAAGGCGGAATCGGACCACGGGCGCCAATCAAGCCGACCTGCTTTGTGCAATGCTTTTGGATTGCTGCCTTGACCGACTGCCGCGCTGGCGGCGAGCAGAAAGATGAATGCAGGCAGGAAGGTTCTTCTCATGGCGTCTGCTAATAAGTACGGATCGTCGGCCAGATTGGATGAAGTGTGAAGAACGCGACTTTGGCCATCATTTGGATAATAGCTTGGCGACTGGCAATTGAGACTCTTGGGCGAAGACGAATGGCGTGAGCGCGGCAGCGACGTCTGCGGCGTTCTCGGGCTTTGCGATGGGTTTTTCCCTATCTGCATCGAAAAAGCCCGATGTTCGGGGCCTGAGTATTCCCTTTACAACTGATCCACTCTCGCGATAATCCCAGCCCCACGCAGTCCTCACTTCGAATCGCAACGCTACAAGCCGGCCCGTCTTGCCGAAGCAATAATCTGTATAGGTGAACCAGTCCTCGCTTGGTTCCTCCATGTGAACGAAAACTTTTCCGTCGGAGGCAGTCCAAAGTTGCGCGAACCGTCCATAAGTTTGGATTTCCGTCACATCTTTAAGCTTTTTAAATTCGCGCCAGGCATTTTTGCCTTCCGGGTCGGCGAAGATTCGTTGTGCCGGTTGGTCTGCGTCCACCCCGCATTCACGCGCAATCGAATCCTTGATCGTAGCGGCGCAATTTCCGACGGTTGAAAATAATAGACAGTCAAGGGATGCCAACATCCAGCGTTTGCACGGTCGCATTTTCAATATTCCGGAGCGCACACAGCAAGGTCACTTTCCTAGAAGCCGCCGCCTCCGCCGCCACCGAAGCCGCCCCCTGAGGATCCGCCGCCGCCAAAACCGGAGCCGCCGGAGCTGCGCGGAGCGGAGGCCATCACGCTGCCGGCGCGCGAGGACATGGCGTTGAGGTTGGATGTGAAATTGACGGGGTAAAAAATCGGGCCGGTGCCGCCGCGATACCAGCCGGGGGGCTCGGTCATGATGCCCTGGAAGGCTTTGCTCCAGTTTTTTTCCACGCCGTAGGCCATGGCAAAGGGAAGAAATTTTTCGAACATTTGGGGAGTTTTGATGGTGCGGTTGAAGCGGTCGGATTCGACGTGATTCAGAAAATCCTCGAAGCCGAGGGCATTCTCGAGGGCGCGGGTGCCCTGTTCGGTGTGCGCGGGCATAAACCAGCCGAACGAGCAGATGATCGCGGCGGAAAGAATTCCGCCGATGATGAACGGCAGAGAGGCCATGCCCAAAGCGGAAGCGAGCCCAGACCCACCCCAGATAGACAGGACGCCGATGGCGATACCGGTGCCGACGTAAGCGGAGCGAACGCTGTCGGGGCGGCGGCGGTAAAAGCCCTGCCCGACCAGCGAATCGAAGATGCGGCTTTTTATGTCGGGAAGATTTTTGTAGAAGCGATTCTGCAGGCTATCCATAGAAACCGTTTCGCCAGACGTGCCGGCAGAGAAGAATCCGTTGAGGAGAACCTGTTCGTGAGGCTTGAGTGCGGACCACTGGGCGCGATCTTTTTGCAGGATGAAGCTGTAGTCCTTGTCGTGAAGCAGACCGAGCATGCGATCTTTCTGGTGCTCTTCGATGACCATGTAGCCGCGAACGGCGAGATCGACGATGGTGGCGGTGATGTCGCGCATGTCGACGGAGTCGTCCACGAGGGAGCCAGCTTCGCCGGGAGTGAGCTTATCGGGCGGCTCGTACTGCGCGGCGATGGGGCGAAGGCGAGGATCGCGGCCGCGGGTCCACCACAGATAGAACATCAGAGCGAAGACGAACACGGGCAGGAACAGCGGCCAATTACTGGCGAGAAAGCGGCCGAAGACGGCCAGAGCGGAAGGTTCGTAGATGAGGCCTTTGTCGAAGGCGACCGCGACGGTTAATCCCGCGTGATAGGAAAGCGGAGCGGTGGTGTGGACGTCGACGCCATTGCCGGCGATGTCGGTTTCGGCATCTCTGGCGCGCGAATCGTAAGCGCCGGTGAAGGTGGTGGCGCGAATGTTGGAAGCGCCGGCGGGAAGAATAATGCTGGCACGGGCGGACTCGATGGGCACGTCCCACTCATCGCCGGTAACGTTCCAGTAGAGTTCGTCATGATCGTCGAAAAATTTGATGGCGTCGGAGATGGTGTACTCGATGGAGATGGTCTGGACGGAATCATCGGCGTTGGGGACGTAGATTTTGAGTTTGCGGTAATGGCGGACGCGGCTGAAATCGAATTTGAGGCGGTGGCCGCTGCCGTCGGTGACACTTTTTACGCTGAGAAAGAGCGTGTAGTTCAAACCCTGGGGTGTGCGGTATTCGATGGGGATGGAGCGATAGAGGCCGTGCCAGGGGCCGCCGATGAAGTGGGCTTCGATTTTTTCGGTGACGTTGATGGTGCCGTCGCGGGAGACGACGACGTGGGAATCGAAGTTTTCGATGCGCAATTCTTTGGCGCTTGCCGAGGCAGCCCAAACGAGAAGAATGAGTGCGAAGGCAGTGGAAAAGGCGCGGCGCACCGCGGGATGCCCAGACCGTTCGTGCAGGCACAAAGTATTGCTTGGAAAAAATTCAGGCATGACGGGCGAGCAGTCCCGGTTCATGCCGAAGCAGCGGGAGTATTAAAGCTGACCTTGGGAGCTTCGCGCTCGGCAGAGGCGGTGACTTCGAAAAATTCGCGTGGCTTGAAGCCGAGCATATTGGCAAAAATGTTGGTGGGAAACTGCTGGATTTTGGTATTGAGATCGCGGACGACGGCGTTGTAGTAGCGGCGGGCGTTCTGCACGGCGTCTTCGATCTGGGACAGGGAGGCTTGGAGCGCCGTGAAACTTTCGACGGCGCGAAGTTGCGGATAGGCTTCGGAGAGGGCGAAGAGGCTTTTCAGCGCGCCGGAGAGCATGTTTTCGGCCTGGGCTTTATCCGCGGGTGCGGTGGCGGTCATGGCGCGATTGCGAGCGGAGATGACGGCTTCGAGGGTGCCCTTTTCGTGGGCGGCGTAGCCTTTGACGGTCTCGACGAGATTGGGAATCAAGTCGTAGCGGCGCTTGAGCTGGACGTCGATGTCGGCCCA
>JBBRZT010000101.1:0-11462 GCA_038236395.1 Candidatus Acidiferrales bacterium
ACACTTCCAGCGGCAACGGAGTTCTCAACACCACTCCGCCTGCCGAGGAAAAACCCGACCACTACATCTACGACCCAGAAAATCCCGCGCCCACCATTGGCGGCCCGCTCTGTTGCGGACCTCTGCCCACCGGCATCGGGCCGCAGGACCAAAGCTCCATGGAGTCTCGCAGCGACGTGCTGGTCTTCACCACCCCACCGTTCACTCGCGATACAGAAGTCACCGGGCTGGTCTCCCTCGACCTATGGGTCAGCAGTTCCGCGCTGGACACCGACTTCACCGGAAAATTGTTGGACATCGCTCCCAGCGGCTTCGCGCAAAACCTTACCGAAGGAATTCTTCGCATGCGTTATCGCCGGTCACCGGAAAAGCAGGAGTTGCTCAAGCCCGGTGACACAGTTCACGTGATCGTGGACATGATCGCCACCAGCAACGTTTTTCTTCCCGGCCACAAGCTGCGCCTGGAAGTTTCCAGCAGCAACTTCCCGCGCTTTGACCGCAACCTGAACACCGGCGAAGAACAAGCCACCGCCACGCGAATGGTGAAAGCCACCAACGTCGTCTATCACGATCGCGCTCATCCTTCGGCGCTGCTGCTGCCGGTTGTACCTTAAATCGCCTAAGCGGAATCTAATGACCCGGCGTGAGGGGATTGGCGAGGGCCATTTTTCTGTGGAACTAAATGGCCGTGCGCGCGGAATTACCGGACATGGCAACCGCCATTCTCTTGACACTGCTGGTAACAGAGCCTACACTACGGAGTTTTTAGATGCCCTTGATTAAGCACGGTGCAAGCGGGACCCTTATGGACAAGAAGAAACTCGAATACTTTAAGAAAAAACTCGCCACTCGCCGCGAAGAGTTGATGAAGACCATCGCGCGCACCCAGGAAGAAGGCCGGACCGCGGACGACGATCAAACCGTTGACCTCGCCGACAAGGCCGCCAATTCCTACACCAAGGAATTTCTCTTCGGCATGACCAACACCGATCGCACCATCCTGAATTTGATCGATGCCGCGCTAAAGCGCATTCAGATCGATGAGTACGGCGTCTGCGCCAATTGCCAGGACGAAATGCAGCAAAAACGCCTCGAGGCCGTCCCCTGGGCCAAGCACTGCATCAGCTGCCAGGAAAAAATGGAGCAAGGCCTCCTCTAATCCTGGATCGATTCGCTACGATTTTCCCGCAACGTGTGACGTTTATCTGATCTTGGCCTTACCCCAACCACGAGTCATTCCGAATCCCGCGCCCCGCGCGGGTGAGGAATCTGTTGTCTGATGACTTCTCCTCGATTTGAACGCGCAAGCCACGCCGCTCTCATGTAATTTTGCCCACACCAAAACCACCCGCCCAGTCCTCATTAAATACCCATCTCTACTATTACTAAATAATAATTGACTACACCGCCCCGGCAGGTACACTGCTTCCCGTGGGAATCACTCCCCTCCCCCGTTTCGGTTCACCGGTCAGCCTCCAGTCTTCGGCTGGCTGGCTGCACTACGTCCGCTCCGCTCTCCTCAGCGTATTTTTTCCTGCCGGCTGCCGCATCTGCGACCGCATGCTCACCGAAGCCACTCGCATTCCCATCTGCAACGAATGCCTCGGTTCTTTCCAGCAAATCCCCGGAACCGTTTGCGACAAGTGCGGCACTCCAGTTGAAAATGCCCCGACGGAAAATAAACGCGTGTTCGTCTGCCCCCGTTGCACCAGCCCCGATCACCGCAGTCTGGCCTTCGACCGCGTGCGCAGCTGGTCGTTCTATGATGGCGCCATGGTCCAGGCCATCCTCTTCCTGAAGTTTGAAAATATCGAGCCGCTGGGCGAATTGTTCGCTCGCATGCTCGCGGAAATGGCCGTCCTCGGCGGCCCGGCCTTCGAAGCCGACGTCGTCGTCCCCGTCCCCCTGCATCGCCGCCGCCAACGCGAGCGTGGCTACAACCAGGCCGCGCTCATCGCCAAACCGCTGGCCAGACGCCTCGGCCTTCCGTATAAATCCGTCTTGCTCACCCGCATTCGCCCTCGCCCGGAAAAGCATCTGCTCACTCTCGACGAGCGCTGGGAGTCCGTTCGTGGCGCTTTTGCCACACGTCCGGGCAGCCAAGTTGACAATTTACGCGTCTTACTGGTAGATGATGTAATGACTACTGGAGCGACGCTGGATTCCTGCGCCAAGACCTTGCGCGATGCGGGAGCCAAGTCGGTGGTGGGGCTGACGGTGGCCCGCGCCAGATTGCGAAACACAGCAGACTATCTCCGATAACACCGGCCGAACCCGAGGGAAGCGCGATGAGCGCAAGACGGCCTAACATGGTCGATTCCCGGGGGCGCCACACCCCCGATGCAGCAGGAGCGCCCGTGCTCGCCTCCGACGGTCCCGCTTGCAGTAGATTCCCATCTCCGATAACGGCCCGCCCTATGGCGTTGATGCAGGAGCCTGTCCTGGTGCTGAACGCCACCTACGAGCCCATCAATGTCACCGCGGTGCGCCGCGCCATGGTCCTGATGCTCAAGGGTGTAGCCCAGGCCGAAGAGCTGCACAACGCCGAAGTGCACTCCGCCGCGCATACTCATCGTGTGCCTTCCGTGATTCGCCTGCTGGCCTATCGCCACATACCGCAGCAGAGCCGCGCGCTCTCTCGCAAAAATATTTTGTTGCGCGACCGCAATACTTGCCAGTTTTGCGGCCGCATTTTTCCCAGTTCGGAGCTCACTCTCGATCACGTCGTGCCGCGCTCGCGCGGAGGCCGCTCCTCCTGGGAAAATCTGGTGGCCTGCTGCTATCGCTGCAACAACAGCAAAGGCGACCGCACTCCTGAAGAAGCAGGCATCAAGCTGGCTCGCAGGCCGCGCCCATTCACCCTCCATACATCCAGGCAATTGATGCGTTTAATCGGACATCGCGATGAACGCTGGCGTAAGTACCTGTTTTATTAGAGCCTTTCCCCCGTAACCTTAACCGCCAAAAAATTTAAGGTCAGGTGAAACCTTTTTAGCTCCCGTACATCTAAATACTCAATACCACTTCGAGGACACACCCCGGGAAGCAGCTAGGGCACACGCCTTAGCTGCTTCTCTCCTTTTAGGCCCGATTATTCCCTGCATCACTCGCAAATTGACTCGCGAACTGAAAGGAAGAATACAAATGTCATCTGGCTCCAGCGCCTCCGCCAAACCTTTTTCGCCGATTGCCGCAGATGACCTACAGCGAAATCTAACCACCGCGCGGCCGGACACGGATCAGAATCTGCCGCATATCGGCGTCGTCGGAGATACCTACACAATCGTTCTCAGCGGCGAAGATACCGCCGGTCGTTTCTGTGTGATCGATATGCACATTCCGCCCGGAGGCGGCCCTCCTCCGCACCGCCACGATTTCGAAGAAACTTTCACGTTGCTGGAAGGCGAACTGGACGTAACTTTCCGCGGCAAAAAGTCGGTCGTACGGGCCGGCGAGACCATCAACGTTCCCGCGAACGCGCCGCATCAGTTTCACAACTCTTCCGCAAAACCGGTGAGAATGCTGTGCATCTGTTCGCCGGCTGGTCAGGAAAAGTTTTTCATGGAAGTCGGCGTTCCCGTTCCGGATCGTACGACTCCGCCACCCAAACTCGACGAAGCGGGTCAAGCGCGGTTCAGAGCCAAAGCAGAAGCGCTCGCTCCAAAGTATCGGACCGAGCTGCTACAACACGCCTGAAATCTCTTGCCTCCGCGTGCGTGTTTTTCAAACACTTTTTGACTCCGTCCAGATTCGGGATGCAGGCTTCTGTCGGTATCACCCCGTCCGCCGTTGAACGCGACGCGCCCATGAGGAGTACAATTCATCCACCAGCGGTAGGAAAAACGGATGGTGAGGGAAAAATGATCAAGGTGAGCGTGCTGTATCCCAACTCCGAAGGCCGCACATTCGATATTTCTTACTACTGCTCGAAACACATGCCGCTGGTAGCGCAGCTCCTCGGCGCAAGCCTGAAAGGCATGAACGTCGACGAAGGCATCGGCGGCCGGACTCCCGGCGCGCCTGCGCCCTATCTCGCGATTGGCCACTTGCTGTTTGACTCCGTGGAAGCTTATCAAACTGCCTTCGGCCCACACGCCGCAACCATTCTCGCGGACATTCCGAATTACACCAACGCCCAGCCAATAATTCAGGTCAGCGCCGTAAAGCTTTAGTTCGTTTATTGCCGCGACACCACGCGAACCCCGCGCCGCCAGCTTTCCGCCAATCCCACGCGCACAAACTCGATTTGCGGCGCCAGGTGTCTCAGCAATGTTCCTGTCGCGGGATGAAAGCGCAGCGCCGGAGCCACCAGGTAAACCAGCGGAGGGGCCTGCTGAATTTCAACTCCGGGAAAATATCCGTACGCGCGAAACTCGCCTAGCTCCAAATGCCGGCTCACGCGCAGCCAGTAATCCGTTGCCTGCACCGGCAGATGGATGTGCTCGCCGGCTTTCAATTCCAGAATCGCCAGCCGGCCAGAACGCGTGATGGTCAGCACATCGATAATCCCGTGCTCTCCGCCCCAGCCCGCAAACACCTGGGTATAGACAAATCGCGGATCCAGCACCGCGTCCACGCGCGTTACGTCGTTCCGCACGATGGCTTCCAGCCAGCGCTCCGGCTGCGCGCGATACAGCGCGTGCCGCGTGTCCGTTGCCAGCGGGTGCCGGTGCACTTGCAGCCCTTCGAGCATGCGCTCGAATGCGGGCCGCGTCGCGCCAGTCAATTCTTCACGCGCGTCATTGCAGCCGAAATAAACTTTGCTGTCATCCCAGCGCGCAAATGGCATACCGCGGTAACGCAGAAAAACTTCACGCGAAGTAATCGACGGGTGCACCGTAATCGCCTGGGCGTCGCGCGACACCATGTCATCGATCGGCGCCCGCGCTTGCTTGAGCAGCGCTTCCGGCTCGCGCCGCGGCACCAGCCAGGTCTGCAGATTTCCCGCGCGTCGCGCATCTATCTTTTCCAGTGCTTCCCGCGCCGGATCGCGCTCGTAAAGTTCCACCGTTACGCCCCGCGCCAGAGCCGCGATGCGATGCGCGACTATGCTGCACGTATCTTTCGGAACGATCAGCCGCAGCGCTCCGATCGTTCCGCGAAGATTCCCGCTGCGCAGTCGATCCAGCCACAGCAATCCAAACGTCAAGCTGTTGTTGATGGTGTCCTGCGTTTCGCCGTCTGCCACAGCCAGGAAAGCCGTGTGCGACGATCCCCGCTTCAATACTCCGCGCGCGTAATTTCCTGAAAGAGAATGTTCCAGGTCCGCCGACGTGGTAATCGACTCCACTGTCTCATCCGGAAATTGCTGGCCCAGAATGTGCGCCAGCCGTTCGCAGAATTCCTCGCGCAAAAGCTCGCGTTCTGGTCTTTCGAAATCGGTGCGCACAAATTCCAGCCGGCCCGGACGCGCCCGCCCGACGCGGTCCACCGCCAGCACCAGCCGCGCTTCCGAATGATCGGTGATGGCGATCACCCGCCGCGTCAGGTTGTATTCTTCTGACCAGATGTGCAGCAGCGGCTTGTCGTCCGCGCCGCGGACTTCCCAGGACATCCGCGAAAACGGCGCCAGCCGCCCGCCGTTCTCATACATCTCCGCGCCGCTTGCCGCAAATTCGCGCAGGCTGGCTGTAAGTTCAGCGGCCAAATTCATCGCCGCCGATTATAAGTGAAGTTATTTCTTATTCAGATATTATTTTGTGGTAAATTGAAGCCCCGATACCTTTACTACCGGCGCCCGCATATTCCAAGCAGTAGAAATATGCTCGAAGGAAACTTCAAACTCGCGGTGATCGCCCGCGGGAATGGGCGGTCCGGGTGGACCGAATAAGCTGCGCGTCTCCCGCTGCGCAATCTGGCTCATCTCGTCGTAAAACTCGATCGTCAACTCCACGCCGGCCAGCGCGCGGTTTCCACCGTTGATAATTTCGCCGGAAATGGTGGTGACCTCTTGGTGCAGAAAGTTTTCCGCCCGGCTGATTTCCAGCCGGTCCACACCCACGTTGGCGGCGTAAGCGCGCTCTTCCGGTCCCAATCCTGCCCGCGATTCAACGGCTGGTTGCGATGCTTTCCGGTTTGCCCCCAGCACAAAATAAAACGCCAGCGCCCCAACCACCAATGCCGCGCCCAGCGCCACGAACACTCGCGTCTTATTTCCCGGCTGGTTGCCCCTGTCTGGAGGAATTGGAAACGAATTTTCCATGGAATGTCAAAAATTTCCGCGATCTCGCTCGCGCGTCAGCGCCCCACTGACAGCCGCTGCACCAGCACTTCCGGCAATTTCGCCTTGCGCATGCGCGCCTGTACCGCAGCGATGTCGTATTCCACCCGCCAGAATTCCACTGTTTGATGCTCGATGTCCGCGATCGCAAATCCCGCGCGCGGATCTCCATCACGCGGCTGACCCACCGAGCCAGGATTCAGCAGGTAACGCCGCGGCGATTCAATCCGCAACGCCCGCGAATCTTCACCCTCGCGCGGGTGAATCTGTAAAACTTCCAGCTTGGAATCCAGATAGGAAAATCCACCCTGGTGATGAGTGTGGCCAAAGAAAGTCACCGGCGCCGTGGACTCCAGCAACCCGTCCAGCGCCTGCGCGGGCGTGAATACGTATTCGTCCTCGTCCTGAAATGCGCCGTGCACCAGCACGATTCCATCCGTGGTCAGTGGTCCGCGCGGAAGATTGGTCAGCCACTCCAGGTGACCCTGTTCAAGATGTTCGTTGGTCCAGTCCACCGCGGCTTTTGCCACGGGATTGAAATCGTCAGCGGTCATCACTCCAGAAATCGCTTTGTCGTGATTGCCGCGAATGGTTTGCGTTCCCAGTTCGCGCAGCTTCGCCGTCACTTCGTTGGGATCGGGACCGTAGCCCACCACGTCTCCCAGGCAAACGGAATTGTCCCAACGGTCCTTGGCCGCCTGCAGGACGGCTTCGAAAGCGGTGGCGTTGGCATGTAAATCGCTGAGTACAAGGATGCGCATCATGGCCCCAAAAATCGCACCTGAGTATAGATGAAGAGGCGAAACGATGCACGGAAGATGAATCTCGGGTGAAAAGATTTTTGCGCCCGGCCTCCCAGCAATACGCCGCGCATTTTACATCTCGCAACAATGCAACTCTGATGCGGCAACTCTGATGCGCGTGCTGAAACAATCCCTGGATCGCCACCCATTACACTGTTACCAAAGCGGCACAGGCACCAACCGCTTTTACATCACTCGCGCCGCGATAATCGCGTCTTTTACAACCTGTTTAGATGTTACGGCCCGCGGATTGCCCAGCCCGCGCTGCATGTCTCACTATCGTCAAGCCTGGCGCGAACTTTTCACACCTCCACCGGTAAGAACTTTTGTGAATCTTCGGCATTCAGCGAAACATTCGTCGGCACTGCTTCGTCTATATCAGTGCAGCTGGTTACGGATTGTTTGAAGGTTAGATAAAGAAAAAACCCCGCGGTGGCAGCCGCGGGGCGGTGACACGCAGTCTTTCCGGCCGTTAGTCCAGGAAGAAGAGGTGTCGTGCGGCGAGACTACTCGCCCTCGCTTTGCGTGTCAACTCTGTCTGCCCCATAACAAGAACGTGCGGCTGACTCGTTCCTCGAAAAGGGAGTACACACGCATGAATATCCAATCGTTCGTTCGCAGCGCCGCGTTGGTTGCCGCGCTGGCCGCAACTTCGTTCCCGGTTCTTTCCAAGCCCGTCAACAAAACCATCAACATTTCTCAAAACGCCAAACTCGGCAAAGCCGAACTCCAAGCCGGCGAATATCGCCTGTCCATCGACGGCAACAAAGCCACCGTCATGAAGAATAAGTCCACCATCGCCGAATCCGAAGGTCGCTGGGAAGATCGCGACACCAAGTCCGCCTATGACGCCGTTTTGCTGGGCGAAAACGGACAGGTTCGCGAAGTGCGTTTTTCCGGCCAGAAGCGCGTTTTCGTTTTCAGTGAGTAATCAGGGAGCGCCCTTGATTTTTGATCAGATCGAGAGGGAAGCTGCCCCCAAAGGCCGCTTCCCTCTTACCATTTCTAGTTTCTCTTCCCGCGTCTATTTGCCAAAGCGCACCATTCACTTAATCAGCATGCAATCGCCGTAACTATAAAATCGATATCCCGCCGCCACCGCGTGGCGGTACGCGGCCAGAATTCGTTCGCGCCCCGCAAAAGCGCAAACCAAGGCCAGCAGCGTGGAGCGCGGCAGATGAAAATTGGTCAGCAACGCATCCACCACCTGGAAACGAAATCCCGGCGTGATGAACAAATGCGCTTCGGCTTTACCGGACGCCACAATTCCATCGCCTCCAGCCCGGGCCCTTAGAGCAGCGTCTTCCAGCGCGCGCACCGTCGTCGTTCCGATTGCTACAACGCGGCGCCCTTCACGCCTGGCTCGCGCGATGCGCTTGCAGGTTTCCGGAGAGATCTCATACGCCTCGCCGTGCATGATGTGATCTTCCAAAGTTTCCCCGCGAATCGGCTGAAATGTTCCCAGTCCCACATGCAGTGTCAGCTCGCAAATTTCTGCGCCGCGCGCGCGAATGCGTTCCAGTATTTCGGCGGTGAAGTGCAGCCCGGCAGTGGGAGCGGCGATCGCTCCCGAGCGCCGCGCGAAAATCGTCTGGTAGCGTTCGCGATCGGCGGATTCGTCGGCTCGTTCAATGTAGGGGGGAAGTGGCACATGTCCCAGGCGCTCCAGTTGCTCCGTTACCGTTCCGTTTACCAGTGCCGTAAACCGCAGCGTGCGCTGCCCATGTTCCCCCCGACCGACCACTTCTGCTTCCAGATCTCCACCTCCAAATTGAACGCGCTGCCCCACATGCATCTTGCGGCCCGGCCGCACCAGCGCCTCCCAGGCATTGGTATCCATCTGGCGCGACAGCAGCACTTCGATCTCGCCAGTTCCGGCCAATCTCTCGTCCGAGTCGCCGACGTTTTCTAGCCGCTTCACTCGTCGCCCCAGCAAACGCGCCGGAATCACTCGCGCGTTATTCACGACGATCAATTCGTCGCCTCGAAGAAGGCTGGGAAAATCCCGAAACTTGCGGTCTTCATCGGAAGCCGCCGCGCGATCCACCAGCAGCATGCGTGAAGCGGCCCGGTCCTCCAGCGGACGCTGCGCAATCTGCCCAGCAGGCAGCACATAGTCGAAATCCGACAATTTCATAGCCTTAGTGTACGCTGCTGGAAGAGCGCCGATTACGCTGGGGCTGGCGGCGGAAGAGCGTGTCGCGGGGAAACAACCCGCAGCCGCGGCGGGAATCTAAGTAAGTAGCAGGTTCATCCTTGTAGTACCGAAGGGATCGCTCCGCGAATTGCCGTGTGCAATTTTCGGGGCTTTGTAGGTAGTGGAAGTTATGGGACTCTCATGAAAATTCTGAAAACAGGTGTGCTGCTGATTATTTTGAGCGTGCTGCTGGTGCTGATCGGCGGCGCGATTGGCGGACAGAACGGATTGAAAATCGCGCTGGCGATTGCCGTGCTCATGAACGGCGTCTCTTATTTTTTCTCCGACAAGATTGCGCTCAAGTCCAGCGGAGCGCAGCCGGTGACGCGCCAGCAGGTGCCGCGTCTCTACGCGGTGATGGAACGCCTGGCGGCCAAAGCCAATTTGCCGGTGCCCAAGTTGTTCGTTATCCCCGAGCCCGCGCCTAACGCCTTTGCCACCGGACGAAATCCGCATCACGCTTCCGTGGCGGTCACCGAAGGCTTGCTGGAATTGTTGAATGACGATGAACTTGAAGGCGTAATCGCCCACGAGCTTTCGCACGTTCGTAATTACGACATTCTTACCAGCTCGATTGCGGCCACGATTGCCGGCGCGATTACCTATCTCGCGTCGATGGGCCGGTTCGCCATGATTTTCGGTGGATATGGCGGCGGCAACGACGATCGCGATCGCGGCGGCGGGCTCAGCGCTCTGCTGGCGATTTTTCTGGCGCCCATCGCGGCATTGATGCTGCAACTTTTCCTTTCGCGCACGCGGGAGTTTTCCGCGGACGAAACCGGCGCGCGCATGGTGGGGCAGCCGTTTGGATTGATTAGCGCGCTGCAAAAATTGGGTGCATACAACCAGCACATCCCGACAACACGTGTTTCACCTTCGACGGCTACGCTGTGTATCGTGAAGCCGTGGTTCGGCGGCGGCGTTTTTTCATCCCTGTTCAGTACCCATCCACCGCTCGCGGATCGCATTGCCGCGCTGCGCGAAATGACCGTCGTCCCAAGCCGCTGAATATTCCGATTCGAGTAGCTATCGGCCTTTCGCTGGGCAATTAGGGAAGGTACTAGCCCATCGGTTACGTAAATATTCCCCCTGAGGCTCCATCGGTTTGCCCTTGAAACTCGTCTAAATGGAAAGTAATCATTAAGTTGCGTAAATATTGGGTTTGTGACGCCGATGGTTAGCCGAATGCAAATATCTTCCCCAAGAATAGACGTTGGCAAACAGGCGTCCAGGGAAGACAGGGATCATGAGTTGTCGAGACACTATCCATCTTATTTGCTGGTACTTAGAGCATCGACTATCGCCCGAGGTAGAGCAGGAGATAGCCCAGCACCTGCACGGGTGTCCGGACTGCCGCCTGGTTTTGGACGCGGCCAATAGCACCCTTGATCGCTATTTCGGTTCTGGCCAAGGTCAGGAAGCAAAAGCCGCCAGCAAGGCTGCCTAGTAATAACTCGATTAAATTTAATAAGTTACATTGTTAAGCGCCTTCCCGCCTCGAATTGTGTCTTCATTATCCACAGCTCCAAGCCGCTCGATGACTTAGCATTTTTTACCCGTCGGTAACAGACTGTGTAAGGATTACTGCCACTAGTACCACTAGACCTACCCTTCAAACTCTCTTAAACCGCCCTATCTCTTTACAGATGTTCAAGTTGTTGGCGATTGATGCGTTTTCCTCCGATTGGTGGGAGGCATGCACTATTCACTGTACAGGCGTGCACGCTGCCGCCACGAGGAGACTTAAATGAGCGAATTTCAAGAACCGGTAGTGGTGAACAATACCGGAACGCCGCGCTGGGTGGCGCTGGCGGTAGCTATCATCGCGGTGTTGTCGGTTATTGGGGTCGGAGTTGGGTGGAGCGCGTTGAGTCACGCCAACAGCCTGGAACAGTCCACAGTGGCGTCGGTGAAGCAGACCAATGACACATTGGGCCAGCGGCTGACGAAAACGGAAGAACAGAATCAGCAACTGCAAAGCGATTTGAAAGTGGTTACCGATAAATTGAACGTGACCCAAAGCGATTTGATGGCGGCGCGCAAGCAAACCAAGAACGCCACCGTGGCGTACGAAAAGAAGCTATCGGGATTGCAGTCCTCGGTGCAGTCGGAACTGGCCGCCAAGGCGAGCAACGACGACGTGAACAAACTGAACGGCGACGTGACCGGCGTGAAGGGCGATCTGGATGCGGCCAAGAGCAGCATTCAGATGGCACGCAGCGAAATGGGCACGCTCATCGCG
>JBBRZT010000102.1:0-11379 GCA_038236395.1 Candidatus Acidiferrales bacterium
CTGCCGCCCCTCCATTCCCGATGGCGTCCTGCGCGTCTATGAACGAAATTATCCGTTTGGCTGGCTGGGAATTCTCGCCGAAGCCACGCCTTCCTCCCACGAACTGATCTACGCGCACCACGAACGCGGTTTCGCTTTGCTCAGCATGCGCTCGCCAACGATCTCGCGCCTGTACATCCAGTGCCCGCCCGAAGACGACATCGCCACCTGGCCCGACGAAAAAATCTGGAGCGAATTGCACGCCCGGCTCGAAACCGTAAGCGGCTGGAAGCTCCAGGAAGGCCCGGTCATCCAAAAGGGCATCACTGGAATGCGCAGCTTCGTAGTCGAGCCCATGCAGTGCGACAAATTATTTCTCGCCGGAGACTCCGCACACATCGTTCCGCCGACCGGCGCCAAAGGACTCAACCTCGCCGCCGCTGATGTCCGCTACTTGGCCGCGGCGCTCACCAAATTTTACAAATCGGCCGACCGCAATCTCCTTGAGCAATACTCCGCCACCTGCTTGCGCCGGGTATGGAAAGTGCAGCGCTTTTCCTGGTGGATGACATCCATGCTGCACCGCTTCGAAAACGACAATCCCTTCGATCAGCGACGCCAGCTCGCCGAGCTGGACTACGTCACCAGTTCCCGCGCCGCCTCGCAAACCCTCGCCGAAAATTATGTGGGGCTGCCGTTCGATTGAACAGGAACAACCGCTGCGCGGACCGTGCCTTCCGGACACATTTAAGTACGGAAGGTCACAGGTGACCGGCGATCCCGGGACGCCCAATTCCGCAGTAGGGAGCATGTAGTGCGATATTGAACATTTTCAAGAACACAAAAGCGGCCGCACGCGCGGACCCCACAGCGCGTAATATATTAGTTATGCACCTTTCCGTGTTCCGTGGAGAGCAGGGCACACTCCACGCTCCTGCGCGTTTCGCGGGTCCGAAGGAGTTTTCGTCTTGAGAATTTCACGCGTGCAGCGTCTCGTAGTTCTGGCCCTGTCGCTGATGTTGCTCATCGTCCTGGGAGTGGTAGTCACTTATTTCCCGGCGGCTCTCGGCCCTGCTGGACTGAAAATTCAAGGCTCCCTGGACCATCCTTTTTTCACCTTGGGAGGGCTGCCGGTCACGATTTTTTTCCTGATCAAGGCCGCGATTTTCCTGGTTGCACTCTTCCTCGGCTCCCACTTCATCCTGATCATTCTTCAGAAGCGAGTTTTGACACACACGCCTCTAGCGCTCGGCCAGCAATACGCGGTTGCAAAGGTAATCTCTTATTTGCTTTTTGTTCTCGGCTTGATTATCGGTTTGCAATCCCTCGGCCTCAACTTGAACAGCCTGGTGGTGGTCGGCGGGGCGCTCGGTATTGGCGTTGGACTTGGACTCCAGGCCATTGTCAGCAATTTTGTCGCGGGACTGATCTTATTACTGGAACAGCCCGTCCGCCTGGGCGACCGCATCGCAGTTGGCGAAACGTATGGAGATGTGATTCGGCTCCGGGGACGCAGCACGTGGATACGCACCAACGACAACGTGGTGATCATCGTTCCCAATTCCGATTTCATTAATCAGAAAGTCACCAATTGGACGGCCAACGACCGGCGAGTGCGGATCTCCATGCCCTTTGGAACTTCATACGGCAGCGAACCCAACCGAGTGCGAGATGTCGTTCTCGCCGTCGCGGGAAAGCATCCCGACGTCCTGCCCGATCCTGCTCCAGAAGTTATTTTTGCTGAATTTGGTGACAGTTCGCTTAATTTCGAGCTGCGCGTCTGGACCATTCAGCAAGTGCAGACGCCCACACGCCTGAAGAGCGATCTGTATTTCGCAATCTTTGAAGCTTTCAAAAACGAATCCATCGAAATTCCATTTCCCCAGCGCGATCTGCATGTTCGATCGGTTTCCAGAGAAATTTCTGAAGCTTTGGGTTCCGCGACGGTCAGCCCCCGGCCGGATGGTGTGCCGCAGACTTCCGCTGAGCGCAAATCCAGCAAATGATCTTACTCGCGAGTGCATCAGCCAGATGACGCCGCTTAAAAGGGGTACGCGCAAACAGCTCCCGGGTCCGGTGAAGCCGACCAATATTCCTGCTCCCGCTGGACCGATTCCACGAATTACCTCGGCCATCGGAAAATTTTGCCTCAGTGGCCATCCGCTGGACCAACCAGAAATAGAAGGCCGCACGCGCCCCTGGTATCTGGTCCTGTGGCTGACCGGCGTAGATTATTTTTCCACGCTCGGGTATCAGCCGGGCATCGCTTTGTTAGCGGCCGGAGCGCTCGCTGAACCTGCAACCGTCGTTCTGGTGCTGGTCACCCTGTTCGGCGCCGTCCCGGTGTACTCCAAAGTAGCGAGCCTGTCCTACGCAGGGCAAGGGTCCATCGCGCTGCTCGAAAATCTTTTTTCCGGATGGAAGAGCAAGATTTTTGTGTTGGTGCTGCTCGGTTTTGCGGGTACGGACTTCGTGATCACCATGACGCTTTCGGCCGCCGACGCTGCCCGCCACGCCATCGCCAATCCTTATTTCCATCCTTATACCGGCGATGCGCACGTTGCCATCACGCTCGCCTTCCTGACGTTGCTGGCCGTCGTATTCATGATGGGATTTCGCGAGGCCATCGTCTTAGCCGCGGCGGTGGCCATTCCCTACATTGCATTAAATGCCTTCGTCATGATCTGGTGCATGCACCGAATTTTTTCTGGCCCGGCGCTGCTTTCACACTGGTATTACAACATGCATTCTTCCGGTGACTGGACCGCCATCTTTGTGGCCTCGGCGCTGGTGTTTCCGAAACTCGCGCTGGGATTGAGCGGATTCGAAACCGGCGTGTCCGTGATGCCGCTGGTGTCGGGCGACGAAGAAAAACAGCACACGGCGAAATCCGGCGCCAGACCCGAAGGACGAATTCGCGCCACCAGGAAACTTCTGCTCACTGCGGCGCTGATCATGAGCGCGCTGCTGCTCATGTCCAGCTTCGTGACTACTTTGCTGATTCCGCCAAGCGCGTACAGCCCCGGCGGACCTGCGGATGGCCGCGCCATCGCCTACCTGGCGCACCTGTACATGGGAAATATTTTCGGCACCATTTACGACCTGTCCACCCTGCTGGTGCTGTGGTTTGCGGGAGCTTCGGCCCTGACCGGCTTGCTGAATCTGGTCCCGCGGTATCTGCCACGCTTCGGAATGGCGCCCCGCTGGGTAGCGTACCGCCGTCCGCTAGTCATGCTGCTGTTCGTGATCAATGTCATCATCACTTTCATATTTCAAGCCAGCGTGGAAGCCCAGGGAAGCGCATACGCCACCGGTGTTTTGGTCCTGATGCTCTCCGCGGCCGTCGCGGTAGCGCTGGCCATGTCGCGCGAACGCCCCCACACCATCGGTAAGACGCTGGGCGCGGCTTATTTTTGGCTGGTCACCGCCGTCTTCGCCTACACGTTGATCGCCAATGTCATCGAGCGCCCCGCCGGAGTGATCATCGCCGGAGTATTTATCCTATTGCTGATCGTAAGCAGCGCGATCAGCCGCTACTACCGCGCCACCGAAATGCGCGTGACCGACATCAAGGTGATGGACGAAGAGTCCGCAGAGCTCTGGAAATCGCTCAAGGGCAGAAAAGTCAATCTGATTCCCCATCACGCCAACGACCCGGTCTACCGCGCCAAACTCATTCGCAAAGTCGAAGAGAACTTCCGCATCGAAGGTCCTGCGGCATGCCTGCATGTGAATCTGCTGGACAATCGCAGCGACTTTTTATCTTCTTTGCGAGTGCGGGTAGAGCGCGAAGGCCCGAATTACGTGATTGAAGTTTGGGGCGCGGTGGCAATCGCCAATTCGATCGCTTACATCAGCGAGTTGATCGATCCAAAAACCATCGTGCTCGGCCTCACTCGCCGTAACTTGATGCAACAATCCCTCGCTTACGCATTTTGGGGCGAGGGAGAGATCGGCCTGACCGTTTACTCCATCCTGGTGCGCTACTGGGAATCCACCGGGGATTATGCCGGCCACCCGCGCATTTTGCTGATGAGCGAATAATCCACATTCCGCGCAGGATTCCGGCTCGACAAAGTTGAAAAGAGAATCTGCCACACTGACCCGGAGTTCAGTGGCTAAATCCGCACCCTGACGGGCATTTATATTCGCGCTCTTGGAAATTCCTTGATAAAGTGGCGACCAAGTAATGGCTTGGGTGTCCTCCGGAGGCGCGATGCCAGATCTAGATTTGCGTCCGTTGTCGCTCGGCGAAATTCTTGACCGCACCTTCACTCTGTACCGTAGAAATTTCCTCCTGTTTTTCGGCATCACGGCGCTGCCCCAGCTCCTGGTTCTCGGATTTAATCTATGCCAAGTTCTATTCTCGGGGCGCCTGGGAACTGCAAGGGCGACGTCAGGCAGCTTCGCTATTCTTTGGATCGTCGGGGTGTTCGCGGGTTTGATCGTGTATCTCGTAGCTTATCTCTTCGCTCACGGCGGGTCGGTGTATGCGGTGTCCGATCTATACCTGGGGCGCAGCACTTCCATTGGGGCATCTCTACGGCGCATGCGCGGGCAGGTAGGGACTTTGTTGGGCGTATTGATACTCAATGGCTTGGTGGTGATGGCTGCTTTTATTTTCCTGATCATTCCTGGCGTGTATATGGCTTGCCGGCTTATGACCTGTATCCCTGCCGCGCTCCTGGAAAATCTAGGTCCGCGGACGTCTCTGGAACGCAGCTTCGCGCTCACCCGGGACAATGCCTGGCGCGCTTTCGTAATCTACCTGCTATATTTCGCTATTTTTTACGCCATGTTCTTCTTATTTGCATTCCCCTTCATGATTGCCTTGGGATTTTCGGCCACAAATCCCGCGATGGTGACCATGTGGACGATGTTCATGCAGGTGGGAAGCTCGCTGGCAACCATACTGGTAACGCCCATTGTTACGATTGCCAGCACGGTGTTTTATTATGATCTGCGGGTTCGCAAGGAAGCCTTTGACTTGCAGATTATGATGAATCCCAATGAAGCTGCGCTGCCTTCTTCAACCGGACTTCCATCGATACTATCGTGAGCGCTCTAAATCCCGGGTCCAGGGACCACGAATGAACCTTCGCGCATTTGCTGTTCTCGCTGTCCTGGGCGTCTTGCCATTGGGCAGCGCCGCAATTCCAACCCAGGTGCCAGCCGCTGCTAATCCACAACCGGCAGAAAAAGTCTACGACCTGACGTCCTTCGCGGCGGAATTGCAGAGACTTTACAAGGAACTTGAAACCAAATCCTCTCCGGCCGGCATGAAGGAGTTCCGCGATGAGTTGCCCCCATCCTGGAACGTTTCTGTGCCCGGACGCAGTTATTCGATTTCCACAAAACCGTTGCGGGATCAACTTGGCGGAAAATCCCCCGACAACGCGCGTATCTGGTTTTCACATCTGCAAGCGGAAATCCGGTCGGCGCAACGATTGGGAGTCCAACCTTTGCCGGCCGCCCATGCGCAGTTGAATAAAATTCTGGCCGGCAGAGCATTTGCCGGCGTGCGGCCGCCGACGTACCTTGAGCTTCTGCGCGCCAGAGTCTCTGCGTGGCTGGGGAGAATGCTTCTGAGACTCTTCTCCGGCCTGGAGCGTCACCCGATCGGCGCCAAAGCATTGTTCTGGGTCGTGCTGATTGCGGGAGTCGCATTCATCGCGTTCTGGATTTTCCGCTACATCGCCGGACGCGACTCTATGAATTTCTTCCAGCCTGGATCTACCGAGGTGACGGCCCGCACGTGGCAGGAATGGATCGGCGCCGCCCGCGAAGCCGCGGCGCGGGGAGATTTTCGGGAAGCCGTTCATTCGGCTTACTGGGCTGGAATTTCCCGCCTGCAGGAATCCGGAACGTTGCCCCACGACCGCACCAAAACACCGCGCGAATATCTGCGCCTGATCGATACCCGGCCTCGCGAAACTGAACTGGACAGGCAGCCGGCGGGAGATTACAAAAAGCCGCTCGCCGTGCTTACTTCCCGGCTGGAGCGTATCTGGTACGCCAATCGCATCGCTCGCCTGGAAGATTTCGACGACACCTTGCGGCAATTGGAGGCGCTGGGATGTTCCTTGGAATAGCCGGTCCGGACCGCAAGCTGCTGATCTACGGCGCAGCTTTGCTCGCGCTCATGCTCACCGCATCGGTGGCGCTGTCGCCGCCCGGAGATCGCACGCCCTCTCCCGTTCCTTCTACATACTCGACACAATCAGCCGGCGCCAAAGCCGCTTACATGCTGCTTTCGCAGCTGCACTATCCGGTGCGCCGCTGGGCGGATTCGCCGACGGAACTTCCCAAAGATGGCAGCAACGTGCTGCTCATCCTTTCCAATCCGAACCAGATTCCTTCCACAAAAGAACGCGAAGCGCTGCAGGATTTTGTGGAGAGTGGCGGATACGTGCTCTTCACCGGTTCTAATATTGCCGAGTTTTTTCCGGACGCCTCGGTTTCCTGGAAAGCGGAAGATCCCGAGTGGGTCTCCTACACTCCAAACTTTCCCAGCGGCGTCACTCGCAATGCGCAGCGCGTTACCGTCCAACCGGAGGCCTACTGGCGCGACCTGAACGAATCGCAATTGGCGCTGTATGGGAATGACGTTTCGCCCGCGGTGGTTTCCTGGCAAATTGACGAGGGCGCTATACTCTGGTGGTGCGGGCCGGCGCCGCTGACCAACGAAGGAATCACCAAAGACGACAATCTCGCTTTCTTTCTGAACTCCGTCTCCAATTGGGCGCCGGAAAATTCCTATCAGATTTACTGGGATGAGTATTTTCATGGGCATCGCAGCTCGCTGTGGAGTTACACGCGTAACACTCCGCTTACGTGGGCGTTGATTCAAATTGCGTTGGTGGGCGCTGCGGTGATTTTTACTTTTGGGCGCCGCAAGGGGCCAGTGTACCGTCAAGCAACCGTTTCGCGCTTGTCCCCGCTGGAATTTGTCGATACCCTCGGCGGCTTGTACGAGCGTGCCGGCGCGGGGTCCTCGGCAGTCGCGGTCTCGCAGTCGAGGCTGCGTTATTTATTAACGCGGCAATTAGGATTGCCCAGTGATGCTCCCGACGCCCAGCTCGCCGTGGCTGCGGAACAGCGTCTCGGATGGAAGAATTTCACCGCCGAAAATGTCCTGGGCCGCGCTGAGGCCGCTGGTCATACCGCCAGGTTAAAGAACCGCGAAGCGCTCGATCTGGTCCAGGATTTGGAACGCCATGCGCAAAAGTTGGAAGTGCACCCTCGGTCTTCTCAGGAGAAAAACTAACTGTGGAACATCTTTCCGCGCTTACCAAGCACGTCCGCGATGAATTATCCAAAATAATAATCGGCCAGCGCGAGGTGGTCGATCAACTCGTGCTGGTGCTGATCTGCGGCGGGCACGCGGTCATGGAGGGCGTGCCGGGACTGGCCAAAACGCTCGCCGTGAAATCCCTCGCGCGGATTTGCGGCCTGGGATTTCAACGCGTGCAGTGCACCGCCGACTTGATGCCCTCGGATGTTACCGGCACCAACGTTTTTGATTTGAGCAAAAATACTTTTTCCATGCACCGTGGCCCGGTTTTCACCGACCTTCTGCTGGTCGACGAAATCAATCGCACCTCGCCCCGCACTCAGGCGGCCCTGCTGGAAGCCATGGAGGAGCGGCAGGTCACCATCGATGGCACCCGTTATCCGCTTCCGGATAATTTCACGGTCTTCGCCACGCAAAATCCCATCGAGTTTGAAGGCACTTACCCGCTGCCGGAGGCCCAGCTGGATCGCTTTCTGTTGAAAATTCATGTCGGCTATCCTTCGGCGGATGACGAAATCGAGATTCTTTCCCGCTACGAATCGGGCTTTGATTCCCGGCGCGTGAATGAAATCAGTCTTGCGCCGCTCGATCCGGCGCTGCTTCCGGCGGCGCGGCTTGAGATTGGAAGTGTGCGCGTCGAGCCGGCTCTGCGCGGCTATGTTGTGGCTCTGGCGCGGCGCACCCGCGACTGGCCGGCCATTTCTCTGGGAGCCAGCCCTCGCGCGGTGATCGGACTCTTCTTTGTGGCGCGCGCGCTGGCAGGTATGGACGGCCGCGATTATCTACTGCCCGACGACGTGAAAAACGCCGCTCTGCCGGTTCTCCGCCATCGAATCTTGCTCAAACCGGAGGCCGACCTTGAAGGATTGACGGCCGACCAGGTCATCCGCCAAGTCATCGGAGCCGTCGAGGTTCCCAAGTGAAACCCGAAATGAGCAGTACGCGATGAGTAGCACAAGATGAACGAGCCGCGGTCGCTGGCACCGCCGGAGATCACTACCCGTCTGAATAAATTCGGCAAGTTGCCGTTTGGATTCGGCCCGCGATTTCTGGTGATGATGTTGTTGGGCCTGCTCTGGGTGGTGCCTGCCTGGTGGGCGCCGCGCATGATCGCCGGTCTTTTCCTATGGGATTTTCTGGTGCTCGCGGCTTTCCTGTTTGACTTGCTGCGCCTGCCCAAGCCGCGTGATATCCAGGCTTCTCGATTGTGGGAACATGCGCCATCGCTGGCCACCGCTTCCGATGTGACGATCAATATCGAGAATTTTGGCCGCGCCACCATCCGCTGCGGGCTGGTCGACGAAGTTCCCGTCTCACTCCGCGATTCGCCGCCCGCACTCGAATCCATTGCCGCTCCCGGAATTCCGGTGCGCGTGAACTATGGGATTCTGCCTCGCGAACGCGGCGACGCCCGCATGGGCCGGCTGTTCGTACGTTATCAAACGCGATTTGGATTTGCCGAGCGCTGGGCCGTCGCCGAAATTTCGCAAACTGTGCGCGTGCTTCCTGATCTTGCCCAAGCGCAGAAACATGCTTTGTATCTGATTCGCAGCAAGCAGGTGGAAATGGAAAAGCGCCGTCGTCGGCAAAAGGGTCAAGGCCGCGAGTTTCAAAGCTTACGTGACTACCGGCAAGGCGATGACCTGCGTGATATCTGCTGGACGGCCACCGCGCGCCACCACACCCTCACCACTCGCGTTTTTGAAATCGAACGCAGCCAGACGGTTTGGATCGTGCTCGACGCCGGCCGGTTGCTCCGCGCCGAAGTGCGGCAACCGGACAGCGATCTGCGCCTCTCGAAGCTGGACTATGCGGTGAACGCTGCGCTATCGCTGGCCCAGGTGGCATCGCAATGCGGTGACAAGGTGGGCTTGCTGGCCTACGGCCGGGGCGTGCAGCAAAATATTCCGGTGGGACGCGGCGCGGCGCATCTGCGCACCATTGTGGAAAGTCTCGCGCAAGTTCGCGGCGAAGCTTCCGAGGCCGATCATTCCAGCGCGGCGCGCACGCTTTTGCAGGGCCAACAACGCCGCAGCCTGGTGGTGTGGATTACGGATTTCGCCGAAACGCCCACGACGCCCGAAGTCATCGAATATGCCACGCAGATCACCCGGCGCCATCTGGTAATTTTCAGCGCGATCAGCCAGCCTGATCTGGCCATCCTGGCGCAGACGATTCCGCAGAACGCCGAGGACATGTATCGGCACGCCGCGGCGCTGGAAATTTCGCACCGCCGGGATTTGCTGTTGCGGGGATTGCGCCAGCGCGGGGTATTTGCTTTTGAACTGATTCCGGGACTGCTGGCGTCTGCAATGGTCAATCAATATCTGGACATTAAAGAGCGAAATCTGCTTTAGGATTTTTTTTAGGTATGGTGTTGGTGAAAAAAAGGTAAGTGATCAGAGCCGTGAAGAGCACCGCCCCAAGGGCAAACTTCGCGGCCATGGGCGCCGCGCTCGGCGAAAAAAATCCCTCGATTACACCGGCGATCACCAGCATGGGAATCGTTCCGAGCAGCAATCGCGTCGCGCGCCCTCCGGCCAGCTCCAACGAGTCCCGTCGCGACAACAGCCCGGGAAACAAAAGTCCCCGCGCGATCTCCAGTCCCGCTCCACCGGCTATGAAAATCGCCGGCAATTCCAGCGAGCCGTGAGGCGCCACGAAACTCCACAATTGCAGCGCCATTCCCGCGCGTGCCGTCGCGGCTCCAATCACTCCCAGCAACAAGCCATTTACCGCCAGCATCCAGATGGTTCCCAGTCCGCCGGTAATTCCCAGCGCAAACATGCTGAAGGCCACCGATAAATTGTTGGTCATGATTCCCGACGATGCCAAAGGCTTGATGGTGACGATCGAATCCGTCCACATGTGCTGTTGCTCGATCGAGTCGATCATGTGCGCGCCCAACAGGCGATAAGCAAAATCGGGATTCTGGACCGTCAGGACCCAGGCCACTACGGCGGTTACCAAACAAATGACCGTGGCTGTAATTGTTTGCGGCAGGGTTTCGCGAAATATCCGCGGATACGTATCGCGATAGAACTGCACCAGCGCGGCGACCTTGGGCTTGTGCCCCATGTAAATCAAGTTATGGGTTCGCCCCAGCAGCTGGTTCAGGTACAACTTGAGCTGCCGGTTGCTGACATCTTCGCGCACCGCCGCCAGGTCCGACGCGGTTTGGCGGTACAATAGGCCAAGTTCTTTCAACTCACTATGGCTGAGCGCGGCAATACCACGGCTCGATTTCTGCACTAGCTCTTCGAGCCGCGCCCAGTACGGTTTTCTCTTCTCTACCCAGCGGATGGTGATCATGTCTTCGGGCTTACTCGGCGACCGCGATCCTTCAAGCTCTTTTGTCGACCAGCTTACCATCGAAACTCCCGAGCAGACCGCGCTCGATTTTCAGGTTGCCGGCATCGGCAGCCGCTTTATCGCACTGGCTCTAGATACCCTGCTGCAAACCGCGGCGGCACTGGTTGTCGGAGTCGCAGGAGGATTTGCCATCGCGGGCGCGTCCAAATACTGGGCAAGTTCCTCGATGTGGGGCGGGGCGCTGCTCGTTTTGTTTTTCTTTCTTCTCTATTTTGGTTACTTCGCTCTGTTTGAAGTTTTGTGGAATGGGCAAACTCCGGGAAAACGCTGGACGAAGATACGGGTGATCAAGGATTCGGGCCGCCCGCTTACCCCCGCGGAATCCATCGGCCGAAATTTAATGCGCATCGTGGATTGGATGCCCACTCTTTACGCCGTGGGCATCGTGAGCGCCATTCTTACCAGGGAAAACAAGCGGCTTGGCGATTTGTTGGTGGGCTCCCTGGTAGTCCGTGAATCGCCGCTGTCGGAAATGCGGCCTGGCTGGGGGACTCAGGCGGACGAGAATTTCTCAAATCATGCGCCGCTTGGTTCCGCGCTCTTGTCCGCAAGCGATTTCGCGCTGATCGATTCGTTTCTCAATCGCCGCTTCGACCTGGAACCCACCGTGCGCTTCCGCATGGCCGACGACATTCTCCGCCGCTTAAAACCGCAGTTGACACTTCCCGCCGAGAACACCCTTTCCAGTGAAAAAATCCTTGAGGCTCTGGCTTACGAACGCCGCGCCACCAGCC
>JBBRZT010000103.1:0-11284 GCA_038236395.1 Candidatus Acidiferrales bacterium
GCGCTGGTCGGACGAGATGGTGATGGTGTCGATGACTGCCTCCGGCCAAGCGAAGGTGTAGGAATGGTGGGAGACGTCGATCACGCGCCAGTGTCCGGTGAAGGGGCCGCCGGTGATGGTGCGGTCTGCGCGAATTACGACTGGGGCGCTGTTAAACCATTGGTAGCAGCCGACGATGGGATCGGTGGTTGGTTCGACTGGTGTTGAGCGCGGCGGGGTTGTGCGCGAATCGGGCGTGGTCGTTTTAGTGCCTGAAGGATTTGTGGCGTTGAGCGGAGGGTTATCGACGAGTGGACTTGTGACGCCGGGTGTGACTGCGACGCTTGGGGAATTTCCGGCACCGCTGCGCATGATCACTACGGCGGCTACGAGGACGGCGAAAAAAGCTACCGCCGCGGCTCCGATCCAAATATTTTTCGAGGAGGGTGCGTGTGGAGCGTTGCCTGCGACTTGTGCGGGGCGGTTTGTGGCGGGTGGTGCGGTTTCCGCGATGCCTGGGGCGCTACGCCAGATCGTGGATGGCAGAACGCGTGAAGATGGATCTGCGCCCATTGTAGGCAGCAGCTTTTGAACTGTGGAGGTTAGATCGTCGAGGTGCTTTTCCATGGGCGGGGACATGGCGTCGAGCCAGTGGACCGAGCCGATGAAATAATCGAGGGACTTGCCGGGCGCTACGTCTTCGATGCGGAAGGGGAGAATGGCCAGGCCGCTGCTGACGGCGCGTTCGACTTCTTTGGGGATGTGGCCGGAAGCGTTGGCATTGGAGGAAAAAACCAGGACCATCACTTTGGTGACGTGGATGGCTTCGATGATGGCTTCGCCGTAAGAGCGGCCGGCGACGATGTCGCGCGGGGCGATCCAGCAGCGGATGCCGGCTGACTCGAGGCGCGCGCAGACGGCGTCAGCGACGACTTTATCTTTTGAGGCGTAGCTGATGAAAACGTCGAAGGCCACTGGTGAAACCTCCGCAAGTGGTCAAAGCCTGTTCAATGTAAAACTCGTTTTAGACCGCTGGTTTGCGCATGGTACCCTGCTGCTGCTCCGGAAACAATAAAGAGGCGAGGGGGCGGGCCCGGGCTAAGAGGCGCTGAGTTCACCGCGCGAGGGGCTACGATTTGACCAAGACGAAAATCGCGGGATTCGATCGGGAGCAGGTGCAGGCTCCCCTTGTGATTGGTGTGACCGGGCATCGCGATCTGCGGCCGGAGGATCGCGCGAAGCTGGAAGAAAAAGTGAAAGAGATTTTTCTTCAGTTGCGGAAAGACTATCCGGCAACTCCATTGATTCTGGTTTCGGCGCTGGCGGAAGGGGCGGATCGATTGGCGGCCAAGGTGGCGCTGTCGCCCCACGTGGGAGTTTCGCTGATCGCTCCGCTGCCGATGCCGCAGGATTTGTACGAGCTGGATTTTGAAAGCCTCGCGATACTGGAAACGCCGATGGGCGCGCTGGCAGTAGAGAGTTCGTCGCGCGAAGAATTTCGCGCGCTGCTGGAACGGGCGATAGCCAGCCGCGAATTGGGACTTGTGCACGGGAACACGCTTGAGTCGATCGCAGAGACCGGCCCAAAACGAGACAAGCAATACGACCTGGTGGGGAAGTTTATTGCCCGGCATAGCCAGATTTTAATTGCCTTGTGGGATGGCGTGGAATCGAAGCGCACGGGCGGGACAGCGTCGGTGGTTCAGTATCAGATCAACGGAGTGCCCGATTTGGATCCGTGTGTGCTGGAGGATCCGGAGGGGCTTCCCGTTTATCACGTGCTTACGCCGCGGGTGAAGAACCCATATCCGCAAGGGGAAGCACTGCAATGCCGACCCATTTATCCCAAGGCATTCGCGGGGAATCAGGAGCGGGCAAAAAAATATTACGCGAAGATGTTTGGGCGGCTGAATGAATACAACGAATATGTGGCGGGGGCCGACGAAGATCTGGCGGATGAAATCAAGCAGAGCAAAAACTTTTTGTTGCAGGACGTGGCCGAGAGCGAGCTGCCTGAGGGAATGGTGGCAACGCTGAACCGTTATGCGGTGACGGACGCACTGGCGATTCGATTCCGGCGGCACTGGTTGTGGGCGCAGGTTTTCTTGCATGGAGGGACGTTTCTGGCGTTTTTTTGTTTTGTGCGGTTTGTGCACGGGGAGGGACACCCGGTTGGTTTTCTGAGGGCTGCGTGGGGACTGTTGATCGGCACCCTGGTTTTCGCTTGGCTAAGCAAACGATGGGTTTTGGATACTCAGCACGTGGATTACCGGGCGATTGCGGAAGGGTTGCGGGTGAGATTTTTCTGGAAGCTGGCGGGGATCGGGGACTCGGTCGCGGACCATTATTTGGGTAAGCAGAGATCAGAGCTGGACTGGATTCGCAATGGATTTCGCGGGTGGAAGATGGAAGAGGAAGGCGGGGCTAGCGAGGCAGAGGATTCCGCAGGGCAGGTGGATAGCAGCAGGTTGGGATTTGTGCGCAAGTACTGGATCGATGACCAGCAGGGATATTTCTCACGGACGGCGAAGCGCAGCCTGAAAAAGAGCGAGGACATCGAGCGCGTAGGATACGTTTGCATTATTGCGGTGATGTTTCTGGGCGCGACGTGTTTGTGGCAGGGAGTCCGGTGTCACGAGGAGATTCTTGGGAAGGTGGCGATTGCGTTGGAGGCGTTTCTGGCGCTGGCGGCGATATTGCATCACTTCAATAACCGGATGGCGTACGAGGAATATGCCAAGCAGTATGAGCGGATGGCGTCGTTGTTTGCGCGAGGATCGGAACTGCTGGGAGATTTTCTGGAGCGCGGGGATACCGAAAATGCGGCGCGCTGCGTGAAGCTGGTCGGTTGCGAAGCGTTGACGGAGAATGGGGATTGGGTGCTGCTGCGGCGGGAACGGCCGCTGGAAGTGCCGCACCCGTAGTGAATGTCGGTGACTATGACGAGAACGATTAAGAATTCCGCGCTCACTGAAATGTCGGGGTTGCTAGTGTTGGTTTTGCTTGGCGGGATGGCGAGTAGTGCGGGAGTTTGCTTCGCGCAACAATCATTACAAGGCGCGTCGCAAGGGGTGGCAAAAGCAAAAACTACGGCGAAGGCGCCGGTTAGCAAAGAGAGCGCGATTCGGCGGGTGCAGCCTCCTGATTTGAAAGAGTTGCCTGCTGAGTTTACGGAAAAATTGAACGCGCGGGGCTGTACGATTCCGCAGTTCGATTTCGCGGGAGAGGCGGAGGGAATTGCGGCGGAGACGAACAACGTGATCCACGGCGAGTTTACGCGGCGTGGCCAGCAAGACTGGGCGGTTTTGTGTTCGAACGGTAGGACGTCGACGATTGTGATTTTCTGGGGGAAGGCGACGGCGTGTCCGGCTTCGCTGGCGCGGTTGGATGATGCGCATTATTTGAAGGCGGGGAAAGATAAGAAGCTGCACTATACGCGGTCGATTCGGGCGTTGGGGGAAAGCGGGTTAGATCATCGGGCGGGAGTGGCGGGGTTGAGGCCCATGTCGCATCAGGGGATTGATGATCGATTTGTGGGGAAGTCGTCGGCGTTTTTTTATTGTGTTGAGGGGAAGTGGAAGATTTTTCCGGCGAAGGATTCGGGTGAGGGGAAGTGAATAGGTTTCGCTGCACGAAGTATGCGAACAGCAGAATGACGGTGCTGGGTACGCGGTTGGTAGGGTTGCCAAGATCAATTGAACAGCAGATTCCTCACGCGCCGCTGCGCGGCGGTTCGGAATGACTGCGTTGCGTGGGTGGTCGGTATAGTTGATGAAGCAACCGATGACGATGGTGGGTGGGTGGTGGAGTTGATGACGGTGCTCGGCGGGTGGTTGGTGGAGTTGGCAGAATTTAGGCGATGACGACACATTGATGACGACACAACTGCAATTTGATTTGATGCCGGAGCGGCGGATCTGGTCGGTGACCGAGCTGACGGTGAAGATTCGCGACGTGCTGGCGCGGAATTTTACCGATGTGCTGGTGCAGGGGGAGATTTCGAATTGCCATGAGGCGACTTCGGGGCACATTTATTGCACGTTGAAGGACGAGCGGACGCAGATCCGTTGCGTGTGTTTTAAAACGCAGCTGCGGGGGATGAAGTTTCGTCCCGAAGATGGGCTGCGCGTGACGGTGCGCGGGTCGATTGGGGTGTACGAGGCGCGCGGCGAATACCAGATTTACATTGACAGCATTGAGCCGGTGGGGCTTGGCGCGCTGCAACTGGCGTTTGAGCAGTTGAAGAAGCGGTTGGATGCGGAGGGTTTGTTTTCGCTGGAACGCAAGAAAGCGCTGCCGGTGTTGCCGCGATGCATCGGGCTGATTACTTCGCCGCGCGGAGCGGCGGTGCGCGACGTGGTGCGGATTTTGCGGCGGCGGTTTCCCAATGTGCATTTGACGCTGTATCCGGTGCGGGTACAGGGCGAGGGCGCGGCGACGGAAATTGTGCGGGCGCTGCAATTTTTTAACCGGCGGCAAAGTGTGGATGTGGTGATCCTGGCGCGGGGCGGCGGGTCGCTGGAAGATTTGTGGTGCTTCAACGAGGAATTTGTGGCGCGGGCGATTGCGACTTGCACGATTCCGATTATCTCGGGGGTGGGGCACGAGACGGATTTCACCATCGCGGATTTTGTGGCGGACGTGCGGGCGTCGACTCCTTCAGCGGCGGCTGAGCTGGTGGTGCAGACGCGGCGGGAGTTCGACAAGCATATTCATGAGCTGCGGGAAAACCTGGCGAGTTTGTTGCGCTACCGCTTGAGTGCGTCATCGCGGCGGGTACATGAACTGGTTGGGCGGCGCGGATTTCGGCGGCCGCTGGAATTGCTGCGGCAGCGGCGGCAGCGCTCGGATGAGATGACTTCGCGGCTGGCGCTGGGTTTGCGGGCGCGGCTGGAGCAATCGCGGAAGCGATTTAACGTGACGCACCTGCGGATTGTGTCGTTCGATTTTCACAAGCAGATTGTGCGGTTGCGGAACCGGACTGGCGGGTTTGCGGCGCGGATTGAATTGGCTTTGCGCGCGCGCGTGGAGCAAGCGAGGCGGCGGCATGGCGCGCAACACTTGCGATTGGTATCTTTTGATTTTCGGCGGAAGGTTGCGACCTTTCGGTTGCTGCTGGAGCGACGGCAGGCGGAGCTTGGTACTCGCGCGGAGCGATTTTTGCGCGTGAAGCGCGAACGGCTGGAGCGATTGCGATTGCAGCTTGAAGAACGGAGTCCATTGCGCGTTCTGGAGCGGGGTTACGCGATTGCGACGGACACGGCCGGAAATGTTTTGCGGGATGCAGCGCAAGTCGCCGTCGGCGATGGCGTCAATGTGCAGTTGCATCGCGGGCGACTGACTACCGATGTGAAGCACACCGAAACGGAAAATAAAAAATAGCGGGCTTTAAAAACTACTCGTCGTCGGAGGAAGAGGCGACTTTCAGGACGGCGAGGAAGGCTTCCTGGGGGATGTCGACCTGGCCGACGCGTTTCATGCGTTTTTTTCCTTCTTTTTGTTTTTCGAGGAGTTTGCGCTTGCGGGAAATGTCTCCGCCGTAGCATTTGGCGAGGACGTTTTTGCGGATGGCGGCGACGGTTTCGCGGGCGATGACGCGGCTGCCGATGGCGGCCTGGATGGGGACTTCGAACATCTGGCGGGGAATGAGTTTGCGGAGGCGGGTGACCAGGTCACGGCCGCGGTCGTAGGCGAATTCGCGGTGAATGATGAGGGCGAGAGCGTCGACGGGCTCGCCGGCGACGAGCACGTCGAGTTTGAGGAGATCCGATTCGACGTAGCCGGCGAGGTGGTAGTCGAGCGAAGCGTAGCCGCGCGAGACACTTTTGAGGCGGTCGTAAAAATCCAGTACGATTTCGTTGAGAGGTAGTTCGTAGGTGAGCATGACGCGCGTGGGGCTGAGATATTCGAAATTTTTCTGGGTGCCGCGCTTGTCCTGGCAGAGCTGCAGGATGCCGCCGACGGAATCTTCGTTGGTGATGATCATAGCGGTGATGATGGGCTCTTCGATTTTGGCGATGTCGCTGGGATTGGGAAATTTCGCGGGACTGTCCACTTCCATCACTTCGCCGGAGACGCGGGTGATGCGGTAGCGCACGCTGGGCGCGGTGGTGATGAGATTGAGACCGAATTCGCGCTCGAGGCGCTCCTGCACGATTTCCATGTGGAGGAGGCCGAGGAAGCCGCAGCGGAAACCGAAGCCGAGCGCGACAGAATTTTCCGGCTCGTAAAAAAACGCGGCGTCGTTTAACTGCAATTTGCCTAGAGCGTCGCGCAGAGGCTCGTATTCGTCGGCGAGTACCGGGAACATGCCGGCGAAGACCATGGGCTTGATGGCTTCGAATCCTGGAAGCGCGGGCGCGGGGCGAACGGCGTCGGTGACGGTGTCGCCCATGCGGGCGTCGGCGACGCGCTTGATATTGGCGACGATGAAGCCGACGTCGCCGGCTTCCAGTTCTTCGAGAGCGACGGGCTTGGGCGTGAGGGTGCCAAGAGTTTCCACTTCGTATACTTCGTCGCTGTAGACCAAGCGGATTTTCATGTGCGGCGTGATGCGGCCTTCCATCACGCGGACGAGAACGACTGCGCCTCGATAAATATCGAACCAGGAATCGAAAATCAGGGCCTGCAGGGGATTTTCGGCGCTGCCTTTGGGGGGCGGGATGCGCGCGACGATGGCTTCGAGAACGTCTTCGACGCCTAGACCGCTTTTTGCGCTGATGAGCAGGGCGTCGGCGGCGGGAATAGCGAGGACGGTTTCGATTTGTTCTTTGACGAAATCGGTTTGAGCGGCGGGGAGATCGATTTTGTTGATGACCGGGACAATGGTGAGATTGTTTCCGGCGGCGAGAAAAGTGTTGGCGACGGTTTGGGCTTCAACGCCCTGGCTGGCGTCGACGACGAGGAGGGCGCCTTCGCAGGCGGAGAGGGCGCGGGAAACTTCGTAGGAAAAATCGACGTGGCCGGGCGTGTCGATGAGGTTGAGGCGGTAGGTGTGGCCGTCTTTGGCCTGGTAATGGAGGCGGATGCTTTTGGCTTTGATGGTGATGCCGCGCTCGCGCTCCAGGTCCATGGAGTCGAGGACCTGCTCGTGCATTTCGCGGGAGGTGAGGGCGCCGGTCATTTCCAGCAGGCGGTCGGCGAGCGTGGATTTGCCGTGGTCGATGTGCGCAATGATGCAGAAATTGCGTATGAACTTTGGATCCATTTAGGCTTGTAACGGCAGGAGAGTCCGGTCGCTTCGCGCGTGGTGAGGCGCAAAAACCATGCCGCGTAAACAATGAGTTTGCCATAGATTGGGGGATGCGTCACTTCGGGAGGCGGTGGGTGGTGGAGGCGGTTTCGATTTTCCGACTCGTCGGAACTTCAGAGTTCACATCGCGTGGACTCTATCTTCGATGAGCTTCTTGTAGCGTAGTTTTATGCGCCTCAGGTCCTCTTCAGTGAAATCGCCGACGTCGAATCTTCTAATCGTGAGCTTTTTAGCGCCACCCTCTGGATAGACCCAAGCGACAAAGACTTTGTCTGGGCGGTCTTGAAAAAGCATAGTTATCAGCGTGCCACCAAACGCGTTGTCTTCACGAGACAAGACCATGAACTTACTTCGGAAATAGTCTTTGCTCCATTTCCTCAGCAGTTGACGTTCTTGCTCCGAACCTTCTGAGCCATTGAGATAGGAATCGAACGCTGTTCTTAGGTACCGTACATCTGGATTCTTATAGACGAGGTAGTACTGGTCCAACTGCTCCGATGTGAATTGCGCCTCACCGTCAGGAATCTTTGAGGCCTTACTGTCCTGTGCTGAAGCCAGATGTGTCATGAGCAGGACAATGCACGCGAGAAATGCGACACCTCTGGCTATTTGCCGCAGTTTGTCGGCCGCAACTAAATCCATGAAAACGGTCATGTTCACTGGCACTCCCACTTGAAATTGTGGAACGGTCACTTTAACGCTCAGCGACCATCATAAGGGAATGCAAGCCAATGACCGTTTCTGCCTAACTAAGGCTGCCTATCGGACTGATCCACTGCAGCAAAGAAAACTCGCATTTTGTTGCGGTTGCGCCGGGATGGCGGATAATCGTGGCGATGGAAACGCGATGTGCGCGGTGTGGTGCGGCGATGAGTTGTAAGCCGGAGGGTGGGTGCTGGTGCGCGGAATTGCCGCACGGGCCGATGCCGGTGGTGTCGGCGGGGGAGGTGGAGGGGTGTTTGTGCCGGAGTTGTCTGGAGAAACAGTTAGCTAAGGACCAGTCGGAAGGGCGGAGAGCCGAGTGAAACGATTTGAGTGATTGCCAAGGTCCTGTGATGAAAGCCGGAGTGGCTTGCGCGATCAATCGAAGAGAGATCCCTCCGCTGCGCAAGCCGACAACTTCGCAGGAGCGAAGTTGGGGAAAAGGCGTCGGCCCGCTTCGGTCGGGAAGACAGGTTTGGGTGCGTTAACTACGTTGGTTGCGAAGGCAAATAAAAAGGAATTCAAAGGCAAAGGAATTCAAAGGCAAAGAAATTCAGAGGCAAAGACTGCCCTTTGAAAAGCACAAAGGATGCGGCACTCCCTCTTATAGGTTTGGAGCTTCGGCTGCTGGCGCACGGTTCAGGGTAGACGGGGCTCAGGAAAAACGGGCTCAGGGTAAAACGGTATTAACACTTACTGTAAGGCGACCTGGTATTTGGCCGCGTGGTGGCGGCGGTATATAGTTGAAAGAGATAAAATTGCTGCACGCGGGCTGATTTTGTTGAGGCGACTTGCGTAGGCGTTCATAGTTACCACCCAAAGGCAAACCTCTCTGATGGCCGGAGATATAAACAAGCATCTTGATCGAGCGAAGCGTTTCCTGGAGAAGAACCGCGTTGCGGACGCGATTGCGGCGTATTTGTCGGTGCTGGACGAGGTGCCGCAGCATCAGGAGGCCACGCAGGCGCTGGGGGATTTGTATTCGCGGACGGAGCAGCCGGATCTGGCGGCGGTGCACTACGGGCTACTGTTTGACATGTTGATCGATCCGCGTGATGAAAATAAGGCGCTGGCGATTTACAACCGGTTTTTGCGCAGCGGGACGGTGCAGCAGCCGCCGGAGCGGATTGCGCGGTATGCGTTTTTGCAGCAGAAGCAGAATCACGGCGATGAAGCTATTGAGCAGTACAGCAAAGCGGCGGAGCTTTTTAACAGCGAATCGCGAGCGGAAGATGCGCTGTTTTGCCTGGAGCGCATCGCGCAGCTCGATCCGGAAAATCCTGTGCGGCAATTGCGGCTGGCGGAAGCGGCGGAGCTCATCTCGAGAAATGCGCTGGCGGCTCGGGCGTATTTGCGCGCGGGGCAACTGGCTACCGCGCGGGGGGAGCATGCGGATGCGCTGAAATTACTGCATCGCGCGTACGTTCTGGCTCCGCAGGAGCGCAGCGTGACCTTGTTGTATGCCGAGGCCAAGTTGCGCGCAGGGAAAGCCGGGGAGGCGGTGGCGATACTCGAACCGTTTTCCACGACGGAAACTGATCCGGCGTTTGTGGATACGTTCGCGGACGCGCTGATCGCCGCCGGGAAACTGGACCGGGCGCGCGAAGTGCTCGAGCGATTGCTGCGGGAGAAAAATGAAGGGGCGGCGCGGCTATTTGAGCTGGCCGACGCGTATGCCGCGGCGGGGAAAGATCGCAGCGCGGTGGAGATTTTCGGGACTTTGAAGCGGCGGATGTTCGCGGACAAGAAACAAAACGAATTTGCGACGCAGCTGGACGCGGTGGCGGATAAATATCCGCAATTGCAGGGCGTTCTGGAGTTCTGGGCGGCGCTCTACAACGAGCTGAACCGGGAATCGAAATATTTCGAGATATTGATCAAGCTGTTTGATGTGTACGCGAAGAACGGGAATATACCGAAGGCTTCCGAGGCGCTGGAAAAGCTGGTGGATATCGACGCTTACGATTATCGCAACCAGGAGCGGCTGGAATCGTTGCGCGGACGGGTGGACGACACATTTTTCAAGCGCGTGGCGGGACGGCTGGCACGGTCTTCGAGTCCTACGGCGGGCTCGCCCGCGCAACATCATGCGCCGGCCAGCGAAGTGGTGACCTCGTCACAGCCGATGACGGAAGCCGGGCGGGAGTCGCAGACGCTGGAAGATTTGATCGTGCAAACGGAAATATTTTTGCAGTATTCGCTGCACAACAAGGCATTGGACCGGCTTCAAAAAATTGGGGTGATGTTTCCGGGCGAGGAAAAACGGAACGCGCGGCTTTCGAATTTGTACCAGCTGGCGAACTGGTGGCCGCCGGGAGCGCACCGGCAACAACCTTCGCCAGCAGCGCCGGTTGCCGCGCCGGTGGTGGCTGCGCCTGTTCAGGCGCCAGCGGAAGTGCAGCAGCCCGCTGCGGCGAACAAGGCAGGAACGTACACGGCGGAAACCCTGCGCGATCTGTCGAAGATTTCGGAAGTGAACCAGAAAATTTTCAGGCAGCAGACGCCGCGGGCGATGTTGAACACCGCGGTGAACGAAGTGGGAGCCTACCTGCACGCCACGCGAGCCATCGCGGTGGTGGGCGCGGTGGGCCGGCCGCCGGAGATGACGGCGGAATTTTTTGCGGCGGATTTGAAGGCAGCTCCCGGAGCGCAAGTGGTTTTGTTGCTGGCGCTGATGGAAAAAGCCGAGCCGGATGTGCTGGGCGGGCTGATGGTGGAATCGTCGGACGGGTCGATATTGGGCGAGCTGGGGCTGGAGAGCGCGCTGGGCGTGATGATTACGGACAAGGAAACACAGGCTCCCGCGGGAATGCTGATTGTGGGGCGCGCGAAATCGCACAAGTGGCGGCCGAACGAAGTTTATTTTTTGCAGGCCATCGGGGACCAGATGCTGATGAGCGTGAGCCACACACGGCTGCGGTCGCTGGTGCGGCGCATGGGGGTTTCGGACGAGCGGACTGGGCTGTTGAGCCGCAGCTCGTACCAGAGTTGTTTGCTGACGGAAGCGGATCGCGCGAAGACGCAGGGGACGCCGCTGTCGCTGGCGATTTTGCAGATCGATCGCGGGGCGGAAATTTTGCGGCAGCAGGGCGAGTCGCCGATGGAGCGATTTCTGGAGCAACTGGCGCGGTCGCTGCAATCGCATTTGCGTCAGAACGACGTGGTGGTGAAATATACGTCGTGGTCGCTGGCGTTTGTTTTGCCGGATACTACGCTGGATGGGGCGCAGCACCTGGCGGATAAATTATTGCGGGCGGCGTCGGGTTTGCGGCCGCCGTGGGACGCGACGCAAATTACCTTGAGCGCGGGAATTGTGGAAGCGACGGCGAAACCGGATTACGACAGCGAGGA
>JBBRZT010000104.1:0-11187 GCA_038236395.1 Candidatus Acidiferrales bacterium
GCAAGCGCATTTTGGCGTGCGCGCGGATATCGCCACGTATGGAAAAGTAGTCGGCGGCGGCCTGCCCATCGGGGTGGTTACCGGCATCTCGAAATTCATGGACGCGCTGGACGGCGGAAACTGGCAGTACGGCGACGCTTCTTTCCCTGAAGTAGGCGTGACATTTTTTGCCGGCACTTTCGTGCGCCATCCGCTCGCTCTGGCGGCAGCCAAGGCTGTACTGCTGCATTTGAAGCAGGCCGGTCCGAAGCTGCAGCAGAACCTCACGGCGCGTACCGCGCAACTTGCCGATGAAATGCGCGCGGTTATCGAAGAATTCAAGGCTCCCTACCACCTGACGCAATTCAGTTCGCTCATTCAGCTGGGCTATCCGTCCGATCAAAAGTTCGCGGGATTGCTTTTTTACCTGCTGCGCGAACGCGGCATCCACATTTACGACAATCGCGCCTTCGTGATGACTACGGCGCACAGCGAAGAAGATCTGGCGCACTTGATTCGCGCGCTGCGGGAAAGCCTGTCAGAAATGCAAACGGGCGGATTTTTGCCGCCGTCCGGAGGCACGCCGCAGAAAAGTCATGCACCACCAGGGTCTTCTGAAGCCAACCCGCAGCGCGAGAGGGAGCCGGCGGTCGCGGGCCCCGCAGGTGCCGCCGACGGCGACTCCTTTCCTCTTACCGAAGCGCAAAAAGAAATCTGGCTGGCGTCGCAGATGGGCGGCGACGCGGGCCTGGGCTACAACGAATCGTTGAAACTTGATTTTCGCGGCTCCTTCGACGTGGAGTTGTTCCGCCGCGCTCTAAAGCAAATTGTGGAGCGGCACCCGATTCTCCTGGCGAATTTCAGCTCCGACGGCCTGTCTCAGCGGATCAACAAAAGCGTTGCCATCGATGCGCCGCTGCTGGATCTAAGCGGAAAGGCTGGAAGCGCCGCTGATAATGAACTCGCGGCCATCATCGATCGGGAAGTTGCCGAGCCTTTCGATTTGCGCACTGGCCCGCTGCTGAGGATCAGAATCGCCCGCTTATCGCCGGATCACCACGTGGTGATCTGGACCGCCCACCACATCGTTTGTGATGGCTGGTCCGGCGGGCTGCTGCTCAGCGAACTGGCGAAGATTTATTCCGCAGCGAAAAAAGGAACAGCAGCGGAATTGGAAGCACCCGAATCTTTTCCCGAATACGCGCGCACCATGCAGGGGGATACTCCGCAGGCCCGCGCTGACGCTGAGTACTGGCGCAAGCAGTTCGTCGATATCCCCGCACCATTAGAGTTGCCCACCGATCGTCTGCGCCCGGCGCTCCGAACCGCCCAGGCATCCACATTGAAACGCGATATCCCCGAAGCTCTGCATGCACTGCTGAAGCGCACCGCCGGGCAGCAACGCACCACGCTGGTGGTGCTGTTGATGGCGGGACTGAAAACCCTGCTGTATCGATTGACGGGTCAAACGGATTTGGTGGTCGGCTTGGGTGTCGGCGGACAAGCCATCACCGGAAAAAACTGCCTGGTAGGGCACTGCGTCAATTTGCTCCCGGTGCGCACGCGGCTGGATCCGGCCGCAACCTTCCAGCAGAATCTGGCGGCAGTGAAGCGAAGCGTTTTAGACGGTTATGACCATAACCAGACTACCGTCGGGGAAATTCTGCAAAGCGTGAAGGTTCCGCGCAGCCCCGGCCGCCCTCCACTGGTGGAAGTGATTTTCAACATTGACCGCGACGCCAGCTTCATACAATTCGATGGCTTGAAATTTGCCTCCGACCGCAATCCCAAGCGAGCGCTGCACTACGACATGTTCTTCAACTTCGTGGAAGGGGCGCACTCGCTGTACGTCGAGTGCGACTACAACACCGATTTGTTCGATCACTCCACGATGGAACGCTGGCTGAAGCACCTGCATACGTTGCTGGAAAGCATCGCCGCGTCGCCCACTGAACTGATCGGCAAGCTGCCCATCCTTTCGGAAGCTGAGCGCCACGAGATTGTAGTGAAGTGGAACGATACCGCCACGAAATATCCGGAAGTGGAAACGCTGCAGGCCTGGTTTGAGTCGCAAGTGGCAAGGACGCCGGACGCGCGGGCGGTAACCGCGGAAGGCAAACACCTGACCTATCAAGAATTGAACCGGCGTACGAATCAGCTCGCGCATCATTTGAAAGCGCTGGGAGTCGGCCCTGATGTGCGCGTCGGCGTTTGCGCGGAACGCTCGCTTGAAATGGTCGTCGCGCTGATCGGCATACTGAAAGCGGGCGGCGCGTATATGCCGCTGGATCCTGACTATCCGGGCAATCGGCTGGGATTGATGCTAGAAGACGCCCAACCGCTGGTCATCCTGACGCAGCAGGCGCTGCTGGACCGCTTGCCGCCGCACTCGATACCTACTATTTGTCTGGATAGCGAATGGTCGAAGATTGCGTCTGAGCCGGATTCGAACTTGGGCGTGCGTTCTGGTAGACGCGACGCGGCGTACGTAATTTACACTTCGGGCTCGACGGGAAAACCCAAGGGCGTAGTGAATATTCACGAAGGAATCGTGAACCGTCTGCAATGGATGCAGGATGCTTACCGGCTGACTGCCGCCGATCGCATACTTCAAAAAACTCCGTACAGCTTCGACGTTTCCGTTTGGGAATTTTTCTGGCCTCTAGTCACCGGCGCGAGTCTGGTATTTGCACGTCCCGGCGGACATCGCGATCCGGCCTATCTTGCCGAGCTGATCGCGCAGGAGGGAATCACCACGCTTCACTTTGTGCCCTCCATGCTGCGGTTGTTCCTGGAAGCGGTGAAATTGCCGGCAAAATCCAGCATTCGCCAGGTTTTCTGCAGCGGTGAAGAGCTGCCCGCAGACCTGCAACGGCTTTTCTTCGCCAACAGCAATGCGGAATTGCACAATCTTTACGGGCCGACCGAAGCGGCCGTCGACGTTACCTACTGGGCATGCCGCCGGGACGACCGCCGCAGTTTTGTTCCCATCGGCCGCCCGATTGCCAACAATCAGATTTACATTTTGGATCAGAACCTCGGTCCTGTGCCGATTGGAGTTGCAGGCGAGCTGCACATTGGCGGCATCGGATTGGCTCGCGGATACCTGAATCGCCCGGAGTTGACCGCCGAACGGTTTATCCCCGACGTAGTGGGGAAACAGAGCAGCGCGAGACTCTACAAGACCGGTGATCTCTCCCGGTATCTGCCGAGCGGCGATATTCAATATCTGGGACGCATCGATAATCAGGTCAAGATTCGCGGCTTCCGTATCGAGCTCGGCGAGATTGCCGCGGTACTCGGAAAGTTTCCCGCGGTGAAGCAATGTGTGGTGACCGCCCGCGAAGATACCCCGGGCGAAAAAGTACTGGTGGCTTACTACGAAGCGCGAGGCAACGCGACCCTGGATGTGAGCGAGCTTCGCGCCTATCTGCAAAAAGAAATTCCCGAATATATGGTGCCGTCGGCCTTCGTGCGCATGGATAAGCTGCCGCTTTCGGCCAACGGAAAGGTCGACGTGAAGGCCTTTCCCGCTCCAGAAGCGCGTAGCGTTGAGCGCAAGGAATCATTCCTGGCTCCCACGGATTCGATCGAGCAGGTGCTCGCGCAGCTTTGGTCCAAGATATTGAAGGTGAAGCGCGTCGGCTTGAATGACAACTTTTTCGAATTGGGCGGCCATTCCCTGCTGGCCGTGCGCATCATCGTTGAAATCGAGAAAATCTATGGCCGGCGGCTGCCGCTGGCTACCCTGCTGCAGGCGCCGACGGTCGGAGCTCTCGCCGAAGTCTTGCGAAGAGAAAATTGGCAGCCTTCCTGGTCTTCTTTGGTTTCGGTGCAGCCCGGAGGATCGAAACCTCCTCTGTTTCTGATCCATAGCCATGGTGGCAACGTGCTGGAGTACTATCCGCTGGCCAGCCACCTTGGACAAGACCAGCCCGTGTTCGCTCTTCAGGCGCGCGGGTTGGACGGCAACATCGGAAAAAATCAAACCCTGGAGCAGATGGCTTCAGCATATCTCAAGGAAATACGAAGTCTGCAACCCGAAGGGCCCTACTTTCTGGGAGGTTTTTGTTTTGGCGGGCTGGTCGCGCTCGAGGCGGCTCAGCAGTTGCAATCGGCAGGGCAGAAGGTTGGATTGGTGGTCATGATCCAGACTACTCATCCCGCCTCCGAGCCGTTCCTTCCCGGCAGCAGTTCGGCGAACCGCTGGTGGCACCGCGCAGCGAAAAGAATCGATCTCGAACGAGAGCACTTGTCGCATCGGGGCTCTGGATATTTTGGCGATCGGCTGCGTAGAACCTGGGATGTGATGCGCGCCAGAACACAAATCGCCATGGACAAAGGGGCGTCGAATGGACACCAGCAGAAATCCATGGCGTATATTCTGGAGATTCTTGGAATTGAGCATGACCGGGCCTTTGACAATTATGTTCCGCGCCCGTATCACGGCGATGTGCTGCTGTTTCGCGCCAGCAAGCAATTGCCGGGGATCATTTCCGATTCCAGCCTGGGCTGGCGGCCGGTCATCAAAGGAAATTTGAAAATCTGCGAGTTGCCGGGCCACCAGCAAAACATCTTGGTTGAGCCGCGAGTCGTGCGCCTGGCGGACGAACTCACCTCTCGGCTTCGACCCACCGTCACGGATGAGGTTCCAGAACCGGCTGCGGCGACTGAACCAATTCTCGTTAGTCGCTGATAATACAGCGTTTAGATGAAGGTTGTTCGCTTGCCGAAGTTTCCACCTCCAGTGCTATTCTCGACTTCCATGCAATCCGTACATTGGTCCCAGCCGACACGCCAGGTTGCGCTTCCTGAAAAAGAAATTCATGTCTGGCGCGCGTGGCTGGATGTCGACCCTCTAGAAAGGGAGCGCTTGTGCCGGCACCTGTCCGAGGAGGAGCGTGCTCGCGCCAACCGCTTCGTTTTTGAGCATGATCGCGAACACTTTCTGGTCGCGCGGTGCAGGCTCCGAGAACTTCTCGGCTCATATCTTCACCGAGCGCCGCAGAGTCTTGAGTTTCGAACCGGACCGTATGGAAAGCTCTCGCTTGTAGAGCACGACGGCCTTCGCTTCAATCTGACCCACTCGTATGGCCTGGCGTTGTACGCATTCGCGATGAACCGTGAACTGGGAATCGACGCCGAAAAGATCCGGCCGGAGTTTGCGACCGAAGGGATAGCAGAGCGTTATTTTTCGGCGGCTGAACAGAGCGAGCTGCGCGAGCTCCCCATCGAATTACGTACCAGCGCCTTCTTTCTTTGCTGGACGCGCAAGGAGGCGTACGTCAAAGCGCACGGAGGCGGTCTGCAAATTCCCCTGGATAGTTTTGACGTGTCATTGACGCCTGGCGCGCCGGAAAAGTTAGTCAGCGCCGATAGTCACCGGTGGAGCATACGCTCTTTCGAGCCCGCGCCGGAATACATCGCTTCTCTCATCGCGGAGGGCCCGCTTGAATCCTTGAGCTTTCGGGATGCGTACGTTGACGCCGAACCGGCACTGAGCCCGGCGTCGAATCCGGCCTAGGGATTGGGAATCGTCACGGCGATTTCCTGCGAATAGAGGCTTTCAGTCCCGTGCTTGTCCACCGACGTCGCAACATAAAAGTACTCGATACCGGATTCCACATTGGAGTCTGAATACCCGAGCGCAGTGATCGCCGAAGCGGTCAGCCGGATATAGGGCCCACCTGGGGTTTCGCCCCGGTAAACCTGATAACTTACGTTTGTACTGTTACTTGCCTCCCAGCTCAGGGTTACGACATGCTTGGACGAGGACGGCGCGCTGCCGGGATCGACTCCGTCGCCCGCGAGAGCCATGACTACCGGTGCGTTGAGTTCTTTGGTTATGAACTTCAGCGATCCGGTTACTGTCCCCTTGGTTAACGGATGAAAGGTGATCAAGAACGAAATTTCCTGCAGAGGATCGAGAGAAATCCCCGAGCGGAGTCCAGAAATCGCAAAACCCGATCCGCTAAGGACGGTCTGCTTGATGGTGACCTTGGAATTTCCGGTATTCGAAATTTTTACGGTCTGCGCCGAGGTGGCCTTGATGCCCAGTTTGCCGAAATTAATAGACGCCGGGTTGGCTTGCAACTTTGGGGCAGCTTTAGCTCCGACACCCTTGACGGTTAAAATTTCAGGAGTCGACAGATTGCTCTCGATCGTCAGGCTTCCGCTCACCGCTCCGGCAGACTTCGGGGCGAACTCCACATTGAAAGTCCGGCTTTCTTTAGGAGCCAACGAGATAGGGAACGTTAACCCCTTGATAGAAACACCCGCACCAGCGACGCGGATGTTCTTTATTTGAATGCTGTGAGTATCCGCATTGGACATTTTTATGGTTTGAGTATTCTTCTCACCCAACGGTACGTTGTTGAAGTCGACGGCGTTCGGAATCAATACAATTTTCGATTGGGAAGTTGGCTCGTGAGCATCGGACGAGCCGGAAACTACCCCCGCGCACGAACAACTCCCGAGAGAGACGATGATGGTTAGGATTAGAAAAAGGCATTCCCTGAATTGGAAACGCGCTATTCGATGTGATGCGGGCAAAACTCCTCGACGTTCCATGTCTGGACGTTAGCTTTTGTGCTGGCGGAGGGACAACTTGGTCAGTGGTCAATTAAAGGACAGTGCTATTGCCTGTCCGGGAGGTCAGGTATACCTGTGACGAACTTTTGGATAGTGTTGACCTGGGGGAATGGTTGGGCTAGCGAGTGAGAGCAAGGAACCCGGGATATCCAGGTGAGAACTAAGTCGAAAGTACCGAGTTCAATTGAGGGAGAGAGGGCGTTCTCATCATGGAATCTCACGTAAAGCCAATGCTCTTATATCGTTATTGATGTTGAGTAACACCTTTTTAGTCTATAATTTACCCAAGGTTAAAATTTACCAAGCAGGCTTGGTTTGGTGAATGGCTCGGAAGGTGTTTGCAACAATAAGGCAGTGGTTTTCTCATTTGGTTTGCGATTTCAGGTCAAAGAAGTGCGCTGTCCAAACTGCGATTTCTCGGCAATGTTTAAGTGTCGTGTAATCAATGACATAGTTTTGGAAGTCTACGCGATTCTTAGTCCATCGGTCTTAGTAGTAGTGGCAGAGTAATTGCCCTTTCTTAGACCGAGAGACTCGGCCAAAATGGGGGTTTTATGGCGGTAGCCCATCCGGCCTCACCTCTAATCGACTCGGAGATAAAGATTTGAACCTCGGCAACACAGCTTCAAAGCGGCTCTGGACCGGCCTCAGTTGGTACGCCCTGCAGGTCAATTGTCGCAAGGAGTCGTCCGTAGCGTCTCAAATTGAAGGCCGGGGATTCGAATGCTTTCTGCCCACCTACAAGAGTTTGAGGAAATGGTCGGACAGGACGAAAGAGGTCGATCAAGCTCTGTTTCCCGGGTATCTGTTCTGCCGATTCGAATACCAGGAGCGGCAGCCGATCGTAACCGCTGCAGGTGTCGTGCAGGTGGTGGGAAACGGCCGGATAGCAATACCGATTCCCGATGGCGAGATTGAAGCGTTACAGGTTGCAGTCAGCTCCGGGATCCCTGCCCAGCCTTGGCCGTACTTAAAGGCGGGCGAGTTGGTGCGGGTCAATTACGGGCACCTAAGCGGACTGCAAGGAATTCTGGTTAATTTTAAGGGGAACCACAGGGTAGTTTTGTCAGTCACGCTGTTGCAGCGATCTTTAGCCTTGGAAGTAGATCTTAGCTGGGTTTCGGCCGTGGTACCGCAGAAGCAGGAACGTGTTACGGCCACAGCAAGCCGCGCGAGGGACGCAGTACGCGCGAATTCTTAGGCCAAACTATTGGAATTGCCCGGTAGGGATTTACGGATAAAAGGACGATGAGCTCAATAAAGACTGCGCTGAAAAATGAAGCGGTTCGACCCAAGCTTCAGATTAAAGAGAATGCTCCGGTAGCGAGCATGGAAAACGAAGCGCGGACGCTTTTAAGCGAAGACGCATTCGTTTCCATGTTGTACCTGGAACGCCGGCGGGCTGAACGTGCCCAAAAGCGTTTCGTGCTCGTGCTGGTCGACGTCAAGCGTGCTTTGGATGACGGCAACAAAAACCGCACGCTGGGAAAGATCGGCATTGCGCTCACCAATTCCACCAGGGAAACCGATATTCTGGGCTGGTACCTGGAAGATAACCTCATCGGAGTGATTGGCACCGAGTTGGGTGAGACTGCGCCCAAGATTATTCACGAGCGTCTGCTCGAAAAGCTGCGAGCCGCGTTCCAGCATTCCGTCGGGAAAGAGAAGAGCTCCAAGATTTCGGTTTCATTTCACTTTTTCCCTGAAGAGTATGGGAAAAGTGATTCGAATTCCGTGGCCAACGTGGCTCTTTATCCGGATATTTCCCGGAAAGAGGATTCCAAGAAACTGGCGTTTGGCATCAAGCGCGCCATGGATCTTTTCGGCAGTACGGCGGCGTTGTTATTTTTTTCTCCGGCGCTGGCCGCCATTGCGCTCGCTATCAAGCTGTCTTCCAAGGGCCCCATATTGTTCCGCCAGGAGCGGCTTGGCCAGTATGGCCAGACCTTCACCTTTTTGAAGTTTCGCTCCATGTATACGAACTGCGACGCCAAAATTCATCAGGACTACGTGAACCAGTTCATCTCCGGCCAGGTTGGTGAATCCGGCACGGATGGCGCGAAACAGGTCTTCAAGATTCAACAAGACCCGCGGGTCACCGCCGTCGGACGATTCCTTCGAAAAACGAGTCTCGACGAACTGCCCCAGTTCCTCAACGTGCTGCGCGGTGAAATGTCGCTGGTTGGTCCTCGCCCTCCGATCGCTTACGAATTCCGCGCTTACGACCTCTGGCATCGCCGCCGGGTCCTGGAAATCAAGCCGGGCATCACCGGACTTTGGCAAGTGGAAGGACGTAGCCGCACGCGCTTTGACGATATGGTGCGCCTCGACCTGAAATATGCGCGCGGATGGTCTTTGTGGCTGGACATTAAAATCCTTGTTCAAACTCCTTCGGCCGTTTTCTCCGGCGACGGCGCACACTAACAGTTAACGGTTTCCAACAGGAAACCAGCGCCTTGAATCCGCTCTCAAGTTGCTGTTGCATGCAGTAGTCTTTTATTGGTCCCACGGAGTCGCAGGGTTCGACACTTTCACTCCCAGGCAAGCGCGTCCCCATCCTCGCTTCGCCTCCTACACCGAGGGATTGTAATTCCAGAAGGAGACGTATGATCCGCATTGGTGCGATTGGTTATGGTTACTGGGGCCCGAATATCGTCCGCAATTTTCATACGCACGATTCCTCCGAAGTAACTCTGGTTTGCGACAAGAATCCCAAGACGCAGGAGCGCCTGCGTAAGGCTCATCCGGGAATGGCTTTCACCACCGATGAGACCGAAGTCCTCAATTCGCCGAACATCGACTTGATTGCGGTAGTGACTCCGGTTTGGACGCACTACGAACTGGCCAAGAAAGCTCTCGAGAATGGCAAGCACGTTTTCGTTGAAAAGCCTTTCACCTGCAGCGTGGCCCAAGCAGAAGAATTGATCGAGTTGGCCGATCGCAAGAATCTAAAGATCATGGTGGACCACACCTTTTTATTCACCGGCGCGGTCAAGAAAATTCGCGAGCTCATCGACGAAGGCGCGCTTGGCGATCTGTATTACTACGATTCGTTGCGCGTCAACCTGGGACTGTTTCAGCATGACGTCAACGTGATTTGGGATCTGGCACCGCACGATCTGTCCATCATGGACCACGTGATCGGGGAAAAACCCGACGCCGTGGTGGCTACCGGCGAAAGCCATCTGAACGGCATCGAAGACGTCGCGTTCATCACCGTATATTTTCCGCGCCACATCATCGCCCACATCAACGTGAACTGGCTGTCGCCCGTAAAGGTGCGCACCACCCTGATCGGCGGCGAGAAAAAAATGCTGGTGTGGAACGACCTCGAGGCCGACGAAAAAATCAAGGTGTACGACAAAGGCGTAAGCATGTCCAACCCTAATCCTGGTGGCCTGCATCAATTGCTGGTCAGCTACCGCTCGGGCGACATGTGGTCGCCGCAGGTGGAACAGATCGAAGCGTTGCGCGCGGAGACGGCTTATTTCCTGCAATGCATCGAGGCCAACAAGAGCCCTTTTAACGACGGAGTAGCCGGCTTGCGTGTCGTTCGCATCCTGGAGGCCGCTGACCGCTCGGTACGAAACCGCGGCGAGGCTGTAACTCTGTGAACGAGTTCGTGTGCATCGCTCCCGACGTCAAGCTCGGGAAAGACGTCAAACTCTCCAAGTTCATCAATATGTATGGGTGTGAAGTCGGCGACGAAACAAAGATCGGCGCCTTCGTGGAGATTCAAAAAAATGCGCGCATTGGGCGGCGCTGCAAGATTTCCAGCCACACCTTTGTTTGTGAAGGTGTGCACATCGAAGACAATGTTTTCATCGGCCACAGCGTCACGTTTATCAATGACAGTTACCCACGGTCTACCACCGCAGAAGGCGAACTGCAAACCGAGGCAGACTGGAAAGTCGAAGCCACCACGGTGCGCAAGGGCGCATCCATCGGCTCCGGCTCGACCATCTTAAGCAACGTCACCGTAGGCCATAACGCCATCGTCGGCGCGGGCAGCGTGGTGACCAAAGACGTGCCCGACAACGCCATCGTCGCCGGCAACCCAGCAAAGTTTCTGCGGTTTATTTCACAGGAGAAAAAGTAGCCATGACATCGACAACCAAAGTGCCGTTCCTCGACCTGGTAGCTCCCCATCAGGAACTGGAAGCGGAGCTGCTCGCGGTTGCCAAAAAGGTTTTCAGCACCGCTGGCTTTATCGGCGGACCGATGGTGGAAGATTTCGAGCGTGAATTCGCCGCGTTCTGCGACGCCAAGTACTGCGTCGGCGTAAACAGCGGAACCGACGCGCTGCGCTTCGCTTTCATGGCCGCCGGCGTCGAGCGGGGCGACATCATCGTAACTGTTCCGCATACCTTTATTGCCACCACTGAAGCCATCTCGCAGGCCGGCGCGCAAATCGCTTTTGTCGACATCGACGAAGCCACTTACACGATGGATCCGGAAAAACTGCGCGGATATTTCGAAACCCGCTGCGATTTCGACAGCAAGACCAAAAAACTCACGGACCGCAAAACCGGCAAGCGTGTCGCGGCCATCGTTCCCGTGCATCTCTACGGGCAAACCGCGGACATGGATCCCATCATGGCGCTGGCCGCTAAGTAC
>JBBRZT010000105.1:0-11150 GCA_038236395.1 Candidatus Acidiferrales bacterium
CGCACCGACAAGAGCACGGAAAAGGGCCAGCTGGTGAGCCAGTCGGCGGTGGAGTCGGTGAGGCGCAATCACGTGGCGCTGAAAGGCCCGATGGCCACGGCCATTGCCGGCGGCGCGCCAAGCGTGAACGTGGCGCTGCGCCGGACGCTGGACCTGTACGCCAATTTGCGGCCGGTGAAAAACCTGCCGGGAGTGAAATCGCGATTCCAGGGCGTGGACATCGTGCTGGTGCGCGAAAACACCGAGGATTTGTATTCCGGGCTGGAGCATGAAGTGGTTCCCGGAGTGGTGGAAAGTCTGAAAATCATTACGGAACGCGCGTCGACGAGGATCGCGCGGTTTGCCTTCGATTACGCGCGGAAAAATGGGCGCAAAAAGATTCACGCCATCCACAAAGCCAACATCATGAAATTGTCGGACGGACTTTTCCTGAAATCGATCCGGACGGTGGCACAGGAATATGCGGACATCGAATACAAGGAAATGATCGTGGATAATGCGTGCATGCAGGCGGTGCTGGATCCGGCGCAGTTTGACATGCTGCTGCTGCCGAACCTGTATGGAGATGTGATGAGCGACCTGGCGGCGGGCCTGGTTGGCGGCTTGGGCGTGGTGGGCAGCGCAAATATCGGCGACGATGCCGCGATGTTTGAGGCCGTTCATGGCACGGCGCCGGACATCGCCGGGAAGGGGTTTGCGAATCCCACTGCCCTGCTGCTGAGCAGTATTTTGATGCTGGATCATCTGGGGGAGCGTCCGGCGGCGCGGCGGATCGAAGCAGCGCTCGAGAAGGTTTATCGTGAGGGCGCGCACACCACGCGGGACGTTGGCGGCGGCGCGGGCACGGATAAATTTACCGACGCGGTGATCGCGGCGTTGCCTGCGAGCGGTTCCCACTAGATTTCCGAGACGACGTTTCGACACAAATCGATTAGAGTTTCCTCGCCGCGGAGGTTCCGTCAATGCTGCGAATTCGAATTCGCTCCGTTAGACGATTTCTACAGCTGATTATTTGTCTCCTGAGTTGCGCATTGCCCCCATTCGCGGCGGCGCAGTCTTGTGGCTCGCAGGGCGTCGCCGTGCAGGTGCTGGGCTCGGGTGGGCCGGAACTACAAGACAAGCGCGCGTCGAGCAGCTATCTGATTTGGCAAGATGGGCGAGCGCGAGTGTTGGTGGATGCCGGCGGAGGAAGCGGCCTGCGGTTTGGAGAGAGCGGCGCGCAAATGTCGCAACTTGACGTGATTTTGTTCAGCCACTTTCACGTAGATCACAGCGGTGATTTTCCAGTATTGATCAAATCATCGTGGTTTGAGGATCGCAAACGTCCGCTGCCGGTTTATGGGCCAGCGGGAAACGACTCCATGCCTTCGACGACAGAGTTTGTCGCGGATTTTTTCGGAGACCGCGGCGTCTATCGTTATCTGAGCGAGCTATTCGTGCCCGGGGAGGAAGGCAGCTACAAATTACAGCCCCACAACGTGGCGGGCAGCGCGAGCCCTGCGACTGCATTTCGTATCGGAGACATTGCTGGGTCTTCGGTCCGGGTTATTCATGGAGGAGTGCCTGCCCTAGCTTGGCGGATAGAACTTGGCGGAAAAGTTATCGTGTTCAGCGGCGACACGAACGGCGCGGGAGGGCTTACGCAGTTGGCGGCGAACGCAGATTTGTTCATCGCGCACAACGCGGTGTCGGAAGGCGCAACCGGAATTGAAAGAAGGTTGCACATGCCGCCGTCCGTCATTGGACAAGTCGCCGAAGACGCGCACGTCAAGCACCTGGTTTTGTCTCATCGTATGCTGCGGACTTTGGGAAAAGAAAATCAGACTGAGGCCGAAATCAAAAAACGATTTTCAGGACCTATGGAGTTTGCAAACGACCTCGATTGTTTCCCGGTGAAATAAACCGGTGGATGAAGGCGAACCTCTGTTTGTCCTGTACCACATTTTAAGATGCGTAAACTTGGTAGACCATCAGGTAGACGATCACGCCGGTAACGCAAACATAAAACCACAAAGGAAGCGTCCAGCGCGCGATGATGCGGTGGCGGTCGAAGCGCTGCAGCCAGGCACGGCGCAGCGTAATCAGGATCATGGGAACGATCACGATGGCGAGGATGGTGTGCGATGTCAGCAGGACGAAATAGACGGGGCGAATCCAGCCCTGGCCGTGGAAGGCCACGTGGCCGACGCGATAGTGATACCACAAATAAGAAATCAGGAAGACCGTGGAAACCGCGAAGGCCGAAAGCATGAAGCGTTTGTGAATCTGGATTTTGCCGTTGCGGATGGCGATGTAACCGCACGCCAACAGTACGCCGCTTGTGGTGTTCAGTAGAGCATTGAACGCGGCCTGAGAGATCATCTCAGCGCGGGAGTTTGTCGTAGGCCATGAGGGCCAGCAGCAGAGGAATATGCAGCACGGTGGCGTGCATCAGCCACCTGGCGCGCGCGTTGGATTTGGAGTTGGCGGCCCACACCGCTACTTGAACGAGCGCGGTGCTGACGATCAGGGCCCCGAAGAAATACAAAACACCCGCCATGCCCAGCAACGCGGGCAGCAAACTGACCAAGACGAGAGCGGCGGCAAATCCAATAATCTGGCGGAAGGTGCGCGTGCCGGCGCGGTCGACGACGGGAAGCATAAGGATGCCAGCGCGGGCGTAGTCTTCCCGGTACATCCAGGCGATGGCGTGAAAATGGGGAAACTGCCAGAAAAACAGAATGGCGAAGAGCAACCAGGCACCGAGACTGAGCGAGCCAGTTGCCGCGGCCCAGCCAATCATGGGCGGGATGGCGCCGGGAAATGCGCCGATAAACGTGGCCCACACGGTGCGTTTTTTCAATGGTGTGTAGGCGAGAAGATAGCTCAGGCAAGTGGCTACCCCTAGCGCGCATGGGAGCAAGCCACCAACAAAATAGAGATCGACTGCACCGGCGATGGACAGAGCGATTCCAAAAACCAGTGCCTCGCGCGGTTGAACGACGCCGGTGGGAAGAGGGCGGCCAGCGGTGCGGCGCATGAAGCGGTCGGAATCGCGCTCGATGTAATGATTGAGCGTGGCCGTGCCTGCGGCGATCAGCATAGTGGCGAAGACGGTGTGCAGCATGTGCAGCCAGTTCACCGGGCCGCGCGCGCCCATGTAATATCCGGCTGCGGTAGTCATGAGTACCAAAAAAGAAACGTCTGGCTTGGTGAGGGTGATGAAAGCGCTGGCGCGGCTCGTGAGAGTGAATTCGGCGGTGCGCGCGGTGCTCATCAGATGGCCACCGGCCGCTGAGAGGTGGCGGGCGCTTCCCTTCTGCGTGGAATCAAGCGATAGCAGAGCAAGACCAAAAGCACGGAAACGCCAAACAGCAATGCGCCAACCACGGTGTGCAACACGGTAAACGCGACCATCGAGGGCATCGGCTGCGGATCCTGGGCAGTGACAAGCCGCGACCAGTACGCGCCGAGTCCAAGCAGGATTTGCGTGCCAAGAATGGCGTGCAACAGGATGCGCGTCTTTGAAATGGCTGGCGACTTTTCGAAGCGGCGGCGCAGAACCGCGGCAGTCCAGATCAGCATGCCGACGACAACCAGAGCGCCCACCATGTGCGGCCACACGGGAATGTCTCTGTGGCGGAAACCGGCGCCGAGAATGACCTGGAAGAAGATAATCACGGAATTGACGATGGCCAGGGTGTGAACCGATGGCGAGCCGGAGTCTTGGATTTGCGGTTGATCGGCAAGCCACCAGCGGCTGGTGAATACGGCAATGCCCAGCAATGCGGCGAAAACGATTTGCGCGAAGCACGCGTGTATGACGGGCAGCCAGTAATGCAGCAACTGGCGGACGACTTCCCCGCCGAGGACGGCTTGCGCGAGGATGCCCAGAACAGCCGCCACGCTGAACCAGCGGAGCCAGCGGCGCTTGTCTACTTTCCAGACCCAAGTGGCCAGCACGATGGAAAGTAAGGCCAACACACCGGCAATTACGCGGTGACTATGCTCGTAACGAATACCACCGACCATCGGCGGAGTGAGTGAGCCGTAAGAGAGCGGCCAATCGGGAACGGAGAGCGCGGCATCGTTAGAGGTGACCAGGGCGCCGGCGATGAGGAGCACAAAGGTCCAGCAAACGACAAAAATAGAAAAGCGATGAAGGGGCGGATTATAGGTGGTCGTCGCCATAGGCCCGGGATTCAACGCCGAATTATACATGAGTGGTGTGTGATGCGCTGCCAGAAAGGGCAAGCAAAGATTTCGAAAATTTCGCAGATTTAAAATGGAAATGCGGCTCGGCGCCTTGCGGGATTCACGTCAAAGGCGCGTGGCCGCCGCGGAAATTTCAGGCGGAGGCGGTGCGACGGACATTGCAGGGTCGATCCCAACCGCACGCAGCACGAGATCCTTCAGGGCGGTGATGAAGTACGGCGAATCGCCCAGGGCGGGCATCATGCGAAAAATCTCGACGCCAAGTTTTTTAGCTTCGTCGCGGGCTTCGATGTTGATTTCGTGCAGGGTTTCGATGTGCTCGGTGACGAAGGAAATGGGCACGACGAGCATTTCCTTCACGCCTTCGTGAGCGAGGCGCTCGATGGTGGTGGTCAACGGAGGCTGCAGCCACTTGGCGGGACCGACGCGACTTTGATAGCAGAGGATGTGCGTGCGGGGCCAGGCGGCGAATTGTTTAGCGCCTTGCTCGCAGGTGAGGCGCACGGTTTCTTCAATCTGGCGCGGGTACGGGTCGCCTTTTTCGACCAGGCTCATGGGCAGGCCGTGGGCGCTGAAGATCAGGTGAATGCGCGAGCTGTCCGGGAATTGGCGCAGGATGCGGCCGATGTTTTCGACCAGTCCCTGGATGTAAGAAGGATGATTGTAGAAATTTTCGACCACGCGTTCGGGTGGCGCGCCATTGGATGCGTTCCACCTGACTCGATCGGCGGTGCGGCGCCATTCCTTCATGCTGCTTAGCGTGGTGGCGTAGGAATAGTGCGGATAGAGTGGGAGAAGCACGACTTCGTCGAGCGGGCCAGCGGTTTTCAATGTATCGATGGCTTCTGCAGTGGTGGGGTGCCAGTAACGCATGGCTACAACCGCTACGGGGTCGACGTAGGGCGAAAGCGCGCGCAGCAGGCGAACACGTTGGCGTTCGGTGAGCGTAGCGATGGGCGAGCGGCGGCCAATTTGCGCGTAGCGTCCAATGACTGGCTTGGACCGGCGTGAAGAAATCAGCTTCGCGATGGGCGTGCGCAACAGGCCCAAGGGACCGAGCGGGATAATGTCCGGGTCGAGAAAAAGATTCAGCAGGAACGGCTCGACTGCATCGAGCGAATCGGGTCCGCCGAGTTGGAACAACACAATGCCGACGCGCTTCTTCCCTGCCACGCTATTTGCCCCGATGGAGAGAATTCTTGAGGCGCTCGATGTCTTCGTGCAGCGCGGCGGCGCGCCGCGCGACGGTGAGATAGTAGGCGAAGAAAATTGCCCAAGCGATCAGATAGGCCGCAAAAATACTGTTCAGATTTTTCATACCGCCTCCGATTCCTGCCGAAGAGTTTCGAGCGCGTCGCGAGCGGCTTCCATGCGATAGCGAGCGCGGATCAGTAAAGCCATCAGCGAGAGCATGGCCATCCACGAAAAAAACAGAACCCACCACATTGTGGCCTCCAGACCGGAGCCGGGGCCGCCCATCACCACCGGCTGAGGATGTTGTGTGCGCCACCAGCGTATGGACCCGAAGACGAGGGGCACGTCGATGAAGGCGAAGATTCCAAAGAGCGCGCTGAAGAGCCTGCGACGGTCGGGTTCTTCCACGAGCGTTCGCAGCAGTAGGAAACAAACATACAACAGCCAGAGAATGAAAGTGGAGGTGAGCCGCCAATCCCAGGTCCACCAGATGCCCCACACCGGATGCGCCCAGATTGGGCCGGAGACGAGCACGACACTGGTGAAAACCAAGCCGACTTCCGCAGCCGACACGCTGAGCCAATCCCACTGCGGCTGGCGGCGAAAAACGTAGAGCAAATTGGCGACGAAGCAGATAAAGAACGCGGTGAGGCCGGTCCAAGCACTGGAAACGTGTAGATAGAAAATGCGCTGGATGGGACCCATGGTGCGTTCGGTGGGCGCTACAAAAAATGCGCCGTAAGCGGCCGCGCCAACTAAGAAGAAAACCACGGCGGCGGCCAGAACCTGTTTCTTCATGCTCACTATTCCTCCAGAAGATATTCGCCGAAAAGCCATAGCGCGGTCAAAAAGACCACATCGAAAACGACGAGGAAGCCGATTCCCTTCCACTCGATGAAGGGAGCGGGGTCCAGAAGGCCGACGGTCACCTGCGTACTGGAAACCAGCACCGGGGTGAGAATTGGCAGCAGCAAAAGCGGCAGCAGCAACTCACGCATGCGGGCTTGCGCGGAGATGGCGGAGAGCGCTGTGCCGGCGATGGAAACGCCCAGGCTGCCGAGAAAAAATACCATAACCAGCTGGCCGGCAACGTGGAGGACCGGCACGTTGTACAAAATGGCAAAGACGGGAAGCATCAGAAGCTCGGTGAACAGGAGGAAGAGCGTGTTGGCGATAAGCTTGGCCAGAAAAATCGCGAAGGGATCGCTGACCGAGAGGCGCAGCGCACTGAGCGTGTCATTATTCTGTTCGCGCAGGAAGCACGGTTGCAGCATGAGCGATGCGGCGAAAAGAAAAGCCAGCCAGAGCAGTCCTGGTCCGAAGCGGCGCGATTCGGTGTAAGTGGGATCGAAAGTGAAGCTGAAGAGGACGATGACCATCAAAATAAAAACCACCGTGGTGGTCAAAAGTTCGCGCGAGCGGAACTCCGTGCGGAGTTCCTTGCCGAGCAGGACGGTGGTGTTGGAGAGCAGGCTCATTCAGGCATCAGCAAAGGTCAGGATGGAGTGCATTTCAGCGCCGGCGCGGGTATCGGCAACGATCAGGCCGGCGTCGAGTCGTACAGCACGAGTGGCCAGCGCGGAGATTTCCGATTCGCCATGCAGGCTCATCAAAACGGTGCAGCCTGCATCGCGCAATTGTCGAAGCGTGGCGGCCAGCCAGGCGACGCCTTGCGGATCGAGACCGGTGGAGGGCTCGTCGAGCAGTAAGATCGACGACTCGTGCAACAGGGCGCGGGCAATGGCCACGCGCTGGCGCATGCCCCGGGAAAAAGTACGGACCAGAGAGGCGCGGCGTTCGAACAGACCGACTTCCTGCAAAAGTTTTTGCACGCGTGCCGCGGCGTTGGGAGTTTCCTGAAGGCGCGCGAAGAGGAGAAGATTCTCTTCGGCAGTGAGTTCACCGTAGACCATGGTGGCGTGGGCGACGAAACCAGCGGCGACTTTGGCTGGCTGGCTGATAGCAGGCTTGGAAACGCCACTGGATGCGCCGTTGCGAGTACCGGTCCCGCCCGGCGCGCTCGACGGGAAGGTGATCTCGCCGGAAGAAGGGCGCACCAGCCCGGCCGCGATTCTTAGCAAGGTGGTTTTTCCAGAGCCGTTGCGGCCCGCAAGTGCCACGCATTCGCCCGGGTCGACTTCAAAACGAATGCGGCGCAAGGCGGAAAGCCTGCCGAATCGCTTTTCAATATTTTCGAAGCGAATGCCGGTGGGAGAAAAGCCGGGCGATGTCACCAGTCAGCCTCGAACGAGATCGCGTAGAACTTTTTCCGCGCGCGCCCGCTCCGAAGCGTACTCGGCGTCGGAGATCGTTCCGGCCTGGTGGCGGAGTTCCAATCGGAACAATTGCTCCTTCAGATAGTCGAGGCTGGTGGCCACGGCGGCGTTGACGTTTTCCAACGGAGTGGCGGCGGGAGTCGAGGACGTTGGAAGTTTCGCGTTCCCGGAGAGTACAACTGGAATGCTCGAGTAGTCCGCGGAATTGCTGTCAGCGGCAACGGTAACGGCGACCGGCTTGCGCGCCAGCAAAAATGCGCCCACCGCGAAAACGCCGGCGAAACCAGCGACCAGCGGCCATTTCAAAACGTCGAGGCGGCCCGGAACCTGCTGAATGTTTACACCAGCGGAACCACCTTGCGCGTCCTGGGCTTCCCGGCCCTGACCAGCACCAGAGTCAGCACCGTTGTTTGCATTGGGAGCCGGCGCGGTGCCAGATACGTTCACGGCCACCGTGGCATCGGCAGCAAGATTTTCGCGGCCGTAAACGTTCATGCCCTGTTCCTGGCCGCCGCTTAGCAGCCCTTCGCCGGAAATCTGCACCGTCGGCGGGGCCACGACTAGCAGGCGGCGAACGGGATAAGCGGATGGCGGAATTTTTAGAGCGACCGTGTTATTCGGATAAGGGATTTCGTAGGAATATCGCACTACGTTTTCGCCGGGACGAAATGCATACGCTATCGCAAAATGGCCCTTGGTCTTGTCGATGGGCGCCTGAACGACGGGCATGCCGGCCGGGCCAGAGGCGGCAACCTGTTGCAACTGGGCATTCTCCGGCACACTGAAATCAAAATTTCCGTCGGCGCGAAAATACGCAGCGGGAGGTTTGGTGTCGTTCTGCAGAGAATATTCTTCGCCGACGATCAAGTTGGCGCCGTTAGGCTGAAAAAATACCACGCGGGTGGTGACGGCGATGGCCTTGGCGTCTTTCGTGGGTTCGAATACCGTAACTTCGACGTCGCTTTTTCCTGGTGGCACCGGCTGGTGAAAATTAATTCCGCGGTACACGGCGCGGACGAGCATCGGTTGAGCGCCAAGACCCGGATTGTCGAATGTAAACTGGCCTTGCGCGTTTGACTGCGTGTTGGCGACTGGTTGCATGCCGCCCTGTAGCTGAATCAGGACGATCTGCACGCCTGCTGCGGGCTTGCCGATGGTGCCATTTTTCACCGTGCCGTGAACGGTTCCGGCCGGAACAGCGGAAGAAACAGCGCACAGAATAAGAGCTGCCAAAAATATTTGGCCCAATCGGTTGATGACTCGGTTCATTGCGGACCCCGGCCGGCCGGAGCGGGGCGAGTGGCGCGCGGCCTGCGTACCTGTGACTCGGTGACCTGATCGATCTCGGCGAGCACGACGGCGGCTTCATTTTCGAGCGCGGTCTTCATGGACTCGAAGTCGCTCTCCGCGTATTTGCCAGATCGAAATTCGAACCGCAGGTCGCGAAGGTTGTCGTAGATACTGTCGCGGCGCTCCAACAGCTGATCGAGTTTCGTCCGGCGGGGCGCTAAGTCGCTGGCGTCGGCCTGAATGTAGAAAATGAAAATTAATGTGGCGGCGGCGAGAGCGAAGCACGCGCCCAGCACGGCCCAGTCGGTGGGAGACACTGAATCGAGAATCGCCGCAGCGAAGAAATTCATCAGTCTTGGGTCTCCCTCGCGGCGCGCACACGCGCTCGTTCGAGCAATTCAGGAGAAATGCCAGACTGGTTGGCGGAAACAGCAGGCGCGTGTGCCGGGCGCTTGCGCCAGCGGCTAATGACGAATATCACTAGCACCAGACCGATGGCGAGATAGACGGCAGGCATGCTCCAGGCCACTAGGCTGAAGCCGGAATGGGGCGGCTCGGCATAAACTTTGGTGCCAAATTCCTGTACGAAGGCTTGAGTGATGGCGTCTTCGGAGTCGCCGCGAGTTACCGCCTGGTCCACTTCTTTCAACATGGCCGTGGAGGTGGTGCACCCGACATGATTGCACTGCGTCAAAACCTGGCTGCAGCCGCACATGCACATGAACTTGCCGCCGATTTGATGGGTGCGATCGACTTGCTGCTGGGCGGTCAACGGCGAAACCAGAAGCGGCAAGGACGCCCCAGCAATCAGCAGCGCGACGATTGCGGCGAGGCGTTTAATCATGGCCTTCGCGCAATGTTGGCGCGGGAGTCAGCGCGCCGGCCAGCGATTTCGCGGCGGACGGCTGTTGCGCACCAGCCAGGACGAGCACTGCGCGGCGATTGGGCAGGAGAGCCACCAGCGTGCCGAGGACTACCACTACGCCGCCGAACCAGATGCACTTTACGAGTGGGTTGAGATAGACGTGGATGACCGGCGCCTGGGTTTCTGGATTTTGCCCCGCATACACGACGTAAAGATCCTGTTTGAGCGTGGAATAAATGGCCACCATGGTGCCCGATTCCTTGTTAGCCGGGAAAACGCGGCGCTCGGGATAGAGCATCATCACCGGCTTGTTGTTGCGAGAGACTTCGATGATCATGCGCTCGGCGGTGTAGTTTTTTTCCTGTTTGGTGTCGAAATTCTGCAGCAGCAGCGCGTACGGCCCGATCTGCATTGTGGACCCGATCTGCATGTCTTTCTGCATGTCGCGGTTGAAAGCCGTGCCGGCGATGCCGATGAAAATCAGCACCATGCCCATGTGCACGATGTAACCGCCGTAGCGGCGGGTGTTGCGCATCGTAAGATCGACGGCCGAGGCCAGAAAGGAAGCGCCCGAACGCGCGCGGATGACTTTGGCGCCACGATAAAACTCCATGGTGATGGTGGAGGCCACGAACACGCAAAGGATGAGGCAAATCAGCGAGTAAAAACCGCGTACGCCCAGCGGGAAGGCGATGGCGCCGGCCACCAGGCCGGTCAGCAGCGGCCAGCCGAAATTGCGCTTGAGACTGTCAAGAGAAGTCTTGCGCCAGGCGAGCAGCGGGCCGACTCCGGTAAGAAATAAGAGCAACAGGCCGATGGGAATATTTACTTTGTTAAAAAACGGGGTGCCGACGCTGATCCTGTCTCCCGTGAACCATTCCGAAAATACCGGAAACAACGTGCCCGACAGCACGGCGACGCAGGAAACGAGCAGAATCAGATTGTTAAAGAGAAAGCTCGATTCGCGCGACACGATCGAATCGAGCTGGTTTTCGCTCTTGAGATAATCGCGATTCTTGAAATAGGCCGCCAGGCATACCAGCAGAATGACGCCGAGAAATCCCACGAACCAGCCGCCGATATTGGAGCTGGCAAAAGCGTGCACGGAACTGACCACCCCGCTGCGAGTAAGAAACGTTCCGAGGATGCACAGCAAGAAAGTGATGAAGACCAGCCAGACGTTCCACACTTTCATCATGCCGCGCTTTTCCTGCATCATCACGGAATGGAGAAAGGCCGTGCCGGTGAGCCACGGCAGCAGCGAGGCGTTTTCGACCGGGTCCCAAGCCCAGTATCCACCCCAACCGAGTACCGCGTAGGCCCAGTGCGCG
>JBBRZT010000106.1:0-11050 GCA_038236395.1 Candidatus Acidiferrales bacterium
AAGCTGGCGGTGATGAAGGCGCAGGGTTCGCTGCAGGGCAGCGTAGTGGCGTCGGACGCGTTTTTTCCTTTTCCCGATGGAGTCGAGGAAGCGGCCAAGGCTGGAGCGACTGCGGTGATTCAGCCGGGCGGCTCGGTGAAGGATCCGGAGGTGATTGCGACGGCGGACCGGCTGGGATTGGCGATGGTATTTACCGGGATGCGGCATTTTTTGCACTGATTTTTTCGTGTTTCGATGCGCAAAATCGCCGCGCTGAGCATCCAAGTCATGGATGCGTTGTAGCCGCTAAGGGCTGGAAACGAGCGCGGGTTTCACTTTTGACCGCGTATCGGGCGCATGGGATACTTTTCTTTTGGGGCTTTCATGATCTTTCAACGAGTGGTTCTTGCAGTTCTGGCGGCCGGGCTGACCGGCGGCGCAGTCTTGTGTCAAACAGATAGTCAGGCTGCGGACCAGTCCTCTCCTGGAACTGAACTCTCAAACGCCGGCTCGGAAGCGGCCAAGACCACTCCGCGCGCGGACGCCTACTACAACTTCACGCTGGGGCACATTTACGAGCAGCAGTATGAGACCACCAGCAAGCCGGAATACGCCTCGCAGGCGATTGAAGCGTACAAGAAAGCTTACGCGCTCGATCCCAAGTCTCCCGTAATCGGCGAGCGGCTGGCGGAAATGTATTGGAAAGCGCAGCGCACGCACGAAGCGGTGACGGAAGCGCAAGCTTTGCTGAAGCGCGATCCCACCGATCTGCAATCGCGGCGGCTGCTGGGCCGGATTTACCTGCGCAGCCTGGGCGATTTCAGCGCGGGCAACGGGCAGTCGGAAGTTGTGGAACGCGCCATCGAACAGTACGCCGAAATTTACCGGCTCGATCCCACTGATTCGGAGTCGGCGCTGTGGCTGGCGCGGCTTTATCGCCTGCGCAACGATCACGACAAAGCGGAAACGGTTTTGCGCGGCATGTTGAAGGAAGACCCCGACAACGAGCCCGCCATCGAGCAATTGACCCAGCTTTTGCTGGACGAAGGCAAAGCGCCGGAAGCGATCGCGCTGCTCGAAGACGTGACCAAGCGGTCGCCTTCGCCGGCGATGCTGGATTTGCTGGGCGATGCGTACACGCAATCGCACGATTTGGCCAACGCGGAAACCGCTTATCGCAAAGCGGTCGAGCTCGATCCCTCGGAGCTGAGCCACCAGCGCGGGCTGGGGCAGACGCTGATGGCCGAAGAAAAATATCCGGAAGCGCTGGAGGTCTATCAGAAGCTGACCGAGTTGATGCCCGACGACGCGGACGTGTATTTGCGAATGGCGCAGATTTACCGCGAGCTGCACCAGTTGGGCAAAGCGGAAGACAATTTGGTGAAAGCGCGGCAATACGCGCCGGGCAGCCTGGAAGTGATGTACAACGAAGCGATGCTGTATCAGGCGCAGGGCAGGAACGAGGATGCCATTCGCGTGTTGTCGGATGCGGTGACGGGCATCAAGGGGCAGACGTCGGGATTGCCGTCGCGCGCGCGTTCGCTGGCGATTTTGTACCAGCAGCTGGGGCAACTGTATCGCGACGCGCAAAATTATCAGGCGGCGATTTTCACTTATCAGGAGTTGGGGCGGCTGGGCGAAGAAGAAGACCGGCGCGCGCGTTTGTTAATGATGGACGTTTACCGCGCGGCGAAGGATTTGCCGAAGGCGCTGCAAACCGGAAAAGAAGCGGTGGCGAAATATCCGGGTGATTTGCCGATCCGTTCGAGCGAGGCACTACTGCTAGGCGAAAGCGGACAAACCGACGAGGGCGTCAAGATGCTGCGCTCGCAGCTGACCGGAAAACCGGGCGACCGCGAAATTTTTCTGAATATCGCGCAGGTTTACGAGCGCGGGCGGCATTACAAGGAAGCGGAAGAAGCGGCCAAGGCGGCGGAAGTTTTGCCCGGGCAGCCGCGCGACAACGAGATGGTGTGGTTTCTGCTGGGCGCCATTTACGAGCGGCAAAAACAATTTGATCGCGCGGAAGAGCAATTCAAAAAAGTGCTGGCGGTGAGTCCCCGCAACGCCGCGGTGCTGAATTATTACGGCTACATGCTGGGCGATCTGGGCATCCGGCTGGATGAAGCGGAAGCCCTGGTGAACCGCGCGCTGAAGGAAGAGCCTTTCAGCGGCGCTTACCTGGACAGCCTCGGCTGGATTTATCTGAAGCAGAACAAGCTGGGCGAAGCGGAAACCGCGCTGCGCAAGGCGCTGGAGCATGAAAGCCACGACGCCACCATTCATTCGCATTTGGGCGATTTGTATGCCAAGACCGGACGGCCAGAAATGGCCGCGGCGGAATGGGAAAATTCGCTGGTGGAGTGGAAGCGTTCATTGCCGGCGGATATCGAGAACGACAAGATCGCCGAGCTGGAAAAGAAGCTGTCGCAGGCGAAACACCGCGTGGCGCAGAAATCCTCTTCCCTAGAGGCCAAGCCACAATAGCCGTGCGCGAAGTACGCATTCCGTCTTACGCAAAAATCAACCTGCGCCTGGATATTCTGGGCAGACGCGCGGACGGTTATCACGAGCTGCGCACTATTTTCCAGACGGTTTCCCTGCACGATGAATTGCGGCTGCGCCCGAGTAAAGGCGCGGGGATTTCGCTGAGCATTCTCGGAAATGACGAGCTGGCGCGCGAGCCGATGAAAAAAAATCTGGCCTATCGCGCGGTTGATGAGTTGCGGCGGGAGTTGAAAATCCGCAGGGGCGTGGAAATCGACCTGCATAAAAAGATTCCCGCGGGCGGTGGACTGGGTGGCGGCTCCAGCAATGCCGCGGCGGCGCTCTTTGGGTATTTGCAACTGACCGGGCGCAAGCTGCCGATGGCGGTGTTGGCCGAGCTGGCTGCTTCGCTGGGCGCGGATGTGCCGATATTTTTGTTTGGCGGGCGCGCGCTGGGGATCGGCCGGGGCGACGAGATTTATCCGCTGCCGGATATCGCAAAACTTTCGCTGCTGATTGTGGCTCCGCGAGACATTCGCGTGCCCACTCCTGACGCGTTTCGATGGCTGAACGCGCCGGTGCGCAACGCGGCTACGTTGACAAAACAGGCCGCAGACCCTAAACTTTGGGAGTTCTGTGCTCTCTCCTGGAGCGTGCAGGGAAGCGGCCTTTCGAACGATTTCGAAAGACCGGTTTTCCGGCGCTATAACCGGCTGAATCAAATCAAGCGGGTTTTGCTTCACTCTGGAGCTGCAGAAGCCTCGTTGGCGGGTAGCGGTTCGGCGGTGTTTGGAGTTTTCCCGAGCCCAACGATGGCGCGCCGAGCCGCTGTTGGGTTTCCGCACGACCAGACCTTCGTATGCGAGACGATTTCGCGCGCCAGGTATCTTCGCGCCGTCAAAAGCGCCAGGGTCGTCCGTTGAGCCGCAGCGACCTCTCGTAGCGTTCCATCGCCAAGCGCCAGGAATTTGAAAAAGTTTAAACACTTGCGGAAGCAGGAGCGCGCGCCTCGTGGATGACGACCGGTTCAAGATATTTTCGGGCACCGCGCATGTGCCGCTGGCCGAAAATATTTGCCGCAATCTGAAAGTTCCGCTCGGCAAAGCGTTGCTGGGGCGATTCAGCGACGGCGAGATTTATTTTCAGATTCTGGAAAACGTGCGCGGCGCGGACGTTTTCGTGGTGCAGCCGTGCTGCTACCCGGTGGACAACCACCTGCTGGAGTTGCTGCTGATGATCGACGCGTTCAAGCGCGCGTCGGCTTGGAGAATTACCGCGGTGCTGCCGTATTACTGCTACGCGCGGCAGGATCGTAAGGATAAGCCGCGGGTGCCGATCTCCGCGAAGCTCGTTGCGGACTTGCTGGAAACCGCGGGAGCCAGCCGGGCGTTGACGCTGGATTTGCACGCGCCGCAGATACAGGGATATTTCGACGTGCCGGTGGATCATTTATACGGCTCGCCGGTGCTGGTGGAATATTTTCGGCAGATGAATTTGCCGGACCTAACGGTGGTTTCGCCCGATGCGGGCGGCGTCGAGCGCGCGCGATCTTTTGCGAAAAGGCTGGGAGCGCCGCTGGCCATCGTGGACAAACGGCGAGTGGACGTGGACGTCAGCGAAGTGATGAATTTGATCGGAGACGTTCGCGGGCGCAGCACGCTGATTGTGGATGACATCATTGATACCGCGGGAACGCTGGTGAAAACCGCGGAAGCGCTGATGCGCGAAGGATCGACGCAGGTTTTTGCGGCGGCGACTCACGCGGTGCTTTCCGGGCCGGCGGTAGAGCGCATCCAGCAATCGTGCATTGTCGAAGTGGTGGCTACGGATTCGGTGCCGTTGAGCGAAGCGGCCAAGAAGTTGAAGAAGCTGAAAGTGTTGAGTGTCGCGGATTTGCTGGCGCGCGGGATTCGATCGATACACGAGGAGACGTCGATCAGCGAATTATTTATTTGATTTTTGCCGCACCGGGATTTGTAGCACCAGGGCACCATGAGGGAAGGAAATTAAGATGGCTCAGGAAAAAATTGTTGTCGAATCGGCCGCCCGCTCGAAGCGGGGGAAGAATGAAAATCGCAGGTTGCGCCTGACGGGCAAGGTTCCCGCGGTGCTGTATGGCGGCAAAGGCGAGGCCATCACGCTGTCGGTGAACGCCAAGCAACTGGGCGCGATTTTCCGTTCGCAGAGCGGGCACAACACCTTGTTCCAGGTGGACTTGGACGGCAAGCACGAGCCCGCGATTTTGAAGGATTGGCTGGTCGATCCTGTTACCGGGAACTTGTTGCATGTGGACCTGCTGCGCGTGGCCATGGATGTGCGCATGCGCGTGAAAGTTCCTGTGCATACTTTTGGCGAGCCTGCCGGCGTGAAACAGCAGGGCGGCGTGTTCGAAATCGTGACGCGCGAAGTGGAAGTCGAATGCTTGCCTGCGGATATTCCGACGGAGTTCAAGGCGGACGTCAGCACACTGATGATGGGTGAGGCGTTGCGCGCGAAAGATCTGGCTATTGACTCGAAGCTGAAACTGCTCACCGATCCGGAGCGCGTGTTGGCGCACGTTGTGGCGCTGCGAGTCGAGGAAGAAAAGCCGGTGGATGCGGTGGCCGCGGATGCAGCTACGCCAGCGGAACCGGAAGTCATCAAGAAGGGCAAGAAAGAAGTGGAAGGCGAAGAGGGCGAAGAAGGCGACGCCAAGGGCAAGGCGGCGGAGAAGAGCGAGAAGGGCGACAAGGACAAGAAAAAATAACGCTGCATCTGTTTTTGCCGGTGGCGGTGTTGCACGTTGACGGATGGTTGCGCGGGGTATGCGGAGTGTATGCGGCTTATCGTTGGACTTGGCAATCCCGATCCGGAGTACCAGTGGACGCCGCATAACCTGGGCTTCATGGCGGTAGATGAACTGGCGAATCGCGGCGGGATTCGCGTTTCGCGGCCGGAAGGTAAGGCGCTGGTTGGGCGAGGCAAGCTGGCGGGCCAGGAAGTTTTGCTGGCGAAACCGCAGACGTACATGAACCTGAGCGGGATCTCGGTTCGCGAGCTGCTGGAAAAGTACGAGCTGGGCCCGGGCGATTTGCTGGTGATGTGGGACGAGGCGCAGTTGCCGCTGGGCACGATTCGGCTGAGCGGCGAAGGCAGCGCAGGCAGCCACAACGGCGCGAAGTCGGTAATTGGTGCGCTCGGCACGCCGGTGTTTCAGCGATTGCGGCTGGGATGTGCGCCGGAGCACGAGGTCAGCAGCCGCAAGGAATATGTGCTGCGGCCGATGAAGCGTGGCGAGCTGGAAATCGCGGCGGAGATGATTTCGGAAGCCGGCGACGCGGTCGAAATGGTTCTGGCGCAGGGAATCGATGCGGCCATGAACAAGTACAACCGGCGCAAGGAAACGGGCGGGGACGAAGCGGCGGACGAGGACGGAAACTAAGAGCCGCCTGCTGAACGAAAAAGTTTAGTGCGAATTTGCCGGGCGCGGCCCGGAGAAGAAGAGACGAGGCAAACATGGAAGAGCGGCTATACGATTTGATTTTTATCGCGCGACCCGCTACAGGGGAAGAGGACGTGAAGAAAGTTCTCTCGGTGATCGAGCACACCTGCACGGAAAAAGGCGGCAAGGTGGAAAAGGCCGAGACCTGGGGCACCCGCAAGCTGGCCTATCGCGTGGCCAAGCACCGCGAGGGCATGTATTACTACCAGCAGATTCGCACTTCGCATCCGGACTTGATTTCCGAGCTGGAACGGCGCCTGCGCGTGCAGGATGCGGTGATCAAGTATCAGACCGTGCGGATGGATGAAGATTTGAAGCGGCAGAAGAAGCTGGTGGAGAAGCGCGACAAGCGCACCGCGCGGCGTCCGCGACGGGCAACGGCTCCGGCAGGTGCGCCAGGAAGTTCGCATCCGAGCACACCGGCTCCGGCGGCGCCTGCTGCGGCAGCGCCCGCGGCTGCGGTTCCGGCGGAGAATTAGAGGCTTCGCGCTCGTTGAACGCGGATGTTGCGTCGCGTTTCGTCGAGCGAGTCCCAAATTTTTTGGAAATTAGTTTTGCGGTTCAAGTGAAAGGGTGGCAGGCATGGCAGAGGAACAGAAAGCACAATCGCCCAGCGGACCTCCGCGGCGTGAAGGCGGCGGACACGGCGGGCCGGGCGGCGGGCATGGCGGGCCGGGTGGACATAGCGGACCGCGACGTGAAGGCGGGCCGGGCGGTGGTGGTCCGGGTGGGCCGCGCCGTGGCAAGCGGCAATATTTCCGCAAAAAGAAAGTTTGCAAGTTCTGCGTGGAGAAGATGGATTTCATCGACTACAAGCGCGCGGACATTCTGTCGCAATTCGTGCAGGAGCGCGGGAAGATTTTGCCGCGGCGCATGACCGGAGTTTGTTCGCGTCACCAGCGTTGGCTGGGCGAGGCCATCAAGCGGGCGCGCAATATCGCGTTGTTGCCCTTTGCGGGAAGCGCCGCGGGCACGCTGCAGCCTCGGCAACCGACCGCGCATGTTGCCACGCCGGCAGCGCCGGCAGCGGCTGCACATACAGCGCCGGCTGCTGCACCAACGCCGGCTACGCCAGCGGCCCCTGCGGCAGCGCCAGCCACTCCGACTGCTGCAACGCCGGAACCGACTAACGTTTAACGCGATCTAACGCGAAACAGTACGAATCACAGGAGCCAGAGGAAGAGCACATGCAAATTATTCTGCAGGAAGATATTGAAAAGCTCGGGCATCGCGGGGACGTGGTCACCGTCAAGCCTGGCTACGCGCGCAATTTTTTGCTGCCGCGCAAGCTGGCGGTGGAAGCCAGCGCCGGAAATCTGGAGGCCATTGAAAAGATTCGCGCTTCGCTGGCGAAAAAGACGGCCACGGAAATGGACGCGGCGCAGAAACATGCCGCGGCGCTGAATGGCGTGGAGCTGAACTTCACGCGCAAGACCGGGGAGAACGACCAGGTATTCGGCTCGGTGACCACCGGTGACATTGCCGATGCGCTGCAGACCCAGGGATTCACGGTCGACAAGCGGCAGATTCACACCGCTGAGGCGATCAAGGCGCTGGGAGATTTCCGCGCCACCGTGAAAGTTTTCCGGGACATCACTGCCGAGGTCAAGGTTCACGTGGCCAAAGAAGGGCAAGCGTAGATTTATTTTTGTCGGGTTTGGCGGGAGGCACATTTTTATGTGCCTCTTTTTTTTGTGCCGGGGGCATTGAAGGAATGCGGAATGGGCGAGCAAGTTCAAAACCTCAAAAGCAGATTCCTCACCCGCCTGGAAAAGGCGGCGGGTTCGGAATGACGGCGCCGCGTGTTGATTCCTAAAAAATGTTTTGCGCAGCAGGAATTTTGTACGAAACAAAGTTTTGCAGAGATTTCCACGCGATGCACAGGTAGCGAAATGATTGTGCGTTGACGCGGTGTGCAATTCAGCACACAATGCGCGCACTGGATTACTTCGGTTCGGTGCAATTCAGATTCGAGTTGTCAGGGTCGGCTGAAAAGTTATTCCCTCTTGCCCTGCGATTGGGAAAGTGCTACAAATCTGTCTAGGCGAAACTAAGGCGAAGACCAAAGTAAAGGTAGTGCGTCCATGCCCGTTGACACCGTTCTCGAAAAACCCCTGCCCAATAATCTGGACGCCGAGCGTTCCGTTCTCGGCGCCATCCTGCTGGATAACAACGCGCTGAATCCCGCGGTCGAGCATCTGCGTCCCGAGGATTTTTTTCTGGACCAGCACCGCCGCGTCTTCACCCAGATGATTGCGCTGGGCGAAAGCCAGCAGGCCATCGACCTGGTGACGCTGACGGAAGAGCTACACCGCCGCGGCGATCTGGATGCTTCGGGAGGCGCACCGTACCTGGCGTCGCTGGCCGACGGCATGCCGCGGGTTTCCAACATCGAGCATTACGCGCGGATCGTGAAAGAAAAAGCGATGCTGCGCAACCTGATTCACGCCACCCACAATATCCAGCAGCGCGCGTTTGAGGGCGAAGACGGCGCGGACACCATCCTGGATAACGCCGAGTCGTCGATTTTCGCGCTGGCGGAAGATCGCGTGCGCGCCGGGCTGATTCCGGTGAAGGACATCGTTCGCGACAATTTCGAGCGGCTGGAGCGGATTTTTCGCGAAGGCAAGAGCATCACCGGAGTTGCGACCGGCTACGGCGAGCTCGACAAGTTGACCTCGGGATTGCAGCCGTCCGAGCTGCTGATTTTGGCGGCGCGGCCTTCGCAGGGAAAAACGGCGCTGGCGCTGAATCTTGCGGAAAACATTTCCATTCGCAGCGGGCATCCCACGGCAATTTTCAGTTTGGAAATGTCCAAGGAATCGCTGCTGCAGCGGCTGGTGGCTTCGGTCGCGCAGATCGATGCGCACAAATTTCGCACCGGGCATTTGAGCAAGGAAGATTGGCGGCGCATGACCGAGGCGCTGGGCACGATTTCGGCGGCGCCACTGTGGATTGACGATGCTGGGTCCATCAGCGTGCTGGAAATCGGCGCGAAGGCGCGGCGGCTGAAGCGCGACAAGGGATTGTCGCTGTTGATCGTCGATTATCTGCAGCTGATCACCGCGCGCGGGCGATTTTCTAACCGCAACGAAGAAGTGTCCAGCATTTCGCGCAGCTTGAAAGGGCTGGCCAAGGAGCTGCAGATCCCTGTGCTGGTTTTGAGTCAGCTGACGCGTGCTCCTGAGCGCGACGACCGCGGGCCACAGCTTTCCGACTTGCGCGAATCGGGCGCGATTGAACAGGACGCCGACGTGGTCATGTTTATTTACCGGCAGCATTTTTTTAAGGCTGGGGCTACGCAGGAGATGCGTGAAGAGACGGAGCTGAAGATCGCCAAGCAGCGCAACGGGCCTACCGAAAGCGTGAAGTTTGTGTTTCGCAGCCGCTTGACGAGATTTGAAGAAGCGGCGCCGGATGCGTTTTCGCAGTTTGCCAACGAAGACATGTAACTCCAGACACGGCGTGGCAGTGCAGCCACAAATCTAGCCATGATGCGTCGGATGCCGCCGCAAAGAACGTTTCAAACTCAAACCTGCAAGTTCAATCGATAGCTGACTTTAGCTAGAAGTTCCCTCGGAATGCTTCTCCGGGCGAGGACAGTCGCGTCTGGCGAGTGGCGTGCGTATAGATGGGGCAGCAGTTGCCCGCTGTTGTCATTCACGCGGCAGTTTTAGGCGGCTGGCCTCGGCTGCCGCGTGGATGGCGTAAACTTATTTTCCCTGGAAGAACATGTCGCGAGCCCCTAAAAATTCCTCGACGTTGAATATGCGGCCGGTCTGGGCGGATGTTTCGCTTCCCGCGCTGGTGCACAATTTCAAAGCGATTCGCGCGTATGTAAATCCATCCGATACAAATAAGACAAATGAAAAACGCGGTGCGCCGCGAAAAGTGCTGTGCATCGTGAAGGGCAACGCCTACGGGCACGGCGGTCCGGCTGTGGCCGCGGCGCTGGAAAAGGCCGGGTCCGACTGGTTTGGCGTGACCTGCACGGAAGAGGGCATCACGCTGCGCAAGGCCGGCGTGCGCAAACCGATTTTAATTTTGACCAGCTTTGTGGCCGGAGAAGAAAAGCGGCTGCTGGATCACAATTTAACGGCGGTGATTCACCGCTGCGATCAACTGGCGCAACTGGAGCGGGCGGCAGTCCGGCGTGGGAAGAAAAAAGTTTCGTTTCACCTGAAAATTGATTCGGGCATGAATCGCCTGGGCATCGCGCCCGGCGACGTGGATTGCTTCGCGCGGCAGTTGGCCAAGGCGCGGCACCTGCAGCTGGGCGGAGTGATGACCCATTTCGCGTCGTCGGGAGTTTTCACAGATACGCCGGTGGGGCGGCAAACCCGCGAGCAGGAAGAAAAATTTTATGCCGCGGTTGCGCGGCTGCGCGCGCTGGGCATCGATACCGGCATCGTGCACCTGGCCAACAGCGCGGCGATTGTGGCGCGGCCGGAATCCTGGGCGGACATGGTGCGGCCCGGCGCGATTTTGTACGGCTATCACCCGGGCTACGATCCGGTGGAGCACCGCGCGGAGATTGAAAAACGCTTGCCGCTGCAGCCCTCCATGAGCCTGCGCGCGCGCATTATCAGTTTGCGCGATGTGGCCAAAGGAGCCGGAGTGGGCTACGACGCGACATTTGTGCCGAGCAAGCCGTCGCGCATTGCGGTGCTGGCGGCGGGTTACGGAGACGGCCTGCATCGCTCGCTGGGTAATCGCGGCAGCGTGCTGGTTCGCGGCGTGCTGGCGCCTATCGTGGGAATTGTTTCCATGGACGTGACCATGATCGATGTGACCGAAGTGCCCGGGGTGGAAATTGGAGACACCGCGACGGTGTATGGCACGGATGGAAATTCCGTTCTGCCCGCGAGCCAGGTGGCGCGCGGCATCGGGACGGTCACCTCGGACCTGTTGTGCGCGGTCAGCCAGCGCGTTCCGCGAATTTATCTGCCCTGAATTTATGGGGTTGATTCGGTTTTCCAATCCTCGCCATTCACTTTTTAATATCACAGCCGTTGAGTTCACCTTGACCTACTGGTGATGACAGAGTATATAAACTTCGGCTGCGATAATTCGCACGAATGATTCCTCACCCTCATCTCACAT
>JBBRZT010000107.1:0-10998 GCA_038236395.1 Candidatus Acidiferrales bacterium
CACCAACAGCGGCCTCAACACCACCTTCGATCGCCGCCACCAGCAGGTCATTCTCGGCAATGTTTTTCTGCAGGACTTTTTCTTCCCCGGCTACACCGCCGAATTCATCGGCGCCTTCAACAAAGACGACCCCACTCTGCATTACGACGACAACGGCTTCCTGGTTCGCCCCTCGCCCATCGGTAAAGTCATCGATCAGGGCGTTGGACCTATCCCGCACGGCATTCGCGTCGGATATTTTGGCTGGCTCGGCAGCGGCCATATCGGCCGCGTAAATCTCACCCACGCTCTTTATCAGGCCTTCGGCGAAGACACTTTCAATCCCATCGCCGGGCACCCCGTCACCGTCAACGCCCAGATGGCTGCGGTCGAACTTTCTTACGACCGCGATTGGATCCGTTATCGCGTTTCCACTTTTTATACTTCCGGCGACGCCAATCCCCGCGATGGCCGCGCTCGCGGATTCGATTCCATAGTGGAGCTTCCCAATTTTGCTGGCGGCATGTTCAGCTTCTGGAATCGCGAAGCTATCCGCCTCACCGGCTCCGGCGTTCTACTCACTTCGCCGGGCAGCCTCATTCCCGCGCTGCGCTCCAACAAGGAAGAGGGCCAGTCCAATTTCGTGAACCCCGGAATTTTCCTCGCCAATGCGGGCGCTGACTTCGACATCACTCCCAAGCTCAAAGGTTTCGCCAATCTCAATTTCTTGCGATTCCAACGCACCGAGCCTCTCGAAGACCTCCTCTTCCAGTCTCCCATACGCCACACCATTGGCACGGACCTGGGTATCGGCGTCCAATACCGCCCGCCGCTCTCTGAAAATATTATTCTTACCGGAGGCGCTTCGGCCTTGCAGCCCGGCCAGGGCTTCAAAGACATCTACACCGGCAGAACGCTGTTCTCATTATTCGGATTGGTGAAATTTACATTTTGAAAAAGTACTTCACGTCCGGCGCTCGCAGATTCGCGGTCTCTTTCGCGCGAGTTCTCTCACAGCAAAAGGGCCGCGCCGGTATTTTCTCGCTCGCGGCCCTGTGCGCCGCAGCGCTTCTGATGTTGCCCGCCGTCCATTCGCGCACCGCAGCCGCCGCGCTGCAGGATCCGCCCGCCACTTCCCCTCTGCGCGGCCAGTCTCTGGGAGAAGTCCAACGCAAATCCGCAGGCTGCATTTCCTGCCACACCGCCACCGACGAGCCCACCATGCATCCCACAAAAACCGTTCAACTCGCCTGCACCGACTGCCACGGCGGCGACTCCACGGCCAGCGCGCCGGCCGGCAGCGCCGTGACTTCCCCCGATTACCTCGCCGCCAAACAAAAAGCCCACGTGCACCCCAAAAATTCCGCATTCAGAAATCGTTCCGCAATTCCCGAGCGCGCTTTCACCCAATGGCTCGCCGAATCCTACGAGTACATAAAATTTGTGAATCCCGGCGATTTGCGTGTCGCGCCTGAAACCTGCGGCAGCGCCGGATGCCACGCCAGCGAAACCCGCGCCGTTTCCACCAGCATGATGACCCACTCCGGCATGCTCTGGGGCGCCGCGCTCTACAACAACGGCTCTTACCAGGGCAAAAATACCCGCTTCGGCGAAAGCTACGACCGCGACGGCAAGCCGCAATCGATAAAAACTTCTCCGACGCCAACGCCCGAAGAAACCCGCACGCGCGGCGTCCTGCCGGAGCTCGAGCCGCTCTACCGCTGGGAAATTTCGCAGCCCGGCAACGTCCTCCGCGTATTCGAACGCGGCGGCGCAAAAAAAAGTGAAATCGGCAATCCCGGGCTGGAAGAAAATCCCGGCAAGCCCGACGACAAGCTCAGCGACCGCGGCTTCGGCACCGAACTGCGCACCGATCCCGTATTCCTCGGCCTGCAAAAAACGCGACTCCTTGATCCCGTCATGTTCCTGCCTGGCACCAACGATCATCCCGGCGACTATCGTTCCAGCGGCTGCTCCTCCTGCCACGTGATTTACGCCAATGACCGCGATCCCGCTCACTCCGGCTCCTACGCGCAATTCGGCCACTCCGGCCTCAGCGCCTCCACGGATCCAACCATTTCCAAAACAGAATCCGGCCATCCCATCAAGCACGCTTTCACCCGCTCCATTCCCTCCAGCCAATGCATGATTTGCCATCTCCACCCCGGCACCAACATGGTCACTACCTACTTCGGCCTCACCTGGTGGGACAACGAAATCGACGGCGACAAAATGTATCCGCCCGCACAACGCAATCTCACCGAAGAGCAGCGCTATCAATCCCTCCAGCGCAATCCCGAAGCCGCCGCCGCGCGCGGCTTGTGGAGCGACAATAAATTTCTCGACCAGGTCGGCAGCCCGGAATTCAATTCCAAACTAAAAACCACCCAGTTCGCCGACTTTCACGGCCACGGCTGGGTCTTCCGAGCCGTCTTCAATCACGACCGCAAAGGTAATTGGCTCGACAAAGACGGCAATCCCATCGCCTTCGAAGATCCCAATCGCTTTTCGAAAGCGGTCCACCTCGCCGACATCCATCTCGAAAAAGGCATGCAGTGCGCCGATTGCCATTTTGCGCAGGACAATCATGGCAACGGCAAAATTTACGGCGAACCCCGCGCCGCCGTCGAAATCGATTGCATCGATTGCCACGGCACCATTCGCCAGAAAGCCACCCTGGTCACTTCCGGCCCCGCCGCGCCCGAAACATTTTCCATCGTCAACGGCCAGCGCGTCATCGACCGCGGCCGCCATCTCGATTCCCTCCGCACTCCCTGGGGGCTTCGCCGCTTCGAATGGCAAGCCGGCGCGCTCATTCAGCGCTCCATGTCCGACGAGCACACTCAATGGGAAATCGTGCAGACCGCCGACACCGTAACTCCCGGCAACATTCACTTCAGCGAAAAATCGCTCCGCGCCAAGCTCATCACCAAAGACGGCGACGTCGATTCAGCCATGCCCCAGGACGACACCCATCTCGCTCACGGCAACAGCAGCATGACCTGCTACTCCTGCCACACTTCCTGGACGCCCACGTGCTTCGGCTGCCATCTGCAGATGACCGCCAACGCCCGCCGCCCCATGCTGCACAACGAAGGGCTACTCACCCGCAATTACACCAGCTACAACTTTCAGGTTTTGCGTGACGACATCTACATGCTCGGCGTCGATGGCACCGTCACTGGCCATCGCATCGCTCCCGCGCGTTCCAGTTGCGCCGTGCTGGTCAGCTCGCAAAACGCCAACCGCGAGTGGCTCTACTACACGCAGCAAACCGTTTCCACCGAAGGTTTTTCCGGCCAGGCCTACAGCACTTTCGTTCCGCACACCGTGCGCGGCAAAGAAACCAAACAGTGCAGCGACTGCCATGTCTCCGCCGCCAACGACAACAACGCCTGGATGGCCCAGCTCCTGCTGCAAGGCACCAACTTCATGAATTTCATGGGTCGCTACGTTTACGTCGCCACCGGCAAGGGCGGACTCGAAGCCATCGCCGTCGCCGAACACGACGAACCCGAAGCCATCTTTGGCAGCGACCTCCAGCGCATCGCCTATCCCGACAATTTCAAAAAATTCGTCGCCCGCCATCGCCGGCTTTCGGCCATCGCCGATCACCCCGGCAACATTCTCGATATCCAGGCACGCGGCGAATACGCCTACGCCGCCAATGGACCCGGCGGCCTTCGCGTCTACGACATCGCCAACATCGACAACAAAGGCTTTTCGGAACGCGTGGTCACTTCTCCCGTTTCGCCCATCGGCCAGCGTTTTTACGTCCCCACGAAAAACGCTCTCGCCGTCGCTTCTCCGTCCACGCTGGCCATCGATCCACTCCGCACCCGTCTGCCGGAAAACGAAGAACAAAGCATTCACCTGCTCTACGGATTTCTCTACGTCGCCGACAAAGAAGAAGGCCTGGTTATCGTCGGCAATCCCGATCTCCACGCCAAAAGTCCCGGCGTCGGCACTTTGCTCGACGGCAATCCCGCAAATAATTTTCTTCAACGCGCCGGCGCTTTCAATCCGGGCGGCGTCCTCACCGGAGCGAAGCGCATCACTATCGCGGGAACTTTCGCTTACATCCTCACCGACAAATCTCTGGTCGTCGTCGATCTGAATAATCCGCTGGCGCCGCGCGTCACCGCCACAATCGGCGCGCCGGTTCTCGACGCTCCCGCGGGAATCGCGGTGCAATTCCGCTACGCCTTCGTCGTCGACCGCCAGGGACTGAAAGTTTTGGATGTCACCGATCTCGCTCAACCCAAACCCGTAGCAAACGCGCTCGTCCCGTTACCCGACGCGCGCAATATCTACATCGCCCGCACCTACGCTTACGTCTCCGCCGGAAAACAAGGTGTCGCCATCATCGACGTTGAAAAGCCCGATGCTCCCAAACTCGATCAACTCTTCAGCGCCGCGGGCCAACTGAACGACGTGAACGATGTAAAAATCGGCATGGTCGCCGCCAGCGCCTTCGCTTTTGTCGCCGACGGCAAAAACGGTCTTCGCGTTCTCGAGATCGTCTCCCCCTGGGACGACCCCGCGCATTTCTCCGGCTTCAGCCCGCGCCCCGTTCCCAAACTCATCGCCACCGCCCACACTCGCAGCCCCGCCCTGGCCATCTCCAAAGGCATCGACCGTGACCGCGCCGTCGACGAATCCGGTAACCAACTCGCCGTCTTCGGCCGCCGCGGCGCTCGCCCGCTCAACAACGCCGAAATCCGCTCCCTCTACCTCCACAGCCGCACCGGCGCCCCTTATGCAGTCACCGACCACCCCGTGGAAAACCACAATTCTCACGCTGAGACCGCCATGCCCTCACCTTGGTCAGCCCTCCTCCGCAGATGGCTATCGCCCTGGTCAAGTGCAAATTTCCGCCCTTCGCCTTAATTTCACCCCCGCGTATCTGAAACATGGCGCTGGTTTTGCGTCCATTAGGCTGCCAAAACTGCGCCATCCCCTTTACTATGTGCCGTTTACCCTCTCGCAGCATCTAATCTATTGTTAACCGGATATTCACTCTTTTTGTGCATAGCACCTATCAGAATTATTCGTGACGGCCCCCGATAGAATGACGATATTCTTGATACATCGGGGCCAGCCCAGTAGCACTCGGCCAGGCAAGAAGGAGTACTAGAACATGCTCAAACGGTATCTATTAGCCAGCGATTTCGACCAAACCCTTAGTTTCAACGACTCAGGCGTCGTCCTGAGCGACCTCATCGGCTTTGGCGGCTTCCATGACAAGGTTGCCGGCCTCTCCAACATGAACCTCGTCCAGCAGGGCGCCGAGCTCAGCTATCTCATCCTCCACGATCCCGAATTCCGGCATGTGCGCCGTGAGCACCTGGTCGAGACCGGCAAGCGCATCCGCCTGAAGCACAATGTCGCACTGTTCGCGCGCTCGCTCGACTCCCTGGCCGACGGCTACGATTTCAATTTCAACGTAATCTCCGCGGCTCCGCAGGAAATCATCCAGTCCGCGCTCGAAGGCATCGTCCCCGCCGACCGCATCTTCGGCACCCGCTTCCGCTACAACGAAGCCACCGGTGAAGTCGATTCCATCATTCGCGCGACGGCAGGCTGGGGCAAAATCACTGTCCTCGAAGAAATCCGCGCCTCCCTGGGCATCAGCCACGACAACATCATCTACATGGGCGACGGCAGCTCCGATCTTCCCGTCATGATGCATGTGAACCAGCACGATGGTTTGACCATCGCCGTCTCGGAAGCCAAATTCATCACCCGCGTGGCGCGCCGCACTGTGCTCAGCGACAACACCATGAGCGTCCTCGTTCCCGTGCTCGAAGAAGTTTTGCGCTGGGACTCCATCAAGATCCGCCGCTATTTCACCGCCAACGGACTCATGCTCCGCGAGTGGGACAAGACCCGCACCGACATGCTTACCATTCAGGAATCCGTCGAGCCGGTGGCAGCGAGCTCCGCCACCACCCATTAGAATTCGCTAAATTCCCAGGGCCAAAATTACTTAGGAAATGATTCTCCACAGGCCCTCCTGCGCCCAAAAATTTTTGTCACCCATCTGTAACTCTGTTTTGTCGTAGAATCCCGCAGTCAACTCTTGAGCCGGTGCATCCAATAATTTGCGCCAAGACTGCGGGCTGTCTAAACCCGCCACGGGAGACGGAGTGAGCGAGCCTAACCTCGACAAGCTGAGCATCAACACCATCCGCACCTTATCGATGGACGCGGTGCAAGCCGCCAATTCCGGACATCCCGGCACGCCCATGGCCCTCGCGCCGGTGGGCTACACGCTGTGGCAACAATATCTGCGCTACGATCCCAACGATCCCATCTGGCCCAACCGCGACCGCTTCGTTCTCTCCAACGGCCACGCCTCCATGCTGCTGTATTCCCTTTTGCATCTCGCGCGCGTGAAAGCCGTCAATTCGGATTACCAGATGCCCGGCGCAGTGGCGCTCACTCTCGACGACCTCAAGAAATTTCGCCAGATTGATAGTAAGACTCCCGGCCATCCCGAATATCGCCTGACCAGCGGCGTGGAAACCACTACCGGCCCGCTCGGTCAGGGAGTAGCTACCAGCGTGGGCATGGCCATGGCCCGATGGTGGCTGGCTTCCTATTTCAATAAGCCGCGCTTCGAAATTTTCGACTACGACGTTTACGCCATCTGCGGCGACGGCGACATGATGGAAGGAATCTCCGGCGAAGCCGCCTCCCTCGCCGGGCATCACAAGCTTTCCAATCTCTGCTGGATCTACGACAACAACCACATCACCATCGAAGGCAATACCAGCCTGGCCTTCAGCGAAGACGTTGGCACTCGCTTCAAAGGCTACGGCTGGAACGTCGAGCACGTCACCGACGCCAACGACACCGTCGCGCTTTCGAAAGCTCTCGACGTTTTCCGCCAGACCACCGATAAGCCCACGCTCATCATCGTCGACAGCCACATCGGATACGGCTCGCCCCATCGCCAGGACACCAAGGAAGCTCACGGCGAAGCCCTCGGCGCGGAAGAAGTCGCGCTCACCAAAAAATTCTACGGCTGGCCCGACGAAAAATTCCTCGTTCCCGACGGCGTCTACGATCAATTCAAAAACGGAATCGGCAAACGCGGCGGCGATTTGCGCAACGCCTGGACAAAACAATTCGAGACCTACAAAACCGAATTCCCGCAATTAGCCGGCGACCTGCACAAAATGCTTTTCCGCCTGCTCCCCGATGGCTGGGACAAGGACCTCCCAACTTTCCCCGCCGACCCCAAAGGCATCGCCACCCGCGATTCCTCCGGCAAGATCATCAACATCCTCGCCCAGAATGTTCCCTGGCTCATGGGCGGAGCCGCCGACCTCTATCCCTCCACCAAAACGCGCCTGACCTTCGAAGGCGCAGGCGAATTCGAAGCCGCTACCCGCGGCGGCCGCAACATGCATTTCGGTATCCGCGAACACGCCATGGCCGCGTGCGCCAACGGAATGTCACTCTGCAAAATCCGCCCCTTCGCCTCCACTTTTTTTATTTTTACCGATTACTGCAAGCCGGCCATCCGCCTCAGCGCCATCATGGAGCTGCCGGTCATCTACATTTTCACCCACGATTCCATCGGCGTCGGCGAAGACGGCCCCACTCATCAACCCATCGAGCAACTCATCTCCCTGCGCGCCGTTCCGGGCCTTTCCGTAATTCGCCCGGCCGACGCCAATGAAGTTGTCGAAGCCTGGCGCGTCATAATGCAACTTAGAAAAGAACCCGCCGTGCTGGTGCTCACTCGCCAGGCGCTGCCCACCATCGACCGCACCAAATACGCCGCGGCCTCCGGCGTCGCCAAAGGCGCATACATCCTCGCCGACGCACCCGGCGGCAAGCCCGAAGCGATTCTCATGGGCACCGGCAGCGAGGTTTCCCTGTGCCTCTCTGCCTACGAAACCCTCACCGCCCAGGGCCTCAAAGTCCGCGTGGTCAGCATGCCCTCGTGGGATATCTTCGAACATCAATCGCGCGAATATCGCGACAGCGTCCTACCACCCGAAGTCACCGCGCGCGTCTCCGTCGAACAAGCCTCCACACTCGGCTGGGATCGCTACGTGGGCTCCAAAGGCAAGATCATCGGTATGCACACTTTTGGAGCCTCCGCACCGCTGAAAGAATTGCAGAAGAAATTCGGATTTGAGCCCGGCAAAGTTGTCGCAACCGTAAAAGAAGTCCTGGGAAAGTGAGCGCCCATGAAAATTGTCATCGGTTCTGATCACGCCGGTTTCCAGCTGAAAGTCGCCATGGGCGACCTGTTGCGCTCGCTCGGCCAGGAAGTTCTCGACGTCGGCGCGTTCAACGAAAATCCCTCCGATTATCCCGACTTCGCCGAAGCCGTCGGCCGCGCCGTGCTCGACAAAAAAGCCGACCGCGGTGTGCTGATCTGCGGCAGCGGCGTGGGCGCCAGCGTGGCCGCCAATAAGCTAATGGGCATACGCGCCGCCGTTTGTCACGATACGTACTCCGCCCATCAAGGCGTCGAGCACGACGACATGAACGTTCTGGTCCTCGGCTCGCGCATCATCGGCGTCAAACTCGCCGAAGATCTCGTCAAAGCTTTCCTCGGCGCCAGATTCACCAACGAAGACCGCCACGTCCGCCGTTTGAACAAAATTAGAGCCATGGAAGCCCACTTCGCACCAAGCGCGAGCGCTGCTCTCAAGTAATTCGCCGGTGCAACGCGCCGCGCACCTCAGGCGTACAATAAGAGTTGAAACAGAATAAGGAGAACTGCAATGAGCACATCAGTGAAAGTTACCGAACCCGAAGCAGGCAAGAGCGCCAAAAACCCGTTGAAGGGTCTGCTCGATTTTGGCCAGTCGCCCTGGATGGACTATGTCCGCCGCGACCTGCTGACCGGCGGCGAGCTGCAAAAGTTGATCCACAACGACGGCCTGCGGGGCATGACCTCTAACCCCTCGATTTTCGCCAAGGCCATCTCCACCAGCAAAGACTATTCCGACATTCTGGAGTCGCCGGACTCCAAAAAGCTCAACGCCACCCAGGTCTACGAAAAAATCGCCGTGCGCGATATTCAGGACGCCACCGACATCTTCAAGCCGGTCTACGACGAAACAAAAACCCGCGACGGCTATGTCAGCCTCGAAGTTTCCCCCACCCTCGCTCTCGAACGCGACAAAACCATCGACGAAGCTCGCCGCCTCTGGAAAACGGTCAATCGTCCCAACGTCATGATTAAAGTTCCAGGCACCAAGGAATGCGTTCCCGCCATTCGCCAGCTTCTCGAAGAAGGCATCAACATCAATATCACTTTGCTCTTCGCGCAATCCGCCTACGAACAGGTTGCCGAAGCGTTCATCGCGGCCCTCGAAGCGCGCGCCGCCAAGGGCCAGGACATCAGCCATATCGCCAGCGTCGCCAGCTTTTTCGTCAGCCGCATTGACACCCTGGCCGACAGCCTGATCGACGAAAAACTGAAAACCACCTCCGACCCCGCGCAAAAAGAGCTGCTCGAGAGCCTCAAAGGTAAAGTCGCCATCGCCAACGCCAAAGTCACCTACAAAAAATATCAGGAGCTTTTCAGTAGCCCGCGATGGAAAGCCCTCGCCGCCAAAGGCGCGCAAACGCAGCGCCTGTTGTGGGCCAGCACCAGCACAAAAAATAAGGCCTACCGCGACGTCATCTACGTCGAAGAGCTCATCGGCGCCGACACCGTCGACACCATTCCGCCGGCCACCTTCGACGCTTTCCGCGATCACGGCAAGCTGCGCGCCAGCCTCATCGAAAATGTCGACCAGGCCATCAAGACCATGAGCGATCTCGAAAAGGCCGGCATCTCCATGAAGGAAATCACCGGCAAGCTCCTCGTCGACGGCATCAAACTTTTCTCCGACGCTTTCACCGAGCTCTTGGAGGCCACCGGTAAATCCGCTGGCGTGCGCGCGTGAGCCTGAATCGGCAGGCCTACAAACTGCCGGATTCCTTTTCGGCCCCGTTCGCAGCCGCGCGCGACGATTGGAAAAAGAACGACAAAGTCCGCCGCCTCTGGCAATGCGACGCCTCGCTGTGGACCGGCACCGATGAAAGCAAATGGCTCGGCTGGCTGGGGATCACCCAAGAACAGCTCGCCCACATTTCCGCTTTGCAGGAAATTGCCGCCGACATAAAAAAGGCCGCCTTCAAGGATGTTCTACTGCTCGGCATGGGCGGCTCCAGCCTGTGCCCCGAAGTCTTGCGCATGACTTTCGGCAAAATCGAAGGCTACCCGGAGCTGCACGTCCTCGACTCTACCGATCCCGCGCAAATAAAAGCCCTCGAAGCCAAAGTCGATCTCTCCAGCACCGTCTGCATCGTCTCCAGCAAATCCGGCAGCACCCTCGAGCCCAACATCTATAAGCAATATTTCTTCGAGCGGATAAAGGAAAAAGTGGGCGAAGCGGAAGTCGGCAATCGCTTCATCGCCATCACCGATCCCGGCTCCAAAATGCAGGAAGTCGCCGAGCGCGATAAATTCCGCAAAATTTTTGCCGGCGTCCCCAGCATCGGCGGCCGCTACTCCGCACTCTCCAATTTCGGCATGGTTCCCGCCGCCATCATGGGCATCGACGTTTCCAAATTCCTCACCAACACCGCGGAAATGGTGAAGGCCTGCGGCGCTGCTTCTCCCGCCGACGCCAATCCCGGCGTTCTTCTGGGCTTGATTATGGGCGTGGCCGCTCATCTCGGCCGCGATAAGATGACCATCGCCGCCTCCCCGGGAGTTTCCGATCTCGGCGCCTGGCTCGAGCAATTGATCGCCGAGTCCACCGGCAAGCTCGGCAAAGGCATCATCCCCGTCGATCGCGAACCGCTCGCCAAACCCGACACCTACGGCAACGACCGCGTCTTCGCCTATTTGCGCCTCGAAACCGCGCCCAACAAATCCCAAGATTCCGCCATCGACGCGCTCGAAGCCGCCGGCCATCCCATAGTGCGCATCACTGTCGACAATATCTACAACCTCGGCCAGGAATTTTTCCGCTGGGAAATTGCCACCGCTGTCGC
>JBBRZT010000108.1:0-10942 GCA_038236395.1 Candidatus Acidiferrales bacterium
CCCCAGCGTAATCCGGCTCGTAATCCGCTCCAGGTCCAGAATCCCTTTCAGCTCTTTGCGAACTTCGCCCCGCACCACCGTCTGCTGCACCAGGTGCGCCACCGCATTCAGCCGCGCCTCGATCGCCGCAGCATCAATCAGCGGCCGCATCATCCAAGAACGCAGCTGCCGCGCGCCCATCCCTGTCACCGTCGCGTCCAGCGCCGCAATCAAAGTCGTCGGCCCGACGCGTGCGCTATCGTCCGTAAAAATCGGATTGATCAATTCCAGGTTGCGCACCGAAACCGGATCGAGCGCCATCGCATTGTGCTGCTCGTAGTAGCGCACCCCGTCCAAATGCCGCAGTGCCTCCTGGCTGTGCCCGTCCTCGCCGCGCGCCGCATTTTCCCGCAGGTAATGAATGATTGCGCCCGCAGCGGCCAGTGATTGCGGATGCCCGTCCAGTCCGAAACCGGTCAGCTCCGCCACGCCAAACTGCTCGCGCAAAATTCGCTCCGCGTAGTCATGCTGGAAAATCCAGTCGTCCACGCGTGATTCCACGCCGCCCGTGCCCTCCAGCAGGGAAGCCTTAGCCGTCTCAAACAGTTGTTGCGGTCGCGGCAGCAAAGTCTCCCGCGGCCTCAATAATTGCAGTTCATCCCGCAGCGCCTCCACCGCCCCCGCCCCGCTGAACTCCGTGGCCTGAAATTCGCCGGTAGAGAGATCCACATACGCCATTCCCAGCGTAGTCCCCGCTGCATCCTTCGCCACCGCCGCCAGAAAATTATTTTCCCGCGCTTCCAGCACCGCGCCTTCGGTAGCCGTTCCCGGCGTAATGACCCGCACCACTTCGCGCCGCACAATTTTCTTGCCCGGCCCCGGCAGCTCCATCTGGTCGCAAATCGCAATTTTGAATCCTGCGCGAATCAGCCGCGCGATATACCCGTCCGCCGCGTGATATGGCACGCCGCACATGGGAATGGGCTGCCCTTTTTCCCGGTTCCTGGATGTCAGTGTGATTTGCAGTTCGCGCGCCGCGATGATCGCGTCTTCGTAGAACAACTCGTAGAAATCGCCCAGCCGGAAGAGCAGCAGCGCGTGCGGATAACGCGCCTTGATCCCCTGGTATTGCTGCATGAGCGGTGTAGTCGCTTCGCTCATGTTCTCTTCGAATTTGCCGGTCCGCCGCTCACTCCCGGATTCCCGATTGCGTCAGTACAAACGCGTAATCCAGGGCAATCTCCCGCAGATAATCGTAGCGCCCCGAAGCTCCGCCGTGTCCCGCGCCCATATTCACCTTGAAAAGCAGCGGATTGGTATCGGTTTTCTTCGCGCGCAGTTTGGCCACATACTTCGCAGGCTCCCAATACATCACCTGGCTGTCGTTCAATCCCGTTTTCACCAGCATCGCCGGATACGCCCGATGCGCCACATTCGTGTACGGGCAATACGCGCGCATAGCCCAATAATCTTCCGCCGCCCGCGGATTCCCCCACTCCTCATACTCACCCACCGTCAGCGGCAGGGAAGCGTCCAGCATGGTATTCAGCACATCCACAAACGGCACATGCGAAATCGCCGCGTGAAATAAATACGGCCGCATATTTACCACCGCACCGATCAGCAGTCCGCCCGCGCTGCCGCCTTCGATCATCAGTTTTTCCGGCGACGTATATCGTTTTGAGATCAGAAATTCCGCAGCCGCGATGAAATCCGTAAACGTATTCATCTTTTCGCGCATGCGCCCGGCATCGTGCCACGGCTTGCCCAGTTCGCCGCCCCCGCGAATGTGCGCGATGGCAAACACCACGCCCCGGTCCAGTAAACTCAATCGATTCGAACTGAACGTCACCGGCACGGAAATCCCGTAACTTCCGTAACCGTATAGCAGCAGCGGCGCGCCGCCTTCGCCATCCGCCGGCCATTTCGGCTCCGCGGCAAACGCGTCGCGCCGGTACACCACCGAAATTGGTATGCGCGTCCCGTCTGCCGCCACGGCATGGATCCGCTCGCTCACATATCTCTGCGCGTCGTACCCCCCCAGCACCGGCTGCTGCTTCAACAGCACGCGCTCGCGCGAGCGTACGTCGTAATCAAACACCGAGCGCGGCGTCACAAACGACTCGTACTGAAACCGCACCTTCGAAGTTTCAAATTCGGGATTCGTTCCCAGTGAAGCGTTGTAAACCGGTTCAGAAAATTCAATGCGGTGTGACCTCTGCAGCAAATCAATTTCGCGATTATCGCCGCCGCCGTTTTCGCGATTATCGAGGTCCACAATTCTTGAATAAGGCAGCCCGTCCTCGCGCTCGAAAAGCACCAGGTGCCCGCCAAACGCATCCACCCCGCTCAACATCACGCCCGGCCGGTTGCCAATCACTTCACGCCACGATCCCCGCCCCGGGCTCTTCACCGGCGCCTCTACCAACCGAAACGTCCGCCCGCCAGAATTGGTGCGGATGTAAAACACTCCGCCATCCGCCCCGCGTGTTTCCCCCTCTCCACCCGAACTCTGTGGATGATGCTCCAGATAATATTCGTGGTTCTCTCCGCGCGCATCGATCAGCGAAAACTCGCCCTCTGCATCGCCCGCCGCCAGGAAACGCACCTCGCTCGCCGTATGGCTGGCAATCGTCAGCAAAATAAAACTTCCGCTACGCGTCCGCTCCACCGCAATCCGGAATCGCTCATCCTTTTCTTCATACAGCAAAACCGGCGCCTGCCCCGATTCCAGCGCGTGCCGGTACAAGCGGTAAGACCGCTTGGTGGTCTCGTCTTCCTCGGTAAAAAACAACGTGCGGTTGTCCGCCGCCCAAGCCACGCTGGTCACCCGCTCAAATCGCTCCTCAAAAATCTTCCCACTCGATAAATTCTTCACCTGCATCGCGTACTGCCGGAATCCCGTCGTATCCGTCGAGTACGCCAGCAACTCGTTGTTATCGCTCACCTCGAACGCATCCATCCCTAGAAACGAGTGGCCCTCCGCCAGCGCGTTCAAATCCAGCAGCAACTCTTCCGCCGCTTCCTCCTCATCGCGCTGTCGGAAACGCATCGGATATTGCTTGCCTTCTTCCGTGTGCATGAAATACCGGTATCCTCTCAGCCGGTACGGCACTGACAAATCCGTCTGCAAGATCCGCCCCAGCATCTCCCGGTAAAGTTTTTCCTGCAGCCCCAGCGTTGGAGCCAGTACCGCATCCGCATACGCATTTTCCGCGTTCAGATGCCCGATAACCTCCACGCTCTCCTTGTTCCTCAGCCACGCGTAGTCATCCACGCGCCGGTCGCCATGCAGCTCCGCCGTCACAGCGTCCCGCCGCGCTACGGGCGGCTCCGGAGGACCCACGGTTGCAACCGCGCTGCCGTCCTCATGAAATCCCGCCCCAGGTTTGAAATCGCTGCTCATGTGTCTCGTTTAGGTTTCGCGCCGGCGCCGTTCGCCCCATCAGGGCATCACCGCGCTCTCAACCAGTTGGATTTGCTTCGTCCGCTATACTAACGGAACTCGACACCCGTAGAAAGCAACTGCAACGCAGTCAAGTTTGTCTTCGACCGTTGTTTTCAAGCCGCTGTCAACAGAATCGGCTCGCCTTTGGTAATCACGATCGTATGCTCGTAGTGCGCCGAGTATCCGCGATCTTTCGTGAGTACCGTCCACCCATCAGCCCCCAGAAAAACCTTGCCTGACCTTGCCGCGATGATCGGCTCTACGGTAATGACTAAGCCCTCCGTCAAAATTTCCTTTGCGGCAGGGTCGGCATAGTTCGGAACGCTAGGTTGTTCATGAATCGTCCGGCCGATTCCGTGCCCGCCTAATTCGCGAACTACGAAAAAACCGCTGCCTCGCACTTCACTTTCGATTACCCGGCCGATCTCATTCACTCGTGCGCCGGCCCGTGCCACAAGCATCGCCTTCGCGAAAGCTCTCTCAGCACAACCCATCAGTCGCCGCTTCTCTTCCGAAACTTTTCCAACGGCCACGGTCACGGCGGCGTCTGCCATGAAACCATCCTTTTCCACTGTCACGTCCAGCTTCACCAGGTCGCCTTCTGCTAATATCCGTTTCCCAGGAATCCCGTGGACCGCCTCGTTGTTCACGCTGATCAGGTTCACTCCCGGAAATTCATAAACCAGCGCTGGCGCAGCTTGGGCGCCGTTCTCTCGAATGACGTGGGACCCCACTTCGTCCACCTCGGCGGTTGTGATCCCAGCCCGCACCGCCCGTTTCATCGCATCCAATGTCCGCCGAACGACCAGCCCCGCCGCGCGCATTCCCGCCAGATCTGCTGCACTTTTAATCGACATATGTATGCCCCTCGGTCATCGGTTCCGTATATTTCCAGTCAGATAAGACTCGATTTGTCTCACTCGAACTGGCACCATCTTACTCGCGAATTGTGGAAAGTGGATGGAATGCGATGCCGCACGAAACCGAAGTCAAACTCAAAATCCGCGACCTGAAAGCCTTCCAGCGCATCCTCAAGCGCCTCGGCGCGAAACCCATCGGCACCGCCCTCGGACGCGTCCATGAAGACAACCTGATCTTCGACACGCCCGACGGTGGCCTGGCCAAGCATGGCCAGCTCCTCCGCCTCCGTACCGAAACACTGGCCGCAAAAGGCAAAAAATCGACCAAAGCAAAAAAACCGCGAAAATCCAAAAATTCGCAGCAGCAGCAGCCAACTCCCAAGCCCACGCGCCAGATCCTCACCTTCAAGCGCCCCACGCCAGAGCAAATCTCCGCTCACACCGACCGCTATCCCTCCCCCCGGACCCACAAAGTCCGCGACGAAATCGAAGCCCAGGTCTCCGATTCCGCCAATCTCATCAAAATCTTCGAAGGCCTCGGCATGCGCGGCTGGTTCCGCTACGAAAAATACCGCACCACCTACCAGCTTCCCTCCGCCAAATCCTGGGCTCGCGGCCTGCTCATCGAGCTGGACGAAACGCCCATAGGCACCTTCGTCGAACTCGAAGGCCCGCCCCACGCCATCGACCGCGCCGCCACAGAGCTCGGCTACACCAAAAGCAACTACATCCTCACTAATTATCTGTCCCTCTACGTGGAAGACTGCCGACGCAAAGGAGTCCAGCCGCAGAATATGCTCTTCGCCCCTAAATCCCGATGAAAATCTTCTAAAAATTAATTTTTCTGGCGACTTTTCATTCGCAACCGGCATTCTTTGCTTGACTTGCGGCCCTCTCCGGCTTATCACTGCACCAGGCATTGCGCGCGTTTTTTTCGAAACTTCATCTTCCCGCGCGTTGCCCTGTTTTGCAGCACCCGGTCAGCAGTACGGAGCAAATTCTCTCTCGATGTACTTAAGCGGCGAACTCGAACCTGAGCCTGGCGGCGTCCCTGCGGGCCGTAAACGAAGATTTTTTCGCTATAACCAGATCTTCGTAGCTAAGGCAGGTGTACCTCCTGTTTCGGCTAGTACCGTCGCAGTGGGCGTCGCAATAAATTCGCTGCGTCAGAGGTTTGCCCGCGGATAGAGGCAAGTCCATTCTCGATGGAACTTGCCCGCGGCCTGCTACCAGGTTCGCGGGTTTTTTGTTATCGCGGGCGGTTGCAGCGCCGCAACACGCAACACCGCAGTAGAGAAAGTAGTAGCAGCAAAGAGGATCAAGCCATGGAACTTTACGCCACCGAACTGATGGGCGCCAAAGCCTACGACGCCCAGAACAATTACGTCGGCCGCGTCCGCGAATTTTTTGTCGAGCCCGCCGACCAGCCCAATCGCGTCTCCCATTTCCTCCTCGCTCGCGGCCATTTCCCTCCGCTGGTAGCCCGCCACGACCAAGTCGCGTCCGTCGCGGTCGGCGAAATTCATCTCAGCGTTAGCGAACGAGCCCTCGCGCTCTATGAGCCCAACGAATCCTGGCTCGCGGTCCAAAAAGATTTACTCGACCAGCAAATCATCGACACCGGCGGCCGCAAAGTCGTGCGCGTTAACGACGTCGACCTGGTTGGCTACCTCACTAACGGCAACACCGAACTGCGCCTCACGCAAGTTGACGTCGGCCTGCCCGGCGCAGTTCGCCGCCTCCTACAAGGCTTCGTTTCTCCCGGAATGATTCGCAGGCTGCAGTCTGGCCTCCCGCAAAGCACCATTCGCTGGGAGTTCGTCAATCTCGTCGAGCCCGATCCGCTGCGCCGCGTCAAACTGCGCATTACCCACGAGAAACTCGAAAATCTCCACCCCGCCGATCTCGCCGCCATCATGGAAGACCTTTCCGCCGCCGAGCGCCAGGGCATCATCGCCTCCCTCGATGAAGAAACTGCCGGCGCCGTCCTCGCCGAACTCGACGAGCGCCTCACCACTCAAATCGTCGAAAAACTCGATCCCGGCAAAGCCGCCGACATTCTCGAAGAAATGGCTCCCGACGCCGCCGCCGACGTCCTCGCCGATCTTCCCAAGCAAACTTTCGATGACGTACTCGACGAAATGCCCGGCCAGGAAGCCCGCGAAGTCCGCGAGCTCCTCGAATTCGATCCCAGCACCGCGGGCGGCATGATGAATCCCGACTTTGTCTTCGTCGGCGAATCCACCACCCGCGATGAAGTAATCGACTGGATGCGCGAGCACGATTTGAATGTCGATCAGCTCGACACCGTTGTCCTCTTTGACGCCGCCGCAAATTTCGCCGGAACCGTCACCATCTCACGCCTGCTCCTCGCTGAGCCCTATCAGGCCCTGTCCGGCCTCAAAATGGAGCCGCTCCTGAGTCTCGAACCCAACGCCAAGGGCCACGAAGTCTTCGAGCTCTTCGACAAATACAATTTGCGCACGCTCACCGTCATCGACGAAGAGAAGCACCCGATAGGCGTAATCACCGTCGACGACGTAGTCTCGCGCCTGGTCGAAAGCCGTTAGCAATATGGTCTTTCTTCAGGAGGCGGGGGCTTTCAGCCCCCGCGTTTACAAAGGGCAAAGAAGGGGCTTCAGCCCCTGAAGCGCACGCAACACGAAAGGGAATTACCAGCACCAAATGGACTGGACCTCCATCTCCGAACGCTTCGCCACCATTCGCGAGGGTGGCACGGACCTGCAGAAGCGCATCCGTAGCCTGCGCCGCCGCCTCACCCTTCTCCTCGCGGTCGTCGGCCCCGGCCTCATCACCTCCAACGTCGACAACGACGCCGGCGGCATCTCCACCTACACCCAGGCCGGTGCGCACTACGGCTACGCGCTCCTCTGGTCCCTCATCCCCATGACCATCGCCCTCTACGTCACCGAAGAAATGTGCGCGCGCATGGGCGTCATCACCGGCAAAGGCCTCTCCGATTTAATCCGCGAAGAGTTCGGCTTCCGCCCCACCTTTTTCGTCATGGTCACCGGCTTCCTCGTCGACCTTGCCAACGTCGTCGCCGAATTCGCCGGCGTTGCCGCCGCCATGGAAATTTTCCACGTCAGCAAATACATCGCCGTGCCCATCGCCGCACTGATCGTCTGGTTTTTGGTATTGAAAGGCACCTACCGTCAGGTGGAGGTCATCTTCTTAGTGGCCTGCGGTTTCTACGTCACCTACATCGTTTCCGCAGTCATGGCCAAGCCCGACTGGTTCCTCGCCGCCAAGGCCACGGTCATCCCCAGCATCCAGTTCAATTCCAATTATCTGCTTATGCTTACTGGGCTGATCGGCACCACTATCGCGCCGTGGCAGTTTTTCTATCTCCAGGCGGGGTACGTTGAGAAGAAAGTCGGCCCTAGCCAATACCCGAAGGCCCGTGCCGACGTCCTCGTCGGCAGCATCAGTTGCATGGTCATCGTTTTCTTCATCATCGTCTGCACCGCCGCCACCCTCTACGCCACCGGCCAGCGCGACATCACCGAAGCCAAAGACGCCGCCCGCGCCCTGATCCCTCTCGCAGGCAAATGGGCCGGCTATCTCTTTGCTTTCGGTTTGCTCAACGCTTCGCTCTTCGCCGCCTCTATCCTTCCGCTCTCCACCGCGCACGTCATCTGCGAAGGCCTCGGCTTTGAAGCCGGCATCGACCACAAATTCAAAGACGCCAAAATTTTCTACTGGCTCTACACCATCCTCATCGTAGTCGGTGCGGGAGTCGTCCTCCTCCCCCACGCCCCGCTCTGGAAAATTCTCATCTTCTCCCAGGTAGGCAACGGCTTCTGGCTCCCGGTAGTAGTCATCTTCATCCTGCTACTCGTCAACCGGCGCGACCTCATGGGCGACTACGTCAACACCACCACCTTCAACGTCATCGCCTGGATCACCGCCATCTTCATGATCGCACTCACCCTCTTCCTAACCTACAGCGCCATTTTCACGTCCGCGGGCTCACCCGCGTCATAGCTAGTGTGACGGGCGCAACGTCACATTCAATCAGGCAAAACGGCAGTACAGCTATTTCCCCATTTCCCTAAGCGGATTCCCCTATCGAGCCTTACTCACCGCCATGCTAAAAATTATCCATCCCGCCATCCATATTCACCACACTCACCGAATCCATCGCCGTGAGTCGGAGACAAACGGAGGTAGCATGAAACTTTTCATCGGCACCACTCTTTTGCTTCTTCTTGCCGGCGCGCCGGCCTTTGCCGGGCAAGAGCCGGATAAAGACAAACCCAAAGAAGAACCAAGAAAGCATGAAGAACCCAAGAAAGCGCCTAAGCCCTCCGAGAAACCAAGACCGGAACCTGCCAGGCAGGAACAGGACAAGGATCGCGCCAAGCAACAGGAAGAGCGCAAGTCTCCCCCACCCAACGCCGCGCAGCACCCCGATAATCGCTCTCAGGATCAACAGCGCGCCAAACAGACCGAGCAGCACACCGATCGCAACGCTCACCAGGAGCATGCAAACGTCCGCCGTGTGCCTGAAGCGAAATACCACGCCAGCTTCGGCCGGGAACACCATTTCCACGTCGAACGCCGCGATGATCGCCGCTTCAATTACGGCGGCTATTGGTTTGTCTATAACGAACCATGGCCCGGCGACTGGGACTACAACGACGACGTCTACGTCGAGGATGTCGACGGCGAGTATTACATCATCAATCCTCGCCACCCCGGAGTCCGCCTGCTGGTAATCGTCGGGGACTAGGTCGCTGCGGAGTTGTTCACCGCAGTTTGATCGCCGCGGATGACTCTCTGGCGAAGTTCTCCGCAGGGTGCCCCATGTGCCGCAGTTGCACATGGGGTTTTTTGATTTCTTTCCTCAACTCTTCGAGCCCCCAGCGCTTCGCGCCATTCGACGACAATCCACGACCGGCCGCGATAAATTCTTGTCACCACCCCGCCGATAACGGTACGATGCCGCCGTCGCAGAATGTTTCGTCACGATCATTGCCCGAATCATTTCCAGGAGGTCAAGAAATGAAGACTTATTCGAAATTAATCATCTTCACCGCTGCGTTCTCATTTCTAATCGTCGGCTGCAAAAAAGAAACCCCCAACAGCATGAGCGCGACGTCTTCCGCTCCGCCCCCCGCAGCCACCGCGCCCGCCGCCACAACGCCCCCTCCGGCCGCCTCCACCGCAGACACCAGCGGCACGTCGGCGGACACCACCGCGAAACTTGCCGGCGCTGCGTGGGCTTTAAAGCAGGACGAAATCAAGAATGATCCAAAAGGGCAGTGGGCCATCGCCGCCACCGCATCCTCCACCTACAACGACGCCAAGAACCAGGATTCCTGGTCTGCCAATCAAGCTACCGGAGCCCCCAACGTCGATCATTACGCTGACGATGGGCACGCTTGGACCACCAAGACGCAAGACTCCGGAATCGAATGGCTCGATCTGAAATATCCGAAGCCCGTCCACGTTGAAGAAGTTCGCGTGCGCGAGTCCTGCGGCTCCGGCGCGGTAATCAAAGTGGAAGTCTTCGATGAACAGGGCGGCGCGCACACCGTGTGGGCCGGCAATGATCCCACCACCAACCTCAACTACCTCATGGTGAAATTTCCGACAACCGCCTATAAAGCCGACCGCGTCAAAATTACGCTAGCTACCAACGTCGTCCCCGGCTGGAACGAAATTGACGCCGTCCAGCTCGTCGGCTCCGATCAATAAACGCTACTGGCTGATCGACCGCGCCCACAGATCATTTCTAAAGGGCGGCTAGCGTCTTTCTCGTGATGACGCATTCGGACACTACCACTTCGACACATCGTTTGCATCGCCACGATGCGTGTGTTAACTTTGCGCGGTAAAGGGAAATCGCCATCAGGCCGCCAAAGCTCTCCGTGTCGAACGCCAAACACCACGTCTCGCCGCACATCGCCGCGCCCCAGGGCATGGGACCCATGAGCGTCGAGGAATCCGAACTGCTGAAAAACCTCGACCTCTCGCGCTTGCCGCGCCACGTCGCCGTCATCATGGACGGCAATGGCCGCTGGGCCCAGCGCCGCCATCTCCCGCGCGTCGCCGGACACCGCTACGGCACTAAAACGGCTCGCAGCACCATCGAAACCTGTGCACGCCTGCACATTGAAGCGCTCACTCTCTACGCTTTTTCCGTTGAGAATTGGAGCCGCCCCAAGGCCGAAACCGATTTTCTGATGCAGTTGCTGCGCGAATATCTCCGCAAGGAAATGCCGCTCATCCAGAAAAATAATATCCGCATGCGCTTTCTGGGCCGCACCGGCGATCTTCCCCCCGCGGTGCAAAAGGACATTCGCGAGGCTACCGAGCGCACCGCTGCCAACAGCGGCATGTGTCTGTGCATCGCGCTGAATTACGGCGGCCGTGCCGAAATTGTCGACGCCATGAACGCCATTCTCGCGCAACGAAATGGCAACGGCCACGCGAATGGCGATGCCAATGGCTCAGCCAATGGCGCCAACGGTCGCGTCGAGCGCATCACCGAAGATCAACTCGCTCGCCACCTCTACACCGACGGCCTGCCCGACCCCGATCTCCTGATTCGCACCAGCGGAGAAATGCGCGTCAGCAATTTCCTGCTATGGCAAATCGCCTACGCTGAAATGTTCGTCACCGAAAC
>JBBRZT010000109.1:0-10939 GCA_038236395.1 Candidatus Acidiferrales bacterium
GAAAGCGTCGCCGGCGCTGAGCGGGTAAGCGGCAGCGCGGAAATCTGCGAAAAATATGCCGTAGATGGAATGGTTCCATCCGCAGTGGTCAAGCCTGTCTCCGCGGACGAAGTCGTTGAGATAGTTCGATTCGCGAAAAGCGAGAAGCTCGCGCTGATTCCCTGTGGCAATCGCACAAAGCTGGGCATTGGCATGCCCCCGGGGCGTTACGACTTCGCACTGGATGTGACTGGCCTGAGCAAAATTGCCTACTACGATCCTGACGACCTCACGCTCAGTGTCGATGCAGGGATCAGGTTGGCAGAGTTAGCGGAGACTCTGGCTAAGGACAATCAATTCGTTCCCCTCGCTGTTCCTTTCTTTGAAGAATGCACGGCGGGCGGAACGATCGCCTCCGGCATCGGCTCCGTACTGCGCTATTCCTATGGCTCGGCTCGTGATTTCTTGCTCGGCGCTGAATTTGTAAACGGCGCAGGCGCTCTGACGAAAAGTGGTGGTCGGGTGGTTAAGAACGTCACCGGATACGACCTGCATAAATTAATGATTGGCTCGCTGGGAACGTTGGCGGTAATTACCCGCCTGAATTTCCGCACTTTTCCATCGCCTCCGGGTTATGGCCAACTGATCGCTTCATTTTCATCTATCGAAGCCGTCGTGAACTTTCAGGGCGCCATCGCGAAATCGCCTCTTACACCCAGTTCGTTCCAAGTTCTGGGGCCGGAAGCGGCACACCGTGCTGCCGAATTCAAAGAAGACCGCGACTCGCTGCTGCTTTCGTGGTTCGCGCCGGGACACTGGCACGTTTGTGTTGGATTCGAAGGTGCCGAGCCGGTCCTGCGGCGTTACTCGTCCGACCTAGTTGAATACGTGAAACAGTCTGGCGCGCAGAGCCACAATCTACTTGATCAGCATGCGGGTGAATTGCTCGGCGGCGCTTTGCGAGAACTCCTCGACCTTCTAAGCTGGTCAGGTCCGGCCGCAACAATTTTCAAAATTGACATGCTGCCTGCATTCCCGGCAGATATCCAGCGCCTGCGCGAACTCGCAGATCGATTGGCGATTCCATGCGTGGTCTTCGCAAATTTGCCCGGCCCGCTCTATTTTGCGCTGGAGCCAAAAACGCTGGACGACGGATCCATAGCGGCGCTCGCTCAGATCGCTGCTGGTGTTCTTGAATATTCGGCATCGCACAACGGCCAAGCGTCGACTCTGTTTTGTCCAACGGAGTTGAAACGCATCGTGAACGTATGGAGTCCCACCAGAAAAGATGCCGAGCTGATGCGCCGCGTCAAAACCGCGTTCGATCCGCAAAATATTTTCGCTCCGGGACGATTTGTGGCCGGAATCTAGAGTTGCCATCCGAAACGCGCCCTCCAGTTTTTGCCTGAATTCGCCGGCGCACGGGCCTTATCATGGTGCAAGCGCGCATGACCTCGACCGCCATTCCCGGATTGCAGCCGATCTACGAAGACTACGCGCGCTGCATTCATTGCGGGCTTTGCCTGAATGCCTGCCCCACCTACCGGCTCTGGAACCTGGAGGCGGATTCTCCCCGCGGCCGGATTCGACAAATGATTCACATCGAGCTGGGCGACGTGCCGGTCACCGAGTCTTTTGTCGAGCACATTGACAAATGCCTGGATTGCCGCGCGTGCGAAACCGCATGCCCTTCCGGCGTGGAGTACGGAAAGCTGGTGGAGTATGCCCGGGCTCGCATTGAGCGCGACTATCGGCGGCCTATTCTTTCGCGCGTGGCGCGGCACATCGCCTATCGTCAGTTGCTTCCGCATCCGAGTCGCATCGCCGCGGTAGCGCGGCTGCTGCGTTTCTATCAACGCTCGGGACTGCAGTCCGTCGCGCGCGCCAGCGGCATTTTGAAGCTGTTTGGTCTGGCCGACCGCGAACGCCTGCTTCCGCGCATCGATAGCTCATTTTTCTACGGCGCTCTAGGCAAAACCTATCCGGCGGTTGGTCCACGCCGCGCGCGTGTCGCTTTTTTTGCCGGCTGCGTCGCCAACGTCACCTTCGCGGGACTGAACGCCGCGACGATTCGCGTGCTGACCGCGAATGGGTGTGAAGTATCGGTCCCTGACGGCCAACTCTGCTGCGGTGCGTTGGCGGCTCACGCCGGAGTTCGCGATGTGGCTCGCGAACTGGCACGCAAAAATCTGCGCGCATTCCTGCTGAACGATGTCGATGCCATTGTCACCAACGCCGCCGGCTGCGGTTCGACGCTGAAAGAATACGATCACCTGTTCACTGCCGACGAACCCGACTACGCCCAAGCCTGTGCTTTTGGAAAAAAGACACGTGACGCAACCGAGTTTCTTGCCGCCCTCGGCCTTTCCGCCTCGCTGAAGCCGCTGCCGCTGCGAGTGACCTATCAGGATTCCTGCCATCTGCTTCATGGACAAAAAATTCGCGAAGCTCCGCGAAACTTGCTGCGTGCGATTCCGGGACTCGAGTTGGTGGAATTGCCATACACCGAAATTTGTTGCGGTTCCGCGGGCGTCTACAACGTCACCGAAACTGCGGCGTCGCTGGAATTGCTGGCCGACAAAATGCGTCACGCCGCTGACACGCATGCTCAGGTAATCGCTACGTCGAACCCCGGCTGCCTGCTGCAGATGCGTGCCGGAACGCAAATTCACAACACCAGTCAAAAAGTAGCCCACGTGATCGAGCTTTTGGACCAGGCTTCCAGTAGCTGATCGAGCGGCCAATGGAAACGACAGGCGTGCAACCGTTCCCGCCCGCCACCCGTCTAATCGATTGAGAAGATTAGCCTTATGTCCGCCGAAATCAAGCCTCTGCTTGCCCGGGAACTTTTCACCGCCCCCGCGGGAAATACCCATGACAACGCGAAAAATGCTCGATCGCACGAGATGAAGAACGGTGAGCAAGAGCGGGATGACGTCCTGCTCAAACGGGCCGGCAAAGGCGATGAAGAAGCCTTCACTGTCCTCTATCGCAGGCGTCAGGCGCCGCTTTACCGCTTTGCGTTGCGCATGACCGGCAGCGCATGGGCCGCGGAAGAAATTGTGCAGGATGTTTTTATGACGTTGATTCGCGAGCCGGGAAAATTCGATGCCGACCGGGGCAACACGCTGTCGGCGTATCTTTTCGGTATCGCGCGAAACAAGGTGATGAAGTACCACGAGCGGCTTCCGCGAGAAATTTCTCTCGTCGAGCGCCATGAAGACGGCACTGGTGGCGGCGTGATGCTGCAGGATCCGTTTACGCCAGCGATGTGGGCGGAAAAACGCGAACGCCTTGAAAAGGTACGAGCCGCGGTGATGGAGCTGCCCGTGGAGTTTCGCGAAACCGTGGTGCTGTGCGAGCTGGAAGAATTGAGCTACGACGAAGCGGCGCTGATGCTCGATTGCCCCATCGGGACGATCCGCTCGCGGCTACATCGCGGCCGCGCCCTGTTGCTGGCCAAGCTGGAAATGCTTCGCGACGCACCGCGCCGTTGGCGGTCGGTTCGATGATGGAGCGACGAAAGAGTATGGCTATGAATGAGACGTATTCGACGAAGTGCGATGAATTCGAAGTTCTGGGCCTGGATTTGCAGTCCGACCAGTCGTTGAGCGAAGATCGCCGCCGGCAAGTGGCGGACCACGCGCTGGTATGCGAAAAATGCGCTGCGCTGCGCGACTCCTGGAAAGCAGCGAAATCCGAGCTGTCCACGCTCGGTGAATACACCGCCGGCCTAAATGCGCCGCTGCGAGTCGAAGCGCGGCTGCTGCAACAATTCCGGCTGAAGCATCAGTTTCGCAAGGAGCGCAAGTCGGTGAAATTTGCGGTGTGGGCGGTAGCGGCGGCCGCGCTGCTGTTCTGCGCGGTGAGCTGGTGGGATTGGCAACAATCGCGGCACCACACAATCGCGAATTCTGGAGGCTCGTCCCTTGCAGCCGTCGGCGACGGCGCAGATGTTGCATCTGGTGGCGCGTTGGCCAACGACGACACTTCCGAGATGTTATTAGCGGACAACGACACCGTCGACTTCACGCAATTGCCGGGCAGCTCCGCACAAGAAACCGAAGACGCCGCGATCGTGCGCGTAAGCATGCAGCGTGGCTCGCTGGCGGCTTTGGGTTTGCCGGTGAACGAAGAGCGCGCCGGCGACTGGATTCAAGTTGATTTGCTGGTGGCCAGCGATGGCTCGCCACAAGCGGTGCGCTTGCCGGAGTAAGCGCGCCAAAAAGTTTCCCGCGTTGGCGAATCCATCGCGGCTGGGAGAGAAGAGGAGAAATAGATGATGCGCAATTCTTGGATGTACCTGGTGTTGGGTGGCGCTCTGGCTTTGGGCGCGGGAAACGTGAGAGCGCAGGGTGAGCCCGGCGCCGACGGTCCTCCTCCTCCGCCGATGGGCGGACCCATGGAGCTGATGGGCTTCGAAGGCATGCATGGCGGCAAGGCGGTGAAGGGTGCGCCGTTCTCCGCGACGTCGAATTCGGAAACCACGCAAACCCTTGGGGATGGCACGGTGATTCACCGCACCTCGACTGGCGCGTTGTATCGTGACAGTGAAGGCCGCTCGCGGCGAGAGGTCAGTTTCAACGGTGCGGGTCCTCTGGCAGCGGAAGGCGGCGGGCACAACATGATTTCCATCAGCGATCCGGTGGCCGGCGCTCACTACATGCTAAACCCCGAAAAGAAGATCGCGCACAAAATGACTTTCCATGCGCATACCGGAGCGGGCGCGAATGCCGACAAGGCGGAAGAGTTTCATCAAAAGATGGAGGCTCGCGAGCAAGCGGAAATCGCCTCGGGAGTTTTGAAAACTGAATCTCTTGGCACGCAGATGGTCAACGGCGTGAATGCCGAGGGCACTCGCAGAACGCACACCATCGCCGCCGGAAAAATCGGCAACGACAAAGCGATTCAAGTTGTCTCCGAGCGCTGGTATTCGCCGGACCTGCAGACGGTGGTGAAGAGCACGCGCACCGATCCGCGATTTGGAACGACCACGTTTTCGTTGACGAATATCCAAAAAGCCGCGCCGGCCGCAACTCTGTTTGCCGTTCCAGCGGATTACACCGTGAAAGAAGGCGGAATGGGCGGACACGGGCGGCGTGGACCGGGTCATCACGGCGGGCCGAGCCCGGCGGATGCTCCCGCACCCGTAACCAACAATTAGCAAGTTTATTGACGAGCTTCTCTCCTGAAGACGGCACGCCCTTTCGCAGCGCAAGTTGCTGCGGAGGGGCGGAGTCGTTTTTAGAGGAGAATAATCCGAGACGTCGTGAAAAAAACTGCAGGGATCAATCCTTGCGCGGTTTGAACATTCCACCGGCAATGCGCGTGACCATCCGCCGCGACACCAGGCGCTCGCCCTGTGCGCCAAGATAATTTCCCAATCCTGAAATCACGTAGCTTTTTCCGGCGGCCAGTGCTCTCAACCCGGTGCGCGCCACTTTTTCCGCGGTTTCCGCTTTGCGCGCGAATTTTTCCTGGCCCGCCACCACGTGAAATTCCGATTCGGTCGACCCGGGGCACAGCGCGCAAATACGTATCCCGTACGGCTTCATCTCTTCCGCCAGGCCTTCCGCGAAAAGTAAATCGAACGCCTTGGTCGCCGCATAAGTGGAAATGTAAGGCACGGCCTGGAAGGATGCCGTGGAGGCCAGAATCAGCACGTCGCCGCTGCGCCGCTTCATCATTTCCGGCAGATACAGCCGTGTTAAATGCACCACCGCGCTGCAATTGACCTGCACCATGTCCAGCAATTTGTTGACTTCGACCGAGGACAGCTCTCCATAGGCGCCAAATCCGGCGTTGTTAATCAGCAGCTCGATTTCGATTCCTTGTTCGCGGGTAAAGGCGTGAATTTTTTCCGGCGCATCCGGTTCCGCAAGGTCCGCTGCGAAAACGGCTGTTTTGATTTTGTGTTTGTCCGCGAGTTCCTGGGCCAACGACTCGAGACGCTCGCGGCGCCGCGCGGTCAACACCAGGTTCGCGCCACCGGCGGCCAGCTCGCGCGCCAGCGCCACGCCAATTCCCGCGCTTGCCCCGATGATCAACGCCCACTTGCCGCGCCACTCTGCGCTCATTTTATAGTCTTGCTACGTCGTTTCCCGCGAGGTGATTTCATACTTGAAGTTGTCGGGGTCCAGGCAATCCACTCGGCCGTTGACCGTCTCCGCCTGTGGGTACATGAAGAACGCAACCGGTGCGCCGCTCGAACCGGGTAGCGCCACATCATGACCGAAGTTGTGAGCCATCCAGTTCATCTCCCACGAACCGAACAGCCGCGCGCGCGCCTTGCTGACCATCTCATCTTCAATCGGACGATTCCCGGGTGGCTCTTCGAGCACCACCTTGCGCACGTCGGCGGGATCAACCGGCACCCAGCCGTATTTTGCGAGGTGCACTTCGGCGCGGCAATGCTGCGACTTGGTCACTTTTTCCGACGATGCTCCCAGGCTCTTGTAGCCCAACTGGGATTTGGCGACGCGGATGCCGTAAACATCGCGCGCGGGAAGTCCGGCCGCGCGCGCCAGGCCGACGTAGAGAGCGTTGAGATCGGCGCACTTGCCGCTCAGGTCGCCAGTTTCCAGCATGAAGCGAATGTCCCCTTTGCCACAGCCGCGCGTTTTGGGGTTCCGGAAAGTGTTGATCACGATCCACTCGTAGATAGCGCGCGCTTTCTCGACGTCAGTTTTTGCGCCCTTGGTAATTTCGTCCGAAGTTTTTTTCACGATGCCGTCGGTTGGCAGAAAACGCGACGGTTGCAGAAAATACTCCAGCCCCGTCTTATTTTCTTTTCCCGGCTTGCCATGAGCGGAAAAATCCACGGTGTAATCCCTCGTCGCCACGCGGCTGGTTACATTCAGAACCGGGCTCACCCCGGCCGGAAATTCCGCGGCAATGATTCCAATGGCGTCAGGCTTGCTTTCGAAAAGTTTGGCGCTGCCGCCCTCGGCGGTGAACGTGTTCGAGAGCGTCCTCTGAAAAGGATTGGAATCGCTGATCGCCGCGGGCAACCAGATGCGCGTGATCCCCGGCGATTTCAACACTTCAACACGGGTGGTCACTTCGAAGCTGCGCCAGCCGTCGGTTACGTCTCCGATCGCCCTTCCCCGCGCGAAGAGTTTACTAGCCGCCGGAAACGCCAGGCTGGCTGACACAATACCGGTCGTGCGTAGAAACTCGCGACGCTTCAAAACCACCCTCCCGGGGAACGCTATCTCGGCTTTCACCTGATAAACTACATCCGATCCGGATGGTGTGCAAATCTGAAAGCGCGCCGCCAAAACGGGAAAGAGTCATTCGTTACGCCTATGAAGATGCTTCACGTTCGACGATGTGACGCTGATCACACTTCGGGGTGGCCGCTGTAACGGCCGCGTAACCCGCCAGCGCCCCAAAAGGAATACTATCGAATAGAGAGGGGTAATTTATGGCTTCCACTTCCACCGCGGGATCGATCAAGTCAACCGAGAACCGCCAACCCCTGTCGCCCGAAGAGCTGCGCAAAGTTCACGCCTACTGGCGGGCCGTAAATTATCTTTCCGTAGGTCAGATTTATCTCTATGCCAACCCTTTATTGCGCGAACCGCTGAAGCTCGAGCACATCAAGCCCAGGCTGCTGGGCCATTGGGGCACCACGCCGGGTTTGAATTTCATCTATGTACATCTGAATCGCCTGATAAAAAAACATGACCTCGATGTGGTCTACGTGGCGGGGCCGGGCCATGGCGGCCCGGGAATGGTGGCCAACACTTATCTCGAAGGCACCTACAGCGAAATCTATTCCGGCATTCCGCAAACCGCGGCCGGAATGCAGAAACTGTTCAAGCAGTTTTCGTTCCCGGGAGGAATTCCCAGCCATGTCGCACCCGAAACGCCCGGTTCGATTCATGAAGGCGGCGAATTGGGCTATTCGCTCGCCCACGCTTATGGCGCGGTGTTCGATAATCCAAATTTGCTTGTGTGCTGTGTCGTCGGCGACGGCGAAGCGGAAACCGGACCGTTGGCCACCAGCTGGCATGCCAATAAATTCTTGAATCCCGCGCGTGACGGCGCGGTGTTGCCCATTTTACATTTGAACGGCTACAAGATTGCCAATCCAACGGTGCTCGCGCGGCTCGATGACGAAACGCTGACGCAATTATTCACCGGCTACGGTTACAAACCGTATTTCGTCGAGGGTCACGAGCCCGAGGCCATGCATCAATTGATGGCCCAGACTTTCGACACCATCCTGCAGGAAATTCGCGATATTCAGGCCGACGCGCGCGGCGCGGCCAATGCCCCCAACGGGCAGGCCGCCGCAATGCCGCGCTGGCCGATGATTGTTTTGCGCACGCTGAAAGGCTGGACCGGCCCGAAAATGGTGGATGGAAAACCGGTGGAAGGCACCTGGCGCGCGCATCAGGTGCCCGTTACAAACTTCAATGGGCACCCTGAGCACCTGAAAACCCTTGAAGAATGGATGAGAAGTTACAAACCGGAAGAGCTGTTCGACGAGGGCGGTAAGTTTAATGCTGAGTTTGCGGAACTCGCTCCCAAAGGCGAGCGCAGAATGGGCGCCAATCCCCACGCGAATGGCGGCCTGCTACTGCGCGACCTGAACATGCCCGATTTTCGCGATTACGCCGTCAAAGTTTCCAAGCCTGGGACGGAGTTGGCCGAAGCCACGCGCGTGCTGGGAACATTGCTGCGTGACGTTATGAAGCTAAACGAGGACGAGCGCAATTTTCGCGTATTCGGCCCGGACGAAACCGCTTCGAACCGCCTGGACGCCTTGTATGAGGAGACCGACAAGATTTTCATGGAGCCGCTGGTGGCCACCGACGAGCATCTTTCGAAAACCGGCCGCGTCGTCGAGATGTTGAGCGAACACATGTGCCAGGGCTGGCTGGAAGGCTATCTGCTCACCGGGCGCCACGGTTTTTTCTCTTGTTACGAAGCGTTCATCCATATTGTGGACTCCATGTTCAACCAGCACGCCAAATGGTTGAAGGTCACGCGCGACATTCCGTGGCGCCGTCCCATCGCTTCGCTGAATTATCTGCTCACCTCGCATGTGTGGCGCCAAGATCACAACGGCTTTACGCACCAGGATCCCGGCTTCATCGATCACGTGGTCAACAAAAAAGCCGACGTGGTGCGCGTTTACTTGCCGCCCGACGCGAACACGCTACTCTCCGTCGCCAATCACTGTTTGCGCAGCCGCAATTATGTGAACGTGATCGTGGCCGGCAAACAGCCTGCCCTGCAGTGGCTCGATATGACCTCCGCCGTCGAGCATTGCACCGCGGGCGTGGGAATCTGGTCCTGGGCTTCAAACGACCAGGGCGGCGCGCCGGATGTGGTGATGGCTTGCGCGGGCGACGTGCCCACTCTGGAAACGCTGGCGGCCGTCGACTTGCTTCGCCAGAATTTTCCCGATATCAAAATTCGCGTCGTCAATGTCGTCGACCTGATGACGCTGCAAACTCCCAGCGAGCATCCGCACGGCCTGCCCGATCGCGAATTCGATTCCATGTTCACCACCGACAAACCGGTGATTTTCGCGTACCACGGTTATCCGGCGTTGATTCATCGCTTAACCTACCGCCGCGCCAATCACGCAAACCTTCACGTGCACGGCTATCGCGAAGAAGGCACGACCACCACTCCTTTCGACATGACCGTTCTGAACCAGCTGGATCGCTTTCATCTGGCCGCCGACGTTGCCGATCGCGTGCCGAGATTGCAGCCGGTAAATGCGCACTTCAAACAAATGATCCGCAACCGTCTGGTGCATCACAAACAATATATTTGCGAGCACGGAGACGACGTTCCAGAAATCCGCGACTGGAAATGGCCTTACTGAGTGAAAATCCTGGTTCTTAATTCCGGCTCCAGCAGCCAGAAATCGTGCCTGTATGAGCTTGGCGCAGAGTTACCGCAGTCGCCTCCCGCACCCCTGTGGGAAGGAAAAATAGAGTGGCACGGCGATCGCGCCGCGCTGGAGATCAGCAATTCTTCCGGAGCGACACGCAAGGAAGAAATGACCGCCGGCACGCGCGAAGAAGCCACCGCGCGTTTGCTCGACGCGTTGACTTCCGGCGATGTTCGCGCGGTGTCCGAAAAATCGGAAATCGCGGCGGCCGGCCATCGCATCGTCAATGGAGGCCGCGAATATACGCAACCAGCCATCATTACCGCCGAAGTCAAAGCCGCCATTCAACGCATGGCGGTTTTTGCGCCGCTGCATAATCGCGTCGAGCTGGAAGGCATCGAGCTCATCGAAAAGAAATTTTGCCACATTCCGCAGCTGGCTGTTTTTGACACCGCGTTCCACAGCGAATTGCCCGATGCGGCCGCCATTTATCCCGGTCCTCACGATTGGGTCGCCCAGGGCATTCGGCGCTTCGGATTTCACGGCATCAATCATCAATATTGCGCGGAACGCACTGCGCAGCTCCTCAACAAGGAATTGCGAGCATTGAAAATCGTCACCTGCCATCTCGGAAATGGATGCTCGCTAGCCGCCATCCAAAAAGGCCGCAGCATCGACACCACCATGGGCTTCACTCCGCTGGAAGGCCTGATGATGGGCACGCGCTCCGGTTCAGTCGACCCCGGCATACTCACTTACCTGATGCGCGAAAACAATCTCAGCGGACAGGCTCTCGACGATTTGCTGAACAAAAGATCCGGCCTGCTGGGAATCTCCGGCATCTCCGGCGACATGAGAGAAATCGTTGCCGCGATGAAAAGCGGAAACGAGCGCGCCAGGCTGGCCTTCGACATCTTCGTGCACCGCCTGCAAACCGGCATCGGCGCAATGATCGCCGCCCTAGGCGGCATCGATGCCCTAGTCTTCACCGCCGGGATCGGCGAGCATTCGCCGGAAGTTCGCGCAGCGGCGTGCGCCAATTTTGGTTTTCTCGGTTTAATACTCGACGCCGCAAAAAACTCTTCGCCGCCGTCCGTGCCGCAA
>JBBRZT010000110.1:0-10909 GCA_038236395.1 Candidatus Acidiferrales bacterium
CGTCCGCAATCGCGGCAGCATTGAAGACCTGGGCCCTGACGATGTAGTGGAAGTACCCTGCGAGATCAGCCGGACGGGAGTTACGCCGTTGCCAACCGGGCGGTTGCCGGAATCGGTGCGCGGACTGGTGCTGGCGGTAAAGGCCTACGAACGTACCGCGATCCGCGCCGCGGTTGAGAAATCGTGGGCACTTGCGCAACTGGCCATGCTTGAGTATCCGATCATCGGACAATGGGAAATTGCGGCGGATCTAAGGCAAAAGTTTACGAGTAGTGACCCGGAATTTCTCGGTTATCTGGAGCCGGGTTAGAAGCGGTCACCGGCATTGACAGGCGGCACGACGGGAATTACAGTAATGAATTCCGTTCTGCAAACGTGTGCAAACAATGGCTTCAAACCCCGTACATCGCCCTACCTCGATCAAGGATATTGCCCGGAAGGCTAACGTTTCCTTTTCTACCGTATCCCGGGCTTTGCAAAATAGCCCACTGATCAGCCGCCGTACTGCGGAAAAAATTCAGCGTATTGCGCGTGAATCGGGCTATCGAGTCAGCGCTGTAGCGCGCGGCCTGGTGACCCAAAGAACTAAAACCATCGGCGTGGTGGTGACCTCCATTGCCGATCCCTTTTTAAGTGAGGTAGTGGACGGGATCGAAGAGTGCTGCAACCAGCACGGATATTCGGTGTTTCTGGCCAACTCCAACGCCGACGCGGATCGCGAACGGCAAGTTGTGCAGTCATTTTCCGAAAGACGCGTGGACGGAATCGTAGTGACCTCTTCGCGCGTCGGCGCGCTATATATTCCGATGCTGTCGGAGATGCGTGTTCCCATCGTGCTGGTGAACAACCAGCATCCCGGCGAATTCGTGCACTCGGTGATGATTGAAAATGTGCAAGGCAGCCGGGAAGCCACCAATCACCTGATTCAACTGGGTCATCGACGGATTGCCTACCTGGGCGACCGGTTTGGCCACCAGTCGGATACTGAACGATTTTCGGGTTATCGTCAGGCGCTTGACGGTGCGGCGCTGCCATTTTTTCCGGAACTGGTGGTGCACGGCGACGGGAAACCGGAAGCGGCGATGACCGCTACGGAGTCGCTGCTGCGCGTGGCCGAACCGGCCACGGCGATTTTTTGCTACAACGATATGACCGCACTGGGAGTGCTGCGGGTTTTGCATGCCCACCGCATCCGCGTGCCCGCGGATATTTCCGTGGTGGGCTTTGATGATTTGTTTATTGCTCGCTATACCGACCCGCCGCTCACGACCGTGCATCAACCGAGACGGCGGATGGGGTTGTTGGCGATGGAAAGTCTTTTGCAGTTGATGCGCGGGCAGAATCCCTCGCAAGCCATCACTGTGGCAGCAGAACTGGTTATTCGCGAATCCAGCGGGCCGCCCCGAAAGGACCGCAGATGAACTCGGCCACGAAATTGTTGATTCCTGTAAAAAAGAATGCCAACTGGTCCGGCACGGTCATGGAAATCGCTTCGCAGCCGGCAGGATTCGATTATTTGACGTTCGAGGTGCGGCGGCTTAAGGCGGGCGAGATTCATGAGGGCGCGACGCATTCGAATGAACTCGGTATCGTGGCGCTGGGCGGGCGCTTCAGTGCGAAGTCATCAGTGGGAAACTGGGAAAGTGTGGGCGGCCGCGCCAACGTGTTCAGCGGCATGCCATGGGCGTTGTACCTGCCGGTGAATACGCGATTCACAGTTACGGCGCTAACGGATTGTGATCTGGCGTTTTGTTATTGCCGCGCGGAAGACGGTCATCGGCCGGCGTTGATTTCTCCGCAGGATGTTCGCATTGAAATTCGCGGGGGCGCCAATGCCACCCGGCAAATCAATCACATCCTGACTCCGGAGTTTCCTGCGCACCGCTTGCTGCTTGTGGAGGTCTACACCCCCGGTGGAAACTGGTCGAGCTATCCTCCGCATAAACACGATGTGCACAATCCGCCTGGGGAAGTGGACCTGGAAGAGATTTACTACTACCGCGTCGACCGGCCGGAAGGTTATGCGATCCAACGGGTATACTCGCGCGACGGGAGGCTGGACGAGACGATTACGGTGCGCGACGGCGAGCTGGTGTTGATTCCCGAGGGATACCACCCGGTGGTGGCCGCGCACGGCTACAACATTTATTACCTGAACGTATTGGCGGGCTCGGCGCGCTCGATGGCTGCTTCGGACGATCCGGATTACGCGTGGGTGAGAAAGTCGTGGACGGAGCAGGACAGCCGCCTGCCGCTGGTGAAGTGAGCGGAATAGATTAAGTTGTTCCTCGCGATGGATGGCAGCGTAGTTCGAATCGCGAATCAAAATTTCTGAGGATGAATGCGATGGCCACAACTCACCATCTCAGTCCGCTACTCCAAACGGCGGGGATCGGTGCGACTGACTACTGGAACGATTCGTGTTCAATAGAAGAGCTGGCCTACGCCATCGCGAATGGGGCTGTCGGAGCCACTTCTAATCCCACGATCGTACTGGCGGTGTTGAAGAAAGAGTTGCCGGCATGGAAGATCAGGATTTTGCAGATTATTTCTGAAAATCCTGCCTGGAGCGAAGTGGATGTCGCCTGGAAATTGATCGAAGAGATGGGAGTCAAAGCGGCAGCTTTGCTGATGCCGATTTTTGAGCGGGAAAAAGGCCGGAAGGGAAGAATTTCGCTACAGACCAATCCAACTTTTTACCGCAATTCGGATGCAATCGTGGAGCAGGCGATACGCTTCGATAAATTGGCGCCCAATATCCAGGTAAAAATCCCAGCTTCCGCAGCGGGCATCACCGCCATTGAAGAAGTAACCTATCGCGGAATGAATGTGAACGCCACGGTATGCTTCACCGTGCCTCAGGCGATAGCGGTGGCGGAAGCGGTGGAGCGCGGCATGCGTCGCCGCAGCGAAGAGAAAAAAGATAACAGCGGCCTGGCGCAGATGTGCACCATCATGATTGGGCGGCTGGATGATTGGCTGAAGATTGTTGCCAAGAAAGAAAATATCGTCATTACGCCCGGGCACCTGGACTGGGCAGGCATTGCCGCCATCAAAAAAGCTTACGGATTGTTCCGGCAACGCGGATATCGCACCCGGCTTCTAGCTGCCGCGTACCGCCATCACCTGCATTGGTCGGAATTGATTGGCGGAGATATCGCCATGACCATCCCGTACGAGTGGCAGGTGCTATTCAACAATAGCGATGTGGAAGTCAAAGAACGCATGCAGAACGCGGTCGATCCGCAGGTTGTGGCAGAACTGTACCGCAAATTTCCCGATTTTCGGCGGGCTTATGACGAGGACGGGATGAAGGTTGCGGAGTTTGACAGTTTCGGAGCCACGGCCCGAACGTTGCGCACCTTTATCAGTTCGTATTACGAACTGCTGTCTTTCGTGCGTGATTTCATGTTGCCGGATCCCGACAAGAAATAAGCCGACAGTCGCATTTTGGAAACGACATTCGATGGAAGCAGAGATTCGTCCGTGAAGATTGTGGAGAAGAGTGAATGAAGGGTACCAGGCGTCTGACCACGGCACAGGCGATCGTCACGTTTCTGCAGAATCAATTTGCGGAGCGCGACGGTAAGGAGCGGGCTTTTTTTGCCGGAATGCTGGGAATTTTTGGCCATGGCAATGTTGCGGGGATTGGCCAAGCGCTGCAGCAGTCGGGATTTCCGTATATTTTGACGCGCAATGAACAGGCCTCCGTGCACCTGGCGTCCGGCTTCACCAAGATGAGCAACCGGCTGCGGACTTTTGCGTGCACTTCATCGATCGGGCCGGGGGCAACCAACATGGTAACCGGAGCTGCGCTGGCCACCATCAATCGCCTGCCCGTCCTATTGTTGCCGGGAGACATTTTTGCGCGCCGCCAGGTAGCGCCGGTTTTACAACAATTGGAGTCGGCAAGTTCTCAGGACATGAGCGTCAACGATTGCTTTAAGCCGGTGTCCCGCTACTGGGATCGCATCAACCGTCCGGAGCAGATTATTACTTCGCTGCCCGAGGCCATGCGGGTGCTGACTTCTCCCGCTGAAACCGGCGCGGTGACGCTGGCGTTGCCGCAGGACGTGCAAGCCGACGCTTATGATTTTCCCGAAGCATTGTTTCGCAAACGGGTGTGGACGATTCGCCGGCCACCGCCCGACGAAGTTTCCATGGCGCGGGCGGTGGAAGCCATTCGCGCGAGCCGTAACCCTTTGATCGTGGCCGGCGGCGGTGTGCTGTACAGCGAAGCGTCGCGAGCATTGGCGAATTTTGTGGAACTGACGGGCATTCCGGTCAGCGAAACGCAAGCCGGCAAAGGTTCCTTGGCCTACGACCATGCGCAGTGTGTCGGGGCGATCGGGGCGACGGGAACTTCCTCGGCAAATCGTCTGGCGCGCGAGGCCGACCTGGTGATTGGCATTGGCACGCGCTATTCGGATTTCACCACGGCGTCCATGACGGCGTTCGAGAATGCGAAGGTGCGCTTCGTCAATATTAATGTGGCGGAGTTCGACGCCTACAAAGTCTCTGCCATTGCCGTGGTAGCGGACGCACGTGTCGCGCTGGAAGAAATGGCAGAGACGCTTCGCGGCTATTGGGTCTCAGCCGAATATGCCCAAAAAATCGGCTCTCTTCGCGAGGTGTGGAGCAAGGAGATGCACCGGCTGTTGCAATTGGAGAACAGCCCGCTTCTGGCGCAGAGTGCGGTTATCGGCGCGCTATTCGAAGCGTCGGGCCCGCGCGATGTATTGGTTTCGGCTGCCGGCAGCCACCCTGGCGATCTGCACAAACTTTGGCCCACCCGCTCGCCGAATGGCTACCACATGGAGTATGGCTACTCCTGCATGGGCTACGAAATCCCCGGAGCCATCGGAGCAAAAATGGCCGACCCCAGCCGCGAAGTGTTTGTGTTTCTCGGAGACGGCACGTATCAGATGATGTCCTCGGAAATTGTGACCGCCGTGCAGGAGGGAATAAAACTCATCATCTTGCTGGTGGATAATCACGGCTTTGCAAGTATCGGTGGCTTGAGTGAATCGATCGGCAGCGCGGGATTTGGCACGCGCTATCGCGAGCGTTCGAAATCGAGCGGGCAATTGGACGGCAAAAACCTGGCGGTGGATTACGTCGCGAATGCGCGAAGCCTCGGCGCGCAGGCGACCAAAGTGGGCAGCCTGGCCGAGCTGAAGGAAGCTCTGGCGCGCGCGAAATCTTCGAAGCAAACCACGGTGATCGTGGTGGAGACCGACCGCGAAGTGCGCGTGCCGGGTTACGAGTCGTGGTGGGACGTCGCGGTTGCCGAAGTATCCGAAAGCAAGACCGTGCAGGAAGCGCGTTCCAGATACGAAAAAGCGCGGCAAAAGGAACGCTATCACCTGTGAGCGCGAATTATCAGGAGTTGCCATGCCGGTGATGCGCGTCGGGAATGCCCCGTGTTCCTGGGGTACTCTGGAGTTTAAGGAAATTGCCGCGGAACAGATTGGTTACTCCCGCATGCTTGACGAGCTGGCGGAGACTGGCTATACCGGGACCGAACTCGGCGACTGGGGTTATATGCCCAGCGAACCAGCCGCGTTGAAACAGGAATTGAACAAGCGTGGCGTGGTGATGCTTGGCGCGTTTGTGCCGGTAGCGCTAAAGGATATAGCTGCCCATGAACCCGGCGTTGCCACCGCGGTTAAGACCGCGAAGTTGCTCGCCGCCGTTGCGCCGGAACAACAGGCGGAGCAAAAGCCTTTCCTCGTGCTGGCCGACAACAACGGCTCGGTAGCGGAGCGAACACGCAATGCGGGACGCATTACCCCGGAGATGGGCTTAAACCCCGCGGAGTGGAAAGTGTTCGCGGCGGGAGCAAATAGAATTGCGCGTGCAGTTTACGAACAGACCGGCCTGCGTACTGTGTTTCATCATCATTGCGCTGGATACGTGGAGACGCCGGCCGAAATCGGTCGTTTTTTGGAGCTGACCGATCCCGCGACGATTGGCCTGGTTTTCGACACCGGCCACTATGTGTTTGGCGCGGGCGAGTGCGACGTGGTCGCCGGACTGGAGCGATTTCGGGAGCGGGTGTGGTATGTGCATTTGAAGGATTGCCAGCCCAATGTAGCTGGCGAGTCACGCGCGCAGCATTGGGACTATTTCGAATCATTGCGTCACGGCGTTTTCTGCGAACTGGGACAAGGTTGCGTGGATTTTCCGGCTGTGCTCCGCTGGCTGGCGCGGCGCAAATATGATGGCTACATGCTTGTGGAACAGGATGTTTTGCCGGAAATGGGTTTGCCTAAGGAGAGCGCCCGGCGAAACCGCGAATATCTGAGATCCATTGAACATTGTTTTGCCTGAGTTGTTAAAAGGAGTCTTGCTTGGCGGAGAAAACACTGAAGGTCGGCATCATTGGCGCAGGACGCATCGGCAAAGTTCATGCCGAAACACTGGCGTTTCGTGCACCCGGGGCGGTCCCGGTAGCTATCGCGGATATCAATCTTGCAGCGGCGCAGGATGTCGGCAGGCGATATCGAATCGCCAAGGTGTTTGCAACCGCGGATGAAATTCTCTCCGACCGCGAAATCGACGCGGTGCTGATCTGTACCCCGACCGATACGCATGCCGATCTGGTCAGTCGCGCGGCGCAAGCCGGGAAACATATTTTCTGCGAGAAGCCTATCGATCACAGCCTGGCCAAAATTGACCGTGCTCTGGCCGCGGTCGAAAAAGCCGGCGTCAAATTCCAGGTGGGATTCAACCGCCGCTTCGATGCAAATTTTGCACGGGTGCGCAAAAGCGTGACCAGCGGCGAAATCGGAACGCCGCACCTGATGCACATCATCAGCCGCGATCCGGGCCCGCCGCCAATTTCCTACATCAAGGTTTCCGGCGGCATTTTCCTGGATATGTCCATTCACGATTTTGATATGGCGCGCTTTTTGATAGGTGACGAAGTGGAGAGCGTATACACCGCGGCCGCCGTAAGGGTCGATCCGGAAATTGGAAAAGCCGGCGACCTGGATACCGCGCTCATCGTGCTGCAATTCAAAAATGGGGTGATTGCCACCATCGACAATAGCCGCAAGGCGGTGTACGGCTACGATCAGCGAGTCGAGATTCTGGGGAGCGCCGGGTCGATCTCCACCGGGAACTGGTTTCCGAATCAGGCGGTGGTCAGCACTGCGACCGAAATTCGCCGGGATTTGCCGTTGAATTTTTTCATGGAACGCTACACGGAGAGCTTCGTGCGCGAAATGCAGGCGTTCGCCGAAGCCGTGCTGACGAATAAACCGACCCAGGTAGGTGGCGTTGATGGACGGGCGGCGGTCCTGATCGGGTTGGCAGCGCGCAAGTCGTACGATGAGCGCAGGCCGGTGCGTCTGGAAGAAGTGGCAAAGCTGCAGCCTTCCACAGTTTCGATTTGATACGAAGGCGCGTGCCCGGTCAGGAAAAACGCGTGCGCTTCCACAGCATGCCGCCACAGACGATCAGAAATCCCAAAGTGGCGACGCTCAAAACGACCATCCAGAAAACATTAAAAGCTATAGGCTGGCGCTTGGCCTCGAAAGCCAACCAGACAAAAATTCCCAGCGCGCCGGCAGCCACTAGCAGTTCCCACACACTGCGTTTCGAAGTCTCTCTCGAAACCGGATCGTCGCCCTGCAATATGGCCGACACGCGTTCCGGCTGCAATTCGTAACGGCGGCACTCGCGTTCCATGGCCTTTTTCCAGGAAGCCTGCTCGGAAAGCGGTGCTTCAGCAAAACTGATCGCGGCCGCCCCCAGAATCATTACTATAGATCCGCAAATCACCATCCAGCGCGCGGCCGGAGGTAATCCCGACAATTCTCCGAACACCAATGCGCCCCAGGCCAGGCCCCACAACTGATTGGTATTTGAAAGCGGGATGCCACGGCCAATGCCAATATATTTTGCGGCGTATTGCTGGAACAGGTCGCCAATCACCCAACAGAATCCGCCGAGAAATAACCAGAACATCGCGGGCTTCGCGGCACTGAGATCGGCAATTAATTTTTGTGGTCCGCCCTGAAATATTAGCGCCATCAAAAGTGTGGTACCCAATTCGCCCACGGTAAATACGGTGACGAACGACAGGGGATTCATGCCGCTGATGTAGGCTTTCCGATACGGGATGTACATCGTGCCCCATAGCGCGCCCGCGCAAATGGCGGCTAGAATGCCGAGCGTGGACCGATTGGATCCACCGGCTGCCTGATGCGAAGTGGCGTAGGCCAGCATGCAGGCTCCGGCCAGCAGCGCGACGGCGCCGCCCAGCACTTTCAGCCATTGCTTCGAGCCAGCCCCGCGCAATTCGTTGAATAGCAGCCAGCCCCAAAAAAGGCCGACCAGGCTGTTGGAATTCCAGAGAGGAAACGCGATCGAGAGACCTACATTGCGAATCGCAAAAACGGTCAACGTATTGGCCACGGCCCAAAGCATGCCGGCAAGAATGGCCCACACGATCAGATGAGGTTTTTCGCTAAAATCCAGCCAGATGTAGCGAGTGCCTTTCAACAGCATGGGCAGCGTCCAACGCGCTACGAATACTCCCGCGACCATACCGAGTGAAATCACAAAGGGAGAGAATCCTACGGTGACGAGTTTTGTGGGAGCTTCGGCCGCTCCCAACCAGGCGCCTGCTCCTAAGCCGCAAATCACGCCAAGTTGATGCAGCGAACGGCTGGAAAGCCTGGTGACTGCTTCAGGCCTTTCACTCATGGGTTGACCGCGAATACGATCAGCAGCCATGAACCGAGAATCAGTACAATCACGGGCACCCAGAAATGCACGTCAGTGAGAACGGAGCGAATCATAAAAGACTTCAAGGCGCTCTCCAAAAGATGGGTTGGCCGGAACGGCCCGCAGTATGGTGATGTCGCGGCGCTTTCTCAAGAGAAATCGACGCTTGCGATTGCCGCATGAAAACCCTCAGGCCGCGGGCGCTGCCGCGTTCATTTTAGATTTGGGTTTTTGGGAAGACTGATCAAGTTTGCGAATAGGCGGAAAGCTCCTGGGACGCCTTCCGGCAACTGGCGGTAGAAAGCGTACGCGTTGTAGATGTACACGCCTTTACCGTACCTCGCGTAAAGCAAGCCGCCTTTTTGCGGCTCCTGTCCTTCGTCCGCGGTGGAAAGTAGCGCTTCGTAATGGGTATCCCAGGATTTCAGGAATTTGGAGCCGCGCTCTTCCACCCAGCCTTCGAACTCACGCGAAGTAATCTGGTTGGGCCAGAGGAAAACGGGGTTCTTGGGGTCAAGAATGTCGATTTTCGAAGCCTCGTCCGTGACTTCTTCGGGATTCGAGCCCATTTCATAAGGATAGGGGCCAAAGTTGTGGTCAAACTCCGGCGTATTGTATTGCACGATCAGCACGCCGCCATTTTTTACGTAGTCCAGCAAGCGGCTGTTATAGGTCTTCAGTTCATCGCGGGCCGCGTAGGCGCGCACACCGAGAACGATGGAGCTGTAGCGGGATAAATCCGCGGAGGCGATATCGCTGGGCGCCAGGAATGTTACATGCACTCCCAGATTTTCGAGAGAGGCAGGAACATCGTCACCGCTTCCAGTGATGTAGCCCACTGCTAAACCGTCCGCCACTTTCACGTCCACGCCGGAGACGCGCAGCACTGCCGGACGATACAGATAGTCCGGCCGCAATCCTGGATAGCCGGTGACCTCATAACCCTGTTTGTATTGCTCTCCCGCGTATTCCACCACGGCGGTCAATTGGTAACTTTTTTCCGCGAGGTTCGCCGGGGCGACCTGGAAAGTGGCGAACTGCTCGTCGCCGTCGTTGACGGAACTGAATTCGGCCGATGCCGGAGAGCTTTTCCAACCGGCGGGCAAATCGAGCTTGACGGTGCCTTTCGCGGGTCCTTTTACGTTGCTGCGTATCGCAGTGGTGACCACAAAATCTTTCCCACTGAGCGGCACAATACCAGCTCGCGGATTAATAGTTACCGAAATCGCCGGACCAACCACCAACGGTTCAGAGACCACGCCAAGTCCATTGACGCGATTAATCGATTGCACCACTTCTCCCACGCGCACCGGCACTCCCTGGAATTCGAATTGCGCCCAGGCCGCTAGCGGATAGGGCGAAAGGGGATGGTTCAGATATGTGTCGTCGGAAATGTCGTAATACGATTGCTCGATATTCGGGCGGGTGAAATACGGCTGGGTGAAGGTGGCATCTTTGGGAACGGTCATGTCAAAGCGAACATCCACGGGCTTGTCGTCTGCCAGAGACTGCGCGCTGCTCGGGCCTTTAATCTCCCAGTCCTTGCCGTCAGCGGCTTTGACTTCCACATTCTTCAGCGAAACAGCCACGGAACTCTGGCTGACAACGTGAACTTTGACACCCAATTTTTGTCCGGGGATGACGACGCGGGTGGTGTCCGGATCGCCGATAAACATGGCCCACAAAGGGTTGGGTTCTTTTTCCGGCGCCATGGTGGCCGCTACGGAAAGTCCCAGGGCTTCCGATAAAGCATTGTTGAACTGCGCCTTCTTGGTTTCCAATTCGAAGGTCACATTGTATTTTTCGTCGGTAGAAAGCTTGCTGTCCCTCACTTCATTAATCAGTTTTTGCGTTTCCTTATAGCCCTGAGCCAATTGGGGGGCAACGTTCTCCGGATGAGCGGCCGAAAAATCCGCCATGGCGGTTTCCACCAGTCCGTTTACGCGCTTCAGTCCGTCCACGAGAAAGTCATGATCAGAGCCTTTCGCCAGCATGGCTATGCCCATCAACGAAATATCGATGCCGTCAAAAAACGACTTCTCCTTCTCTTCGGCAGGCGCCACGGAACCGTAGCGGTGATAAGACGTGCTTAATGCTCCAGCCTTGGGGATCATTCCTCCGCCGGTTTGCGATTTCTGGAAGCCCAGGCCCTCGCGGGCAATCTGCACGTAAG
>JBBRZT010000111.1:0-10691 GCA_038236395.1 Candidatus Acidiferrales bacterium
GACGTTCAACATGAAATGCGCGCCGTAATTAAAGAAAACATACGCGTGCCCCGGCGCAAGATACATCGATCGAATCCGCGGCGTCGGCCCGCGAAAATGATGCCCCGCGGGATCGCCCGGCGGATACGCTTCCGTTTCCACGATCCGCCCGCTCACCCGCCCTTTCGCAAATTCGCGCACCACTACCTTGCCGATCAGAAAACGCGCCAGCGCAATCGTATCGCTAGGCAGTTCCGCTCGACGCAATCGCCGGATTCGGTATTTTTTTTGAGAATTTGTAGAAGTGGGTTCGGCTGCCATTACCATTGCCACCCGCACTCTTTAATTGTGTCCGGCGTCGGCCCCGGCAAATCTCATGCCGCGCCGGGCTCCACAGGATCGCTGTTGAACAACCGCGCCAATTCAGCGTGCTCCATCACCACCGCGGGATCCTTCTGTATCGCATCAAAATATCTTTTCTGAAACGCGTCGCCCGTTTCCGACGGCACAAATATTTTCCTCGCCATGCCCATCGCGCTGCGCGTCTCTTCCGCCGTCACTGGCGCCTCACCGGCCAGCGTCTCGTCCAGCCGCACCACAAACTCCGAAATATTGTGCAGCCAGCCAAACTGCTGGTGGTCAATCACCAGCCGAAACAATTCCCCGGTAGACACGTGCCCGTGCTCCCGTTCGTATTCCCGCCGCTCCATATCCAGCAGCGTCTTGTGCAGCGTGAGCAGCGTGGTTCGCAGCTCCGTCAATTTCCGCCGCTCCACCGCGTCGCCGCTGTCTGCTCCAGAAGGATTCTCCGTCATCGTTCCGTTCCCGCCTGTTCGTAATACCGCAGTTCGCCCACCGGCAAAGCAAGCGGCAGCCGGTTTCCCGCCGGCGGCAAAGGACAGGTCGCAAACGGGGTGTACGCGCAGGGCGGATTCTCCAGGTGATTGAAATCCAGCACCAACTCGCCGGGCTGCGTCACGCCCACGCTCGGCAACCCCGTGTACAAAAACCGGCTAGCTTCATACGTGGTCGAAGTACTGGTGGTGTCGCGCAGAATAAAAAAAAGTTTGGGCGGATCGTCTTCCAGCACCGGCTCCAGTCGATATGTAGTTCCCGAAAGCTGGAATTCCGCCGCGCCCGGAACCGGCGCCTCGTAACTCGTCCCCGTCATCTGAATCAGCGTCATCTTCTTCACCGGATTGTACGGGATCCACTTGGCCGTCACTCGATAAGCCGGGTCCGGTTCGTACCACTTCAGCCCATGAAACTCCTGCATCGCCTGCGAATTAGAATCCTTCACCCGCAGCGCGAAGCGATCCGCCCGCCGGATCACGTACATATTCAAAGTCCCCACCGACATATGCACTGCATGCTTGTCGTGGTCCGCTTCGGTGCGCAACACTTGCGGCGTCGCTGGCGCCCCGGTCACCAGAAACCCCGCGGGAAATCCTCCGGCCGGCGCAACCAGCCGCACCGAATCATCCTTCAATTCCAGCACGCCCAGATGCGGCGGCGCGCCTGCCAACCGAATCCTGTTGTCCGCTGCCCCTCCAAAAGAATTATCGCCCGCCGCTAGCCACTCGAGCCCCGCCAGCGACAACCATCCGTCCGGCTTCTGCAGCTCCGCAACATGTTTCATGCGCCAGTCCAGAATCTCCTGCTTCCAGGACTCCGTCACCGCCGTGTCCGCATTTCCCGTACGCATACTCATAAGGAACAGCAGAACCCCAACCGCGCTCAGCGCCTTCCATCGCATGTCAAAGTATATCGCGAGAAGTTCCTCCGCCAAACGTTGCCATCCCACTTGATTTTTCAATCCGTGCCAGACTCGTCATCGGCTATAGTTCATCCGCTCGTCACCACGCTTCGAAAACCTCAACGAGGAGAAACATGAAATTATTCCCGCTATTCCTTCCAATCCTTCTTTTCAGCACGGTTGCCGTACCTCCCGCCGTCACCGTCGATTCCGCCGACGCCCTGTCCGCCAAGGCCGACGAATATGTCACCGCTGAAATGCAACGCGAGAAAATTCCCGGCCTGTCGCTCGGCGTCATGCGCGATGGAAAACTGATCTACTCCCGCGGCTACGGCCTGGCCAACGTGGAGCTCGACGTCCCCGTAAAACCCGACACAATTTTCCAGACCGGCTCGGTCGGCAAACAATTCACCGCCACCGCCGTCATGATGCTGGTGGAAGAAGGCAAAATCTCCCTCGACGACAAAATCTCCAAATATTTTCCCGGCTCCCCGCCTGCCTGGAAAGAAATCACCGTCCGCAATCTCCTCAACCACACCTCCGGAATCCCCGATTACGGTTCTGACGACACCACCACAGCAAAAAAACTCATCGATCTCCGCGTCGACTATACCGAAGACGAAATGGTCAGCCGCTTTGCTACTCTCCCGCTCGATTTCCCGCCCGGCTCCAAATGGAGCTACAGCAATTCCGGCTACGTGGTCCTCGGTGTTCTAATCCACAAAGTCAGCGGCCAATTTTACGGCAATTTTCTTGAGCAGCGCGTCTTCCAACCCCTGCACATGGACTCCACCCACATCATTAGCGAAGAAAATATCGTGCCCCATCGTTCCGCCGGCTACCGCCTGGTCAAGGGCGAACTCAAAAATCAGGAATGGGTCTCGCCCAAACTGAACACCACCGCCGACGGCGCCCTCTACACCAACATTCTCGATATGGCCAGGTGGGACGCAGCGCTCACCGACGAGAAACTCCTGAAAAAATCCAGCTACGAGCAAATGTACACTCGCGTGCATCTCAGCGACAGAAAAACCTACGGTTACGGTTTTGGCTGGGGCATTACCAGCGCCAATGGTCATCCCATCCTGGAGCATTCCGGCTCCTGGCAGGGCTTCACCATGGATTTCTTGCGTTATCCGCAGGACAAACTAAGTTTCGTGGTCTTCACCAATCTCGACAGCGAACATTCTCATCCCGGCAGGATCGCTCACGCCGTAGCCGCCATCTACATCCCGGAAGTAGCCGGCGCATCCCACGAGGAATAACCGAAATAAAAACGGCTCGCCAATCCTAAAATTGGCGAGCCGTAGATTTTTTCTGAATAGTGGTTGCCGATTTCTACTTCCCGGACGTCACCACCAGGTTATTTTTCACCGCGAACACGTTGGGCACTCCGTTCACCCGGATATTCACCAGGTTCTTGTCGCCCTCGTTGTCCACCACGCCTTCCAGAGTGACCGTTCCGTTCTTCACAATTATGTGAATCGAAGGCACCGCCGATAGAGCGTATCGCGACAATCCGGTTTCCCCATAAACGGCCCTGTACACCGCCCGGCGAATCTGATCGTCCATCGGTGACAACGGCAGCACTTCAATGTTGTTCACTACTCTTCCGACTCCATCAAGATTCTTGATCACTCCCTCGGCGTCGGATTTCAGCGTCGGCCTGGTCACTTGCCCTTCCAGCGTGACCGTATCTCCATCCACCTTGTACGCCAGGTTGTCGAACACCGAATAGTACGGCAGCATAACTAACTGGTGCCGCACTTCGCGAACCAGGTTCTGCCGCGATTTCGGTTCGGTCTGTTTGTCGTTCTTATCTTGGGCATTCGCCTGAAACCCCATTACACCTAGTCCTGTTCCCAGGAGCAATGCTGCAGTTAAAATCGGGCCCACTCTCATCGTTCCTCCTCTGTGCGCCACATGGCAGTCACTCTATCGTCCACCCTGTTAGATTCAAGCCGCGTATAAATGGGTGCAAAGCGGCTCAATTCGCGGGCGATGTTACGATATGACTGTGAATTTTGCACTCATTCCCACAGTTAAAAAACCCGCTGCAGCAGCGAAAGTTGCGAGCGGCCCCGGTGGCCCGCCAGCATGCTGCTGATCGCTCATCGTGGAGCCTCCGGGCACGCGCCGGAAAATACCCTGGCCGCTTTCAAAAAAGCCGTCACCCTGGGCGCCACTTTCATCGAAACCGATCTGCAGCTCACCCGCGACGCACGTCTGGTAGCCATTCACGACGACAGCGTAAATCGCACCACCAACGGAAAAGGCGCCGTCCACGACATGACCCTCGCCCAGTTGCGCCGCCTCGACGCCGGCTCCTGGTTCGGCAGCGAATACGCCGGCGAACGCCTCCCGACCCTCGACGAAATTCTGGAGTTCGCAAAAAAATACGATGTAGTCTTTTACCTGGAACTGAAGCCGGGCGGCTCCTGGGGCGGCGAACATGCGCTCATCTCCAGCCTGCGCGAATCCGGCCAGATCGCCCGCACCGTCGTCATTTCCTTCGACGCCGGAGTCATCGCCACGGTTCGAAAAATCGAGCCCACGCTGATGACCGCCCTGCTCTACGACGGCAATATCGAAAAGCCCCTCGATCGCGCGCTCGAAGTCGGCGCCCGCCAACTCGCCATTCGCGCCGACCTGGTCACTCCCTGGCTACTCACTGCCGCCAGAAAAAAAGACCTGCAGGTCGTCTGCTGGACGGTCAACCACTCCGCCCACATGCGCCTGCTAATGTCCGCCGGAATCGACGGCATCATGAGCGACTACCCCGACCGCCTGGTCGCCAGCGAAAAAAAAGCCAAACGCAAGCCCTGATTACAGCGGCGAATCACTCTCTCCGCGCTGAAGCACCAATCACTCGATACAACCGGCCCAAATCACCAATCGCAATCTGCTCCGCCCGCACATCCCCGCGCAAACCAACCGCGTCCATGGCGGCGCGAATACTCTCGACCTCCCACTGATCGCGCAAGTTATTCACCAACGTCTTCCTCTTCTTCGCAAAACACAATTTCACAAACTCCAGAAACGCGCCTTCGTCACCACTCAATTCCAAGCGCGCCCATTCTCCCGGCAACCGCAGCGTCACCAACGTCGACCCCACCTCCGGCGGAGGACTAAACGCCGCCCGTGGAATCTCCACCACCAACTCCGCCCGCGCATTCAGCTGCGTAGCCACCGAAAGATACCCGTACGCCTTACTCCCCGGCACAGCCGCCATCCGCTCCGCCACTTCGGTCTGCACCACCACATGAATCTCGTCGATCAACTCCGCAAACTCAAACAATCGGTGCAAAATCGGCGACGTAATGTAGTAAGGCAGGCTGCCATAAACGCGCATCCGCCGGCCGCCAGCAATCGCCCTGAGATCGCTGTCCAGAATGTCGCCCTGCACCACTTCCACATTGGGAAATTTTTTCGTCGCTCGCTTGAGAGTCCCGATCAAGGAGTCATCCAACTCGATCGCGTGTACCGGCGCACCACTCCGCGCCAGGTACTCCGTCATTTCTCCATGCCCCGGCCCGATCTCGATCCAGCAATAATCCGGCTTATTCGCGGCCGCCGCGGGATGCACTTCCGAGGCAGGCGACACCCGAATGGCGCGCGCAATTTCCTCTCGCCAGTAAGAATCCGCAAGAAAATGTTGGCCCAGGTGTTGACGAACCATCGATATACAGTGTAGCAACTCGCTGATATTGTATGGGTCTTTGACCGCGGGGCAGGGAACCGGATACCGTAAAATGGTCAAGAACAAGCCCGGTCCGGCCCGCGTCAACGCTGCGGTGAGATGATCTTGAGAATACTTTTTGCCGCATCCGAAGGCCTTCCGTTTTCAAAGACCGGCGGCCTCGCCGACGTCGTCGAAGCGCTGCCCAAGGCTCTCGCCGCTCAGGGCCACGAAGTAGCCGTCGTTCTCCCGCGCTATCGCGGCACAAAGACCACCGCGGTAGTCATGCCCAGCCTCACCATTCCCATGGGCGGCCGCCTCCGCTTTCCTTCCATCGCCGACGGCACCCTGCTCAACGGCGTGCGCTATTTTTTCGTCGACGATCCCGCTTATTTCGATCGCGACGGGATTTACGGCAACAGCGCCGGCGATTTTCCCGACAACGCCGAGCGTTATAGCGAATTCTGCCGCGCGGTCATCGAAATCGCCAAGCACGTCTGGCCCGCCGACGTCATCCATTGCCATGATTGGCAGACCGCTCTCGTCCCGGTTTTTCTTCGCTCCTTGTATGCCAATGATCCGCTCGTCAAAGACATCCCGGTAGTCTTCACCATTCACAATCTCGGCTATCAGGGTCACTTTCCCGCCGCGGTCCTCGATCGCGCTGGCATCCCACTGGAGGTTTATCATCCCGCCGGCATCGAATTTTACGGCATCGTCAATTTTCTGAAAGGCGGCCTCGTCTACTCCGACTACTTGACCACCGTCAGCAAAAAATACGCCGAAGAAATCAAGACTCCCGAATTCGGCTCCGCCCTCGACGGCGTCGTGCGAAGCCGTGGCGATCGCGTCATCGGCATTCTCAATGGCGTCGACTACAACGTGTGGAATCCGGAGAAAGACAAATTGATTGCCGCCCGCTATTCCGCCAAAGACCTCACCGGCAAACAGGCCTGCAAAAAGGAACTCCTCGAAATCTACGGCCTCTCCCCGGAACATCAGTCTGGCCCGCTGCTCGGAATCGTCTCCCGCTTCGCCGACCAGAAAGGTTTCGACCTCATCGCTGCCGTCGCCAACGAGCTGATGCAGGAAGATTTGATCCTCACCGTTTTGGGCACCGGCGAACGCCGCTACGAAGAATTATTCGAAGCCCTGGCCAACGAATTCCCCGGCCGCGTGGGCGTACGCATCGCCTACGACGACGAGCTCGCTCACAAAATCGAAGCAGGCGCGGATATGTTTCTCATGCCCTCGCGTTACGAGCCCTGCGGCTTGAATCAGGTCTATAGCTTGAAATATGGTACCGTCCCGATTGTTCGCGCCACCGGCGGTCTCGATGACACCGTCGAATCTTTTGACGTTGAGCAGGGCACTGGCACCGGTTTCAAGTTCGCGCAGTACTCCGGCGCGGCGCTTCTCGATGCTGTCCGCCAGGCTCTGCACCTCTTCACCGACGAGCGCATCTGGAAGCGCATCCAGTTGAACGGCATGGCCAAAGACTTTTCGTGGAAGCGTCCCGCGGCCGAATATGCGAAGCTCTATAAGGCTGCGCGATTAGCACGAAACCAAATCTCTGTTGCAACATCTAATTAAACGACACAAGGAGAAATGGCGGCGGGCCTTTCCGGCCCAATCCGCTGAGGACAAAGCATATGGCTGATAACATTCAAGCAGTTACAGACGGCAATTTCGAAGCGGAAGTGCTGACCGCCAGCAACGCGCAACCGGTTATGGTGGATTTCTGGGCCGACTGGTGCCGCCCCTGTCACATGCTGGCGCCCACTGTCGCAGAAATTGCGCAGGACTACGCCGGCAAACTCAAGGTCATGAAACTCAACGTCGACGAGGCCATCAATTCCGCCGGACGCTACAACGTCCGCGGCATCCCCACACTGCTCGTTTTCAAAAACGGCCAGGTCGTAGAACAAATCGTCGGTGCCGTCCCCAAAGACCAAATCACCAAAGCCCTGGCCCGCCATCTGACGTAATTCCGACAGCATTTGCAGCGGGAGACGAAGTTGCAGTTGCTTCCCCCACGTGCCGATTTTGCACGTGGGGATTTTGACTTTCTGCTATAGGAGGCGGGGCCTATTGATGATCCGCAAATCCGAGCCCATCCGCTGCCGCTGGCCCAGCAACCCACTCAGCATCTCCTACCACGACAAAGAATGGGGCGTCCCCGTCCACAACGAGCGCACCCTCTTCGAATTCCTGATCCTCGAAGGCGCCCAAGCGGGCCTGAGCTGGGATACCGTCCTCAAAAAACGCCGCAACTACCACCGCCTCTTCGCCAACTTCGATCCAAAAAAAGTAGCGCGCTTTGACGGACGCAAAGTTAGAGCCCTGCTCAAAGACCCCGGCATCATCCGCAACCGCCTGAAAATCGAATCCACTATCAGCAATGCCCAAGCCTTCCTGCAAGTCCAAAAAGAATTCGGCTCCTTCGACGCCTACATCTGGACTTTCGTAAACGGTAAGCCGCTGCAAAATAATTGGAAAACACTCGCACGCCTCCCGGCATTCACCCCAGTCTCCGACACCATGAGCAAAGACCTAAAAAATCGCGGCTTCCGCTTCGTCGGCTCCACGATCTGCTACGCCTTCATGCAAGCCGTCGGCATGGTCAATGACCACGCCACAAATTGCTTCCGCCACAAGCAACTCAAAAAATAAACTCACCGCGATGTTTTATTTGTGGAGGGCACTGATGGGCGCAACAGTTCAAGCCCCAAGAGGGGGGGTGCCGCATCCTTTGAGCCCTTTCAAAGGGTGCGTCCTTCCTTTGAATTTTGTCACTCGCCAACTATCGGATGCGAGCCCCGACAAACATCACTTCTTCTCCCCACCCGCCAGCACCGTAAACTTCCTCTGCGTAGCCGCACTAAACCCAGAAATAATCTCCAGCACGCGCCCCTGATCATCCACCACCACGCTCAAAGGCACAGCCAACTGATCGCCCTCAAAAACTTTTTCAATCACCGGCACTCCGCCAACAAAAATTGGATACTCCGCTCCCATCGTATGCGCAAACTCACCGATCTTGGCGTCCGGCTCAGTGTCCACGCTCACGCCAATCAAGTCCACTCCATGCGCCGCCAGCGACCCGCGCAGCCGCTCCAGCTCAGGCATTTCCGTCGCACAAGGCACGCACCAGGTCGCCCAGAAATTCACCAATAATTTCCGCCCCGGTTTCAGCTGATCCTTCAGCGACAGCGCGCCACCATCCAGCCTCTTCAAAGCCAGCTCCGGCATCCGCGCCCCAGCGCGAATTTTCAAACTACGCATCGACATTTCTTCGCTCGTCAAAAGATCCGGTAGCTTGGCCACCGGCACCGTCAACGATTCCGCTTTCCCCGCACCCTCGCGGAGCAGCAAGGTAGCCCCTGAGACCGCATCCCCGGCAAATTTCTCCACCTTGCCATTCGACCACGTCACTTCCACCGATTCCGCGCGCTCGTCGCTCCCCAGCCCAAACAACAATCTGGGATCGTTCTGCGAAAGAAACCCCGATCCGCCCGCCTTAATTTTTGTCAGCGTCCCCGCCGAAGTCTTCACCCGCACCACGGACCCATAGGCGTCGCGCTCCAAGTCCTTCCCACCCTCGAGAACCACGCGCAGCCAGTGATTGTCCTGCCCCACGTTGTTGCGGAACAGCATGTGGCTCTGCCCCTGAATCGTGGTCATAAATACGTCGTAATCGCCGTCGTTATCGAAGTCCGCAAACACACCCGCGCGCCCGTCGCTGATCGAGTCGATGCCCGACACGCCCGAAATATCTTCAAATTTTTTGCCGTTGCGGTTCAGAAACAGCGGATCGCGCTCGTATCCGCTGAACGAAAATCCCTTGTCGAAAATCAAATCGTTCTGATCATTCCTTAAAGTCCCGGTTTTTTTCTGCGTGTTGTTTTGCGTCACGACCTGACGCCAGAACTGGCTTCAAGTGTCTTTCATCGACTTGCCGGAGATGAATCCGTTCGGTGAGTACAGATCCTCCCAGCCATCATTATCGAAATCGAGAAACCCGCCGCCCCACGCCCAGCCGCCCGAAAGCCCTCCGACGTCCGCGGTGACATCCTTGTAGTGCCCATCGCCCATGTTCTGGTACAAGCTGTTTCCCGCCGCCAGCTTTTTCAGCACATTGTCCTTCACTCTGGCGTTTGGAAACAACCGCGACAATATCCGGTTTCCCGCCGTCGACGACATGTTCGTCACGTGCAGGTCCAGCAAGCCGTCGTTGTTATAGTCCCCGAACGAAACGCCCATGCCGTTGCCCGGATCAACCACCCCGCGAGCCTCTGCTTCATCCACGAAGTGGTCGCCCTTGTTGATGTACATCGCCTTTTCGCCGAAATCGTTCACCACGTAGAGATCCAGCTTCCCGTCACCGTTCACATCCGCGAATTCCGCCGCGTAACTCCAGCGCGAATCATCCACGCCCCACTTGGCGGCTTCCTCTTTGAAGGTGCCGTCGCCCTGATTGATGAACAGCAGGTTGCGCGTCCCGTTGGTGGCCTTAAACCACGAGTTGGGCACCACCTTGCCGTACAGGTTGTAGCTGGTCACATAAATATCCGGCAGCCCGTCTCCGTTCACATCACCCACCGCCGCGCTGAAGCCGATAGCCGTGCGACCCACGCCGGCCTTGCCGGAAACATCTTCGAAGTGCAGCTTGCCATCCTGCCCAAGATGATTTTTGAGCAACATCTGCGGCCCGATACTCGTCAGAAAAAGATCTTCGTTGCCGTCGTTGTCATAGTCCAGAGCGACCGCTCCAACACACGGGTCTACCTTATCCAGCCCAGCTTCCGTGGACGCATCACGGAAGTGTCCCTTCCCGTCATTCAAATACAGAAAATTATGTTCGCTGCCGCACACGAACAGATCGATCCAGCCATCCTTATTAAAATCCGCCGCCACCGCCCCGCGGTACACGAATCCGTCGCTCCCCGGCGCGCCGAAACCCGGCTTGGTGATGGACGTCCCCGCGGGAATCGAAACCTCGGAAAATAAATCGCGGTCCGCGACCATCGAATCAAACGAGCTGAGCTTGAACCCTGTAATTTCCCAGTGCTGTTTATCGTTGTACCGCACTTCCGCTTCCATCGTGCCGCGCGCCCATTCGCGCTTTCCTTGCGCGTCGCGCCCCAGTACATAAAAATAAACCCGTCCTTTGCCAATCGCCCCGGGTATCGCTGTCGGCACTTCCGAACCGAGGTCGGCTTTCGACGAATCGTCAAAAGTGGCCAGCTTCAGCTTGAAGCGCACATCTTCAATAGA
>JBBRZT010000112.1:0-10660 GCA_038236395.1 Candidatus Acidiferrales bacterium
CCGCCCAGTGATGCCCTTGTCAGCCAAATACACGCCGTATTTTTCCGCCATCGCCCCCCGCGGATTAAAATCGGCCAGCAGCGAATAATGAATTCCCATTTTGTCCGCGTAGGCCTTGTGCGACCACACGCTGTCGACGCTGACGCCCAGCACTTCCGCATCCAGCTGTTCGAACGACCTCATGTCATTCACAAAGCAGGCGTGTTCGTTGGTGCAGGTGGGGCTCCAGTCCAGCGGATAGAAAACCAGCACCACATTCTTCTTCCCCGCAAAATCCGAAAGCTTCACATCTTTCTGGCTCTGATCCTTCAAAGTGAAATCCGGCGCCGCTTGACCCACGCTGATGCTCATTGCAGTTCCTCCCAAGTTATAAGTTCTGCAAGCATCTTACCCAATAGGCGGAGCGGTGTACAAATGGGCGGGCATCTTAGTAGTGTTCAGGCTTGAGCTTCGTCTAATTATTCTCTTACGCGTGAACGACACGCAAAAAGTCCGCGCGTGCCGGCGTGGGCATCTCTCCTGCCTCGACTCTCGGACCTGCGCAATATATCCGGGTGAGGTCGCTTTCCTTATGAACGGGCTGGCAGTAAACTCGCCCCAGGAGAGAGCAAATGGACTCCGAAGCCACTCGCCGCCCCTCCGCGCTGCCGTTAACAGAACTAGTGAAGCGTTACCAGGCGCTGGCCGGAGATTTCGGCAAGGCCATCGCTCTCACCGATTTCGGACTGTCGCGCTCCGCCACCGAACAGCTTTTTTCCGGCTACGACGAGGACTACCACATCAGCCGCTTTTTTCACTTCAGCGAAATCGATGGCATGACCTTCACCATCAACGGAGAGCCAGTGACCCACGTGTCGCTGGACGCAGAAATCGAGAGCATTCTGTAATTTTGGCGGCGCGCATAATTTTCGCGGATGTTTGAATCGTTGCATCGCCCGGTAGTGTGTCAGTTTCCGATAAGCGCTGCCGGCTCAACCGGTCGATGCAACACCTTCTAGGCAGTTGATCCGACCACACTTCCCCTGGAGAACCGCTCTGTATCGCTGTGCTCGGTGAAAACCTAGCCAGAATTGCGCTCCAGCTTATCTAACCTAGCGAGCGGTTTTAGCTTTTGTTTTCAATACAAGATGAGTTCGAGCTGAGTGTTGCGTCGACCCATTGAGACCGCCGCGTTAATCAGGAGTTGAGACCTTCATTCGGGATCGGGTACTGGCACGCCGGACTTCACGTCCGTATTGTGGTAGCTGACGATTCTCCATTCGCCTCCGTCCTTTACCATAACCTGCAACAAGCGGCTGCGGAGGCGTCCCTTGTCGTCCGTATTGGTTCCGGGGAATAGTTTTTGAATTCCAGTTACCGAGGTAAGCGTTTGGACGATGGCGACGTCGGGCCGGACAAACCTTAGAGAGACAACGTCCTGCTGGGCCTTGCTTCCGTGAAAAGGCCCTTTGAACAGATCGTCATGCTTCTGCGTAAACATCTCACGACCAGTGACGAATTGTCCCCGGATGTTGGTAAAGTCCCCGTCGACCGCGAAATGAGCTGAGTAGCCCGGGGCATCCCCAGCATTCCACGCAGCCATCTGTTCCTGGAGGATCTTCAGAATCGCACTCTGGTCAGGCGATGCTTGTGACTTGGCGACGGAAGCCACGACGAGCATGATAGCTAACGTTAACAGACGTTTCATGGGCAATCTCCCTTCGGCCGGACAGCGAAGGTGAGATTGTAGCAAGATTACATAATCAGAGAACAATGCCAACTTCTGATTAGTCGGGCAATCCGAAAACTGACACTACTCATCTCCCCCTCGGTGCGCATTTCTTTTCCTCGTGTGCGATAATTACGTTTCAAAGATTACGTTTTTTGCATAGGCTACTCCACGCGGAGGTAACTGCATGGCTGGCACGCCAACTCATTTGCCGGAATCGCGCCTGGGCAGCACGTTGCGGCGCGACGCCTGGTGGACCGAGCTTCTCCCGGTAATCATTGTGCTCGGAGGTTTTGGTCTGTATGCCACGCTGCGTGCGTTCGAAGGCGCTTTTTACAGCTGGGGATCCTACCTTTCGCCTTTTTATTCTCCGCTGATCGATCCGCAGCATCACTGGTGGGCGCTTTCACCCGCGCTGCTGGTGCTCGCCGGCCCGCTCGGATTTCGCGCCACCTGCTACTACTATCGTAAGGCCTACTACCGCGCTTTTTTCCTCGACCCACCGGCCTGCGCCGTGGGCGAGCCCGCGAAACGCAAATATCGCGGCGAGACCAAGTTTCCTTTCATCCTGCAGAACGTCCACCGCTACTTTTTGTACCTCGCCATTATTTTTCTGGGCTTTCTATGGCACGATGCCATAAAGGGATTTTTCTTCGACGGCCAATTTGGCATCGGCGTCGGCAGCTTGATCCTCTTATTCAATGTGATTCTGCTTTCCTTCTACACTCTCTCCTGCCATTCGCTGCGGCATCTCGCTGGCGGAACAATGGACTGCTTCTCCTGCGCCACCTTCGGCTCCCAACGCGCCGCGGCCTGGAAGGGCTTTTCATTCCTGAATGAGCGGCACATGCTTTTCGCCTGGGCCAGCCTGATTTCCGTGGGCTCCGCCGACCTGTACATTCGCCTGCTGGCCACCCACGCCATCCTCGACGTGAGGATTCTGTGACCGCCAATTACGAAGTTAAGGAACACGACGTACTGATCATCGGCGCCGGTGGCGCGGGATTGCGCGCCGCCATCGAAGCGCTTGCGCAAGGCGCCTCCGTCGGCGTCGTCTGCAAATCGCTGCTCGGCAAAGCCCACACCGTGATGGCTGAAGGCGGCATCGCCGCGGCCATGTGCAACGTGGACGCCGCCGACAGTTGGAAAGTACATTTTCGCGACACCATGCGCGGCGGAAAACTGCTCAACAACTGGCGCATGGCGCAACTCCACGCCCAGGAGGCTCCGGCGCGTGTGGAAGAACTGGAGCAATGGGGCGCGCTTTTCGATCGCACCGAAAATGGCACGATTCTGCAGCGTGCTTTTGGCGGCCACACTTTCAAACGCCTCTGCCACGTCGGCGACCGCACCGGCCTCGAATTAATCCGCACTCTCCAGGATCGCGGCGTGCAGCAGGGCATCGATTGCTACATGGAGTGCACCGTCACGCGCCTGCTCGTCGAAAACGGCCGCTTCGTCGGCGCTTTCGCCTACTGGCGCGAGACCGGCCGCTTCGTCGTCTTCAAAGCCAAAGCGGTAGTCATCGCCACCGGCGGAATCGGCCAAGCCTGGACTGTCACCTCCAACTCCTGGGAATACACCGGCGACGGCATGGCCCTCGCGTACGAAGCCGGCGCGGAACTAATGGACATGGAATTTGTGCAATTTCATCCCACCGGCATGGTGTGGCCGCCCGGCGTGCAGGGAATTCTGGTCACCGAGGCGGTGCGCGGCGAAGGCGGCATCCTGCGCAACAAATTGGGCGAGCGCTTCATGGAAAAGTACGATCCCAAGCGCATGGAGCTTTCCACCCGCGACGTTGTGGCTCGCTCGATTTATACCGAAGTGCGCGAAGGCCGCGGCACCGAACACGGCGGCGCGTACCTGGACATTTCTCACAAGCCAGCCGAATACGTAAAGAAAAAACTCCCCAGCATGTATCACCAGTTCAAGGAACTGGCCGACGTGGATATCACCAAGGGACCCATGGAAGTCGGCCCCACGTGCCACTACGTGATGGGCGGAATTCGCGTGGAGGCCGAAACGGGCCAGTCGACGGTCCCTGGGATTTTTGCGGCGGGCGAAGCCGCCGCGGGTTTGCATGGCGCCAACCGCCTGGGCGGAAATTCGCTTTCGGATTTATTGGTCTTCGGCCGGCGCGCTGGAATCGCCGCCGCCGCGCACGCCAAGTCGGTAAAAAGCGGCGCTACCGACAGCGCGCAGATTCAGGAAGCCGAAAAAGAATTACTCGCGCCGTTTTCCAACGAGGGAGAAAGCCCCTACGCAGTCCATCGCGATTTGCAGACCGTGATGCAGAGCCTTGTCGGAATTTATCGCACCGCGGACGACCTCGAGCGCGCCTCGACCGAGCTGCAGATGCTGAAAGCGCGCGCCACCGCCGCAAGCGTGGAAGGCTCGCGCATGTTCAATCCCGGCTGGCATCTTTCGCGGGAGCTGAAATCCATGCTGATCGTCGCCGAAGCCGTAACAAAAAGCGCCATGGCCCGCGCGGAAAGCCGCGGCGCGCACAGCCGCATCGATTTTCCGGATCTCGACGCGGCCTGGGAAAAAAAACACAACATCATCGTTGGCGAAGCAGGCGCGATGGTGCGCAAAGAAATGCCCATCCCGGACCTGCCCGCGGATTTGCAGGAAATTTTGGCGCAGGAGTAATCAGTAACAGAGTTCTTAGAGCGGCGCGCAGCATAGAGCGGTAAAAGAATGGAGACCATCGATGGCTGACACAGTCTTACGCGTGTTCCGCGGCGACGCTGGCGGCGGAGCCACGGTGGACTATCAGGTCCCAGTCGCTCCCGGCATGGTCGTCCTCGACGCGCTGCACTACATCCAGGGACACATCGCCCCCGATCTCGCCGTGCGCTGGAATTGCAAAGCAGGGAAGTGCGGCTCGTGCTCCGCGGAAGTGAACGGCCGCCCGCGCCTGACCTGCAAAACCCGCATGGACGCGCTGCCCAACGACGAACCCATCGTTGTGATGCCCATGAAGTCGTTCCCCAAAATCAAAGATCTGGTCACCGACGTTTCCTGGAATTACGCCGTCAACCGCAAAATCCCTCCGTTCCAGCCCAGGCCCGGAGCCGACTGGAAAATTTCGCAGCTGGACGTCGACCGCGTGCAGGAATTTCGCAAGTGCATCGAGTGCTTCCTGTGCCAGAACGTTTGCCACGTCTTGCGCGACCACGACAAAAAAGAACAATTCGGCGGCCCGCGTTTCTTTGTGCGCGTCGCGGGACTGGAAATGCATCCCCTCGACGGTGCCAACCGCATCGGTTTGCTGAAAGACGAGCTGGGCCTCGGCCTGTGCAACATCACCAAGTGCTGCACGGAAGTCTGCCCCGAAGAAATTCACATCACCGACAACGCCATCATTCCGCTGAAAGAGCGCGTCGTCGACGAATTCTACGATCCCATCACCATGCTCTTCCGCAAGCTGCGCGGCACAAGCGAAAAGCGCAATTAAGCCGCTCTGGGTGTATTGTGTCTGCAAGTGGGGGGGCCATGGATGCCCAATTGAAAGCAATCTCCCGGGCGGGCATTGCTGAAGCGATTGCCAAAGCCGAGCTGTATCGTTACCTGAACGAACCCGAAGAAGCCGAATCCATCTGCCGCGATATTCTGGCCGTCGATTCCGGCCACCAGCTAGCGCGCCGCTTGCTGGGATTGTCCATCACAGATCAATTCACCGGTTACGCAGGCGATCGTTATGGAGAAGTAGCGGAAATATTTCAAGGTCTACGTGACGCTTACGAGCGCGCCTACTACACCGGCTTACTCTACGAGCGCCGCGCCAAAGTCCAGCTACGCAGCGGCTACTCCGCGCACATTCTGCTGCCGTTGATCGAAGACGCCCTGCGCTGTTTCGCCGAAGCCGAAAAAATCCGCCCGCCCGGCAACGACGACAGCATCCTGCGCTGGAACCGCTGCGTGCGAATGCTCGAAAGCCAGCCCGACTTTCGCGCCGAACGCGACGCCCATCCCCCCGCCGCAGACGACAGCCCCCCGGCAAACGTGCGCACCAAGCGCTCCGCCGACCGTTGAATTCGTCCGGCGCGGCGCCGCATTTTTTCCGTCACGCATGTCACCCATTTTTTCCGTCACGCATTTTTTCCGTCACGCATTTTTTTCTTTAGGAGGCGGGGGCTTCAGCCCCCGCGTAACCGCGTCACATAAGAGGGGCTTTAGCCCCTGAAGACCTAACGAAACCTCGCGCCCGATCATCAATAGGGAGTGATGGACATTGGCATCGACAGTTTCGCAGCAGCTATCTCCGACCCCGCCACAGGGCTAACCCTCGATCCCGTCGACCGCATGGAGCATCTCCTCGAAGAAATCGAGCTGGCCGACAAAGTCGGTCTCGATGTCTTCGGCATCGGCGAGCATCATCGCGCCGAATTTCTGGACTCCGCGCCGCCGATCATTCTCGCCGCCGCCGCAGGCCGCACCAAAAAAATCCGCCTCACCAGCGCCGTCACTGTGCTCAGCGCCGCCGATCCCGTGCGCGTCTTCCAGGAATTCGCCACGCTGGACCTCATCTCCCACGGCCGCGCCGAAATCGTCGCCGGACGCGGCTCGTTCATCGAATCGTTCCCGCTCTTCGGTCTCCAGCTCGAAGACTACGATTCGCTCTTCGCGGAAAAACTCGAGCTGCTCCTCGCCATCCGCGACAATCCCACTCTGCACTGGTCCGGCAAGCATCGCCCCGCGCTCACCGGCCAGGCCATCTATCCGCGCCCGCTGCAAAATCCTTTTCCCATCTGGGTAGGTGTCGGCGGCACCCCCGCATCTTTCGTGCGCGCAGGAGTTCTCGGCCTGCCGCTCATGGTCGCCATCATCGGCGGCCAGCCCCACCGCTTCAAACCGCTCATCGATCTCTACCGCGAAACCGGCATCTGCAGCGGCCACCAGCCGGAAAAACTCAAAGTCGGCCTGCACATGATTGGTTTTCTAGGAGATACCACGAAGGAAGCCGCGAACGATTTTTTTCCCGGCTACGCCCACACCTTCACCGAAATCGGCAAGGAGCGCGGCTGGCCCCCAACAACGCGCGCGCAATTCGACGCCCTGCGCACTCCCACCGGCGCCCTCTTGATCGGCGACGCCGAAACCGTAACCAAAAAAATCCTCTACGTAAACGAAGCCCTCGGCGGCATCTCACGCCTCACCTTCCAGATGGGCGTCTCCACCCTCCCGCATCCCAAAATGCTCCTCGCCATCGAAATCCTCGGCACCCAAGTCGCCCCCGCCGTCCGCACCGCGCTCGCCATCTTCGCCCGCGCCTGACGGCCTCGGAATACATCGCTACTCGCGACAACGTGTCATGCCGAACTTAGTAGTGGGTTAGTTTCCGATTAGCCGACTTCCATGATAGGTCTTTGTCAAGAGGGCAAAAGCTCTTCCGACGCGCTTCGGAGGAGCGCAGGTGTAAATCTTTTTTGATTCCTCGCCGCGTGTGTTGGCCTCTCGGCCGTGGTTCCTAGATAGAACCAGACTTCCATTTGCTGGCCCAGCGCTTTTCTGCTGCCCAGAAGATTGAGTTTGTGTTTTCCTGCCAGTCTCGAAACTTATCAACGGGAGCATTGGCAGTTTGCGCTCCTTCGCCCAGTCGGTTTAACGGCAAGACCTGGCAGGCTACGCGCCGAACAAATCCTCCTTGCTCGCCGCCAGGTTCTACTCAGCGTTGCTTCTCGTCTCCGCTATTTGAAAATTCCGCTGCCCACGGTCAACGGCCATGAGGTAGGCCACCAGCTTTCGTGCCACCGCCAGCGTTGCACGATTAGCATTACCTTTCTGTTTTTCCTTGTCGTAGAGCATTGCCAGCTCCGGGCTGTACCGCGGGGCCATCTTGGCCGCCTCGATCAACGTTCTCTGTAGATGTTTGTTGCGCTGCTTCGACAGCGGCATGCGTTGCACCGTGTTGCCGGAACTCCTCTCCGCACCACACAGCCCGCAGTAGCTGAGCGCTTTCTTGACATCAATTTCCAATCGCAGGAAGTAGTCAATAAACCGCGCCCAATACTACTGGGGTAGGCCCATCCGTTTCAGCAGGTCTGCGTAGCGGGGATCGGAACGCAGAGAATCAAATGAGGGGTCAGACTTGATCATCGGCAAAAAACCGCTTTTTTCTCTGTAGGCCTTTTCCAGCCAGCTAAACGCACGATCTTTTTCTCCCAGAAGCGCATAGTTCGTTGCGATCCCTGCCGGATCAATGTAGATGCGTTTTGCCTGTTCTTCCTTGAGCGCAACGAGGCGTTTCATTGCGCCACGAAACCCGGACTTCGCGTACTCTTGGCTGACTGCCTTGACGAGCGTCAGGTCTTCCGAATCGTTATTGAGGCGGGCCACTTTCTCCCACTCCTCCAGCCAAAGATCATATCTACCAGTAAGGAGATAGCTTGCCGCCAGATTCAAATGAGACTTGGGATAGGTAGGATCAATTTCTATAGTCTTTTTTTCATATTCGATAGCCCGATCGTACTGTTTGGAGAAAAGAAATTCGGTCGACAAATTCTCATTTGCGTTCAGGTTGAGAGGATCGAGCTCTACGGCACGCCTCATGTGCGCCAACGCCTGCTCTCGATTTCCGAGATAATCGAAGTGGAGTCCGTACAGAACATGGGTGCGGCTCAGGTTCGGTTCCAGCCCGAGGGCGCGCTCAAATTCTCGCGCCGCGGCGGCCCACTCCCAGTCTGTATCGTAAGCAAGCGCGAGTAATGCATGCGCTTCCGCCTGTGTGTCGTCAATCGCCAGCGCCCGCGTGGCATATGTCTTCGACTTTGGGTTGGTTTCTCTGACGGAAATATAGGTGTAGTCCGAAATTACCGAGTAATACTCCGCCAAACCGACATAGGCCAGCGCATAGTTAGGGTCTCTTGTGACGGCTTGCTGAAAATAGTCCCGTCCTTTGTTCAGAGCCTCCGGCGTGCGCTTGTCCCAATAGTAGCGGCCCTTCAGATACAGCTGGTAGGCTTCGGGATCTGCCGTTCCGCCTTTGCTCAGTTTTGCTTTCTGCTCGCCAGTCAAACGCTCGCGGAGACGCGCGGAAATTTCTCCTGCAATTTCGCGTTGCACCGAGAGCGCGTCGGAAAGCTTACGGTCATATTGTTCGCTCCACAGATTGCGGTTCGTGCGAAAGTCGGTGAGCTCGGCGCTTACGAGCAGCGAGTCGCCGTGCTGCGTGACTCTTCCGGTTACAACGGACTCAACCTTCAGCTCGTCCGCTACTTTTTGTGGGTCAACGTCCTTGGATTTGTAGCGGAAAACCGCACTGCGTGGGCGCACGGACAAGTTGGGGAGCTGGGAGAGACTACTGATGAGACTTTCCGTCAATCCATCACTCAAATACTCGGTGTTCGGATCGGCCGTGACGTTGGCAAACGGTAGCACTGCAAGCGAGTTAATGGCGGAACCCGGGCGAGGCGCAAGCCAGCGGTACGCTCCGAAACCCAAAGCCGCGACTGCTAGGAGCACGACCACGGCTGCTGAGAGGAAAGATTTCTTGTGGCGAGCCACAAGACCAGCGGCGATGTCCGAATCAGAAGCCGCCGCGAGGCTGGAAGTTGAGGTTCCGGCCGCGGAGGGTACCCGCGCGGAGACGCTAGAGTCCGTCTGTGAGGTCCCCTCAGATAAGGCTGCGGAGCGACTAGTGTCCGTGTCGCGCTTCAGCCGCTGGAGATCGGTATTCATATCTGCGGCGTGCTGGTAGCGCAGGGTACGGTCCTTCTCCAAGGCTTTGTTGATGACATCTTCAAACCGCGCGGGCAAATCCGGATTCATGCGCACAGGTGCAATAGGAGATTTGTGGAGAATGGAGTTAAACAAGGCCGCGGAGGTTTCGCCTCGAAAAGGAAGAGTGCCGGTAGCCATTTCGTAGAGCACGGTGCCGAAGGAAAACAGATCGGTGCGCACATCCAATTCTTTGCCTAAGGCCTGCTCGGGGGACATGTAGGCGACGGTGCCCAGAGCGGTGCCCGGGCTGGTGAGGTGCTGATCATCGATGGAACGCGTCTCTGCCTGATTTAGAGGTTCTTGGCTGGGAGAAGCCATTGAAGAGACTTTGGCTAAGCCGAAGTCTAAGATTTTAGCGTGGCCCCGCGAAGTGACGAAAATGTTGGCTGGCTTGATGTCGCGATGAACGATGCCCTTGACGTGAGCGGCGTCGAGCGCATCGGCAATTTCGATGCCGAGCACTAGCAGCGTTTCGAGTTCCATGGGCCGCCCGGCAATGTGATGTTTCAGCGTTGCCCCGTCCAAGAACTCCATGGCAATGAAAGTCTGGTTGTTTTCCTCGCCGATGTCATGGATGGTGCAGATGTTGGGGTGATTGAGGGCGGAAGCAGCCTGAGCTTCACGTTGAAAACGGGCTAGTGCCTGTGGGTCGCGGGCTACTTCCTCCGGCAAAAACTTGAGGGCGACAAAGCGATGCAACCTTGTGTCCTCAGCTTTATAGACCACACCCATACCTCCGCCACCTAGTTTTTCGATGATGCGGTAGTGCGAAATGGTTTGGCCGGTAAGTGAAGCGGAATCCCCCATTTGGCGCTCATCTTAGGTTGTGTCAGAAGACAAGTCAACGAAGCTCGACTGCTCACTTGACGCGGTGCATTCGACAGGTCGATGCAACACCATCTGATGTAAGTCTGCTGTGTAAAGGTGGTGTTGGCATGAGGCCAGGACAACGATTTGGACTTTCTGAGATCGAGAAGCGTGACGTTTGGAGCCGGTGGAAGGCGGGACAGTCGCTGCATGAGATTGGGCGCACCTTTGACAAGCCGCATAGCTGCATTCGCTCGGTGTTGTTGCCTCGCGGCTGCATTCCTCCCGCCGCTCGTCGCCGTTCGCGGCTGGCGCTCACGCTAGCGGAGCGAGAGGACATCTCAAGAGGAATCGCTTCCGATTCGCCGCTTCGAGAGATTGCCCGACGACTGGATCGAGCGGCCTCCACGGTGAGCC
>JBBRZT010000113.1:0-10630 GCA_038236395.1 Candidatus Acidiferrales bacterium
CGAACAATCGTGCCCGGCCACACGCTCGCGTCTTCGCCAATGGTCACGTCGCCGATAATCACGGCGGCGGGATCGATCCACGCGCTGGCCGCAATCTGCGGGCGCTTCCCGCGATACGCTCGAATGTCTGGACCGTGCGCCAATATTCCCCGTGGTGAGCGCCGAAACGCCTCAGCTTACTCTTAAGGTGCCTCTATCTTAATGGGGAACGTGTTTCGAGGAAAGAAATCGCGCCAGCGAAAATCGCTAGCCCGGCGCGTGGCGCGAAAAATCGCGCTAATCGATCTGTACCGCCGGGCCCGACGCGTTCGCGCCAACCTCCGCCAGCCGCGCCGTCACCGCGCGCGCCACGCTATAAAGACTCTTCGCGCCCGGCCCGTCTTCACCCAACGACGCCACCGGCTTGCCGGTATCGCCGCCCACGCGAATCCGCGGATCGATCTCAATTTCTCCCAGCAACGGCACGCCATACTCCTTCGCAGTCGTCGCGCCGTCTCCGTGCCCAAAAATATCCACGGCCTTGCCGCAGTGCGGGCACGCAAACGTGCTCATATTTTCCACCACGCCGAGCACTTCCACATTCACCTGGCGAAACATCTCGATCGCCTTGCGCACGTCGGCCAGCGCCACGGTCGAAGGCGTGGTCACAATCACCGCGCCGGTCACCGCCACCGTTTGAATCAGCGTCAGTTGCACGTCGCCCGTACCTGGCGGCAAATCAATCAGCAAATAATCCAGCTGGCCCCAATCCACGCTGCGCAAAAACTGGGTGATCACGCTGTGCAGCATGGGTCCGCGCCAGATCATCGGCTTGTCGCCGGGATTCAGCAGCCCCATGGAAATCATCTTCACGCCCTGGGCCATCACCGGAATAATCCGTTTTTCCGCGGTGGCTTGCGGCTCCGCGTGCGTGCCCAACATGATCGGCACGTTCGGCCCGTACACGTCGGCATCCATCAATCCAACTTTGTGCCCCAGCTTCGCCAGCGCCAGCGCCAGATTCACCGCCACGGTAGTCTTCCCCACGCCGCCTTTTCCGCTGGCAATCGCCACCAGATTTTTAACGCCCGGAATCGGCTGGCGTTCGGGCTGCTGCATCGGACCTGTTCCTGGCGGCATTGTGATTAATCCTTTGAGTGAATGAACTGGCTGTTGCCCTGCGGCTGGTTCTATTTCTGAAATTCCGCCCGCTAAAAAATCACCAACCAACGATCAGGCGTTCGCGCCGTGACATTTCTTATATTTCTTCCCCGACCCGCATGGGCAAGGATCGTTGCGCCCGACTTTCGCCGCTGCGCGCATCGGCTTGGGAGCTTCAGCCTGCGCCGGGCCAGTCTGATACTGCAAATCGCGCTGCTGCCGCGACTGTTTGCGTTCGATCTCGCGGGCCACGCTGGGCAAATGCTGCGAATCCATCTCGCTTCCCGAAGCGCGCGCAGCCGCGCTGGCCATCGCTGTCGAAGTTCCCGGCCGGGGAGGACGCGGAGGCTCCGGCCGCTGTTGCAGTTGCTGCGGCGGCTGCTCGCCCTGCTGGATCTGAATGTGAAACAAATAGCGCACCGTTTCGTTATCGATGCGCGCCATCATGTCTTCAAAAAGTATGAACGCTTCCTTCTTGAATTCGACCAGAGGATCTTTCTGCCCGTATCCTCGCAGCCCAATGCCTTCCTTCAAATGGTCCAGCGACAGCAGGTGGTCTTTCCATTGCGAATCCACCACGTCCAGGATGATCCGCCGCTCCAGCCAGCGCATCAGGTCCGCGCCAAATTGGGTTTCCTTTTCCGAATAACGCGCGTTCACTGCTTCCACGACGGCCTCGGAAAGCGCGTCGTAAGTAAGCGTCGTGGGATCCGCTCCCGCCGCTTTCGCATCGATGCCAAACTGCGCGTTCATCTCCGCCAGAAACTGCGTGGTATTCCACTGATCGGGATGCTGTTCACGCGGGCAGAAAGTATCCACCAGCTCGCGCGCCACGTCTTCCGCGATGCCCAACACATAATCCCGCTGATCCTTACCTTCCAGCGCAGAGCGGCGAATTCCATAGATCGTCTCGCGCTGCTTGTTCATTACATCGTCGTATTCCAGCAAATGTTTGCGGGCATCAAAGTTTTGCGCTTCCACGGATTTTTGCGCGTTTTCGATGCGCCGCGAAATCAGCCCAGACTCAATGGGCACGCCTTCCGTCATTCCCAGCCGGAACATCAACGCCTTCACGCGCTCGCCGCCGAAAATGCGCATCAAGTCGTCTTCCAGCGAAAGAAAAAATCGCGACGACCCCGGATCGCCCTGCCGACCGGCGCGGCCACGCAGTTGGTTGTCGATGCGCCGGGCCTCATGCCGCTCGGTGCCCAGAATGTGCAAGCCGCCGAGCGCCACCACTTCGTCATGCTCGGCTTTACACTGCTCCGCGAACTGATCGTAAATCGGCTTCCATTGATCAGCGGGCACCTGAAAGATTTTGCCTTCGTGCTGGAACAGCACCATCTGCGCAACGGGCGCCGCCGCGCCATCCGCAGTTCCATCCGCCGCCGCAATCACCGCGGGCGCCGCTGCATACGGCATAGCCATTTTGTTTTTCAGAAAATAATCGCGCGTCATCTGCTCGGGATTTCCGCCCAGCAGGATGTCCGTTCCGCGGCCGGCCATGTTGGTGGCTACCGTAACTGCGCCCTTGCGTCCGGCCTGCGCCACAATGCGCGATTCGCGCTCGTGCTGCTTGGCGTTCAGCACTTCATGTGGAACTTTTGCCGCTTTCAGGATGGCGGAAATAGTTTCCGACTTCTCGATGGAAATCGTTCCCACCAGCACAGGCTGCCCGCGCTCGTGGAGATGTATTATCCCGTTGGCAAAAGAATCGTCTTCCTGCATGATCCCGTTCACCACCGCGGTAAACTTCTCTTTTTCCGTGCGGTAAACGACGTCCGGATGTTCCTTGCGAATCAAATTGCGGTTGGTGGGAATAACCACCACATCCAGGTTATAAATCTTTCCGAATTCGGCGGCTTCCGTTTCCGCCGTTCCGGTCATGCCCGCCAACTTTTTGTACATGCGGAAATAATTCTGAAAGGTGATGGTCGCCAGCGTTTGATTCTCGCGCTCGATCTTCACGCCTTCTTTGGCTTCCACCGCCTGGTGCAATCCGTCGGACCAGCGCCGCCCGGGCATCTGCCGCCCGGTAAATTCGTCCACGATGATCACTTCGCCGTTTTTGATGACGTAATCCACGTCATTTTTGTACAGCGTGTGCGCGCGCAGCGCCTGATACACGTGGTGAATCGATTCCATATGCGCGGGATCGTACAAATTCCCCAGCCCCAGCAGCCGCTCGGTCTTGCTGACGCCTTCTTCCGTCAACGTCGCGGTGCGATGCTTCTCATCTATCGTGTAGTCAATATCTTTAATCAACTTCGGAATTATCTTGTCGATCTTCGCGTATTTATCGGTGGACTCTTCCGACGGCCCGGAAATAATCAGCGGGGTGCGCGCTTCGTCGATCAAAATCGAGTCCACTTCGTCAACAATCGCGAAGTGGTGTCCGCGCTGCACGCAATTCGCCAGGTCGTACTTCATGTTGTCGCGCAGATAATCGAAGCCAAATTCGTTGTTCGTGCCGTACGTAATGTCCGCGCCATACGCCGCGCGGCGCTGCTCGTCGTCCAGGTCGTGCACGATTACGCCGACGCTCAAGCCCAGCGCGCGATACAAGGCGCTCATCCATTCCGCGTCGCGCCGCGCCAGGTAGTCGTTAACTGTCACGATGTGAACGCCGCGTCCGGCCAGCGCGTTCAGGCATGCCGGAAGGGTGGCCACCAGCGTTTTACCTTCGCCGGTTTTCATTTCCGCGATTTTGCCTTCGTGCAAAACCATTCCGCCGATCAATTGCACGTCGAAATGGCGCATCTTCAGGAAACGCCAGCCCGCTTCGCGCACCAGCGCAAACGCGGGAATAATCGCGGGCTCCAGCGCCTGCTGCATCAGTTCGCGAAAAGTGGGTTCGCCCGGGTCGGCATCCTTCAGGCGCTCCTGCACCTGGCTCTTCAGCTCGACAAAGCGCAGCTTCAGATCCTCGTCGGTAAGCGCCTTCATCTCCGCTTCCAGCGCGTTGATGGAGGCGATGACCGGCTGCAACTTCTTCACGTCGCGCTCGTGCTTGGTGCCGATAAATCGCGCGACTACTCTATCCAGTATTTGTGCTGCTTCCATGAAATGGTTCGCCGTTCCCTGACGGTCGTCTGCGTATCACGGTGCTCGCTCGTACAGCGCGCTGCAGCCGCCTGTGCTCAAACATCTTATTCTAACTGGTTGGATGCATTCGCGCCAAAATTCGCAACATTCCACCATTGACCGCCACCAATCGCGGAATCGGTTCGATTGGTCGGCTGCTTACTTCATCAGCTCGTTGATTTCGTCGTAGGGAATATTGCGGTCAAGAAACCCCGAATAAGTACCCTTCTGGAGCAGTTCGTTGGCGGCCTCGCGGGCTGTCGCCAGCGTGGCGCGCATGATCGCCGAGCCGACGCTTAATCGTGCCACGCCGATACGTTGCAACTCACCGGTGCTCGGCATTCCCGGCCCGGCCAGCACATTTAACGGACCTGAGATTTTGCGGACTAATTCCGTGAGGGTGGCCAAATCCGTCACGCCCGGTACGAATAGACAATCCGCGCCGGCTTCACGATAGGCATTCACGCGCCGCACCGTTTCCGCGAATCTTCCGGCAGGCTCGCCCACCTTCGCAAGATATACATCTGTGCGCGCGTTGATCACTACTCGAACGCCCGCCCTTTCCCCGGCTTGCCGCGCCGCGCGGATGCGCGTTATTTGCTCTTCGATTTCGTAGAGGGGCCGCGATGAATCGCCCGTGGCGTCTTCGAGATTGAAACCAATCGCGCCCGCATCGATGACCGCGCGAATGGTGTGGGTCAGATCGTCGGACGAGTCGGCGTACCCGGCCTCGATATCGGCCGTGACCGGAACGTCTACAACGCGTGCAATGCGGGCGACCACAGCCAGCATTTCATCGAGCGGGACTTTTTCTCCGTCGGGATATCCAAGTGTCGCCGCGACGCCTGCGCTGGTTGTGGCGATCGCTCGTGCTCCCGCATTTACGAACAGCCTTGCGCTGACCGCGTCCCACGCGTTGGTCAGAAGTAGAATCGGAGGAGCCTGATGCATGGCGCGAAAAGCATCGGCTTTCATACTTTGTGGTTCACTCATTTTTGTTCGGATTATCCTTTGCAGCCGCAACGATATTCAACGAGCCGCACGGAATATTGTAATACTCCCGGACTATTGAAGTTGTTTTTGTGATTGGAGGGACCGCGCGGAGGCGCCCGTGGCTTGCACGTTGCGAGCTTGCGCGAACAATTGTGATGCTGCCATCCGCGTTGAGGGCGAAATCAGGCGACGATCAATACCAATCCGCGGGCGGTGCATGCAGAGACCAGAAATGCGGCGCGGGCGTGGTGAATTCAATCCCGACGCGGCTCAATCCGGCGTGAGGAACACCGACGTAGGCGACCAGGCCTTCGCACTCATCCCAGTTTTTTTGATTCAGCAGCACCAGTTTTTGTCCCACGCTCACTCGAGTCCTGAGCGTGAGCAGAACGCCGTGGGCGCTGGCGCTTAATGTAAAAGTTTGTTCGCGAAAAGCCTGCTTCCCTTCTCCGTGCCCTTTTACGACCAGGGGCACATCCAGGGTAATTCTTTGGCTGCGTCTTTCTGCAATGGTGGCTGGCATGTTCACTCTCTCGGGACCGGGAACCAATTAGACGAAGAGGTGCAAGGTGAGGTGTCAGGTTACGGAATTCTTACGCCGGAATCTACTGGCCTGTCGGGCAGAAAAATACCTGATCATTCGACGGGCAAATGCAAGGGCCTGATTTTTGACGCGGAGAGTGGAGAAAACTCAGCGAGCGACGAGTGAATCGACCGGCGCGGCAGCCGTCGTGGGTTCTTCTTCGACGGCGGGAACCAGACGGGTGAGCTTGCCGGCGAGGAGGCGGCGGTACTTGGTGCGCTCGTCGAGATTCATGTCCACAATTTCAAAAGCCATGTCTTGCGCGCGGTAATCGCGCATCAGCGCGGTGGCGTGCAGGCTGCGCAAGCCCAGCTGCAGCTTCAGTTGCACCTGCGTGCCGGGCGCCAGATGGCGATTGATGGCCGCGACGCCGCCGGCCAGGCTGGCGGTTTTGATTTCCAGGCGGCAATTCTCTTTCAAGTTGGTGCTGACCGCGGTGAGCGGCTTTCGCAGGCGCACGCGGGTGTGGCGGCGCTGGCGGACGAATTTGGAATTGGCGACCACCGTCAACGGCGCGAGCGTCAAATCTTCGGACTCGATGCCACTCTTCGGCAGAAATTCCTGGGCCCACGCGAGATCCAGTTTCTCGAGCGCCTGCAGCGCGGCGATGCGCAGCTCCTGTGAATGAATCCAGCCAAAAACTTTCTTGCCGCTGGCAATGCGCTTCAGCGCAGCAATGGATTCAGTGGCGTGGATGCGGCCAAGGGCTTCCACAGCTTTGACGCGCAGATATTGGCCCGAACCGATGGGCAAATCGCCGTCGACAATCGTCAACAAGCGGCCCAGCGCTTCGCGGTCGGCGGTGACTCCAATCTCGTCGATGACCAGCGGCATCACCAGGGGATCGACGTGATCCAGAATGTCCAGCAGGATGCGGCAACGGGCGGTCGCGCCGCTGGCTGAAATCTGGCGCACGATGCGATCCTGCGCGTTGCGAGTGAAATCCCGCACGCGGCCGGGGAGAAATACCTGCACGGCTTTGGGGTCAAGTTTGCTGAGCAGGCCGGCCATTTCGACTGCTTCCACGACCGGGCCGCCCCGCAGAGTGCTGCGCAAATACTGCAGGCCTTCTTCACCGAGATCCGCGGCGAGATTGGCAATGTGCTCCGCGTCCTGACGGTGACTGCAGCGGTTGAAACGCGAGGTCAGCTGTTCCATGGCGCTTTGCGGCAGAAGTTTCAGCACGCCGGTGAGACCGGCGGCGACTTGCCTGGCGCGCAGCGCTTCTTCCACAAATTCGGGCACGCGTTCTTCGATGCCCATTTTGCCGCGCAGACTGCGCGCGATTCCGGGGCGCTGCGTTTCCACACCAGCCAGCAAATCAAGAGCCTGCTCCATGGCGGGATACGAACGGCTGGTGGCCGCTTCCTGGCTCAGGCGAACAAAAGCCGCGCTGACCATGCCTTGCACTTCGGAATCCTGCTCGACGCTTAGCCGCAGCCCGACATGGCGCAGCGCTTCGCCAAGCAATTTTGGATCCGCCTTGGCATAAAGTTCGGCAAGCTCGGACAAACCGACCGCGGTTTTTTTGCGCGCATCGGCGTCTTCGCTGTCCGCACAGGCGGCATAATTCTGCAGGATGTTGATGGCTTCGGCGACGTTGCCGCTTTGAATCAACCCGCCGACGTAAGACTGCACGTTGCGGGGCGGAATGCACCAGGCTTCGCCGGAAAGCAAAACGCTTTGCTTGCCGCTTTCTGGAACCGCGGCCCAGAACTGGCGGTCGAGAATTTCGCGATGCGATTCGACCAGCATTCCCGCATCGGTCATTTTGTTTTCGTGCGCACCGAGAATGTTGCGGAGATTTTCAATCTCCTGATTCATGCGATCGAGCATCTGGCGGACGGCGTTGACTTTTACTTCGCCGTGCTCGAATTGCTCCAGCGCAAAACGAATGGCCAGGTGCTCGGCCAATTGCACCAGCATGGTTTCATCGGGCTTGGCTTGCGTGGTTTGTGCTGCGAGGCCAGCGATGGCTTGACGTAGCGTAGCCTGCGCGGTGCCCGGCAATTGCGCAACCTGCTGCTGAAACGCGCCGGCTCCGGCGATACCGCCCTGGTTGGCGGCAATCTGTCCAAAGCTGGTGAGAGCGCTGAGAATTCCGTACATTTCCGCTTCGCTGGGCTCAACCGGTTTTCCCGAGGAATAACTGTGACTGGGAACGAGTCCTTCAGGGACAGTTGCTCCCGCGGGAATCCAGTAGCCGCCGGCATCGCCGCCGGTTGATGATCCGGTGTTGAAGGCCACAGGGCCGCTTAGAAATTCGCCTTCGGGATTTCCGGTGCCCGGAACTCCGAGACCAGTACCTGTGCCGCGTGATCCTGTGCCGCCGTGTCCCGTGCCGTATCCGGTTCCGCTGTGTCCAGCGTTGCCGTGTCCGCTGCCGGTGGAAGAACCTGGCGCGCCGCCGTCAGCGTGAGAACCTTGCGCCGCGGCGATGAGTTCCAATAATTTTTTTGGATCGTTGAGCCACTGCTTGAATTGATCCTGATTGGCATCGCCCAGGGAAGCGGCCGCGAGTTGCGCGGCCACGCTGGTGTCTTTCAATCGCGCGTCAGTGGCGATGAAACAAATTTCGTTGATGCGCATTCCCCGCGCGCCAGTCAGGGCTTTTTTCAGTTGCAGCGCGAGCTCGGCGGGCTTGGCTTTGCCGGTGGGAAAGGCCTGCGCGAAGCGGCGCAATTCGTCCTGCGTAACGATGGGAAAGAACTGCACGCTGGCAACGCCTGCGGCGGAAAGCAGCTGCGCGAATTGCTTTTCTGCGGGAGAACCTTCGAGCGGCACACCGTCGAGCAGCAACTGTGCTCCGGTTGCGCCGAGGAGCAAACCGGCTTCCGAACCGGCGGGAATGGCCGCTTGCAATTCGCGCCAGGCCACGTCGAGATGCTCCACGGTGCGGGCATGGTCGTAGCCGTAGAGGCGCGCGAATTTCAACAAAATGTTGAGGCTGCGAACGAAGGCGCGGGCCGAAGCGGAATGTGGGTCGGTTCTTTTCACTGGAAGCAGCGAGTCCTACAATAGGACTTCCTCTCTAGTACGCTAAGTTCCAGCACCGTCCCGTGCAATGGTACAGAGGTCCTATGTGTCCAGGCGGTCAAGTTACGGGCAGGTAGCAAGTTAGTGAGATGGAGAGTTACGGTACGCTCAGTACGGAAATGTAGTTGAGCGTTCCACTACATGGCTTAAAAATGCAGTTGAGCGTTCAACTGCGCTGCGTATGAAATGCACTCGAACTTCGGGTGCGATAACTCTTTCGACACTTTTGGTGAGGCGTAGAGTTGGCGACGGAGCCGCGCTGCAGTTCCGGTTTGTTCAACCGATGTCACTACTCTTGTTGAGCGCGATGCGGCCGCGCCGGCGGGCGCGATTGATGGCAGCGGCGGTAGGCGGTAGCGAGCCGAGTTCGAGCAATAATTTTCTGAGCCGCGAGCGCTCCTCGAGGTCCATGTCCACGAATTCGAATGCCATGGCCTGAGGACGCGCTCCACGGACGATGGCCTGAGCTTTGATGGTGCGCACGCCCGAGGACACTTTCAGATTGAGGAGGGATCCAGGGGCGAGGTGGCGTTCGCCGGAACCAATGCCGCCGCCGAGGTTCAGCTCGGGGACGGACAGCCTGAAATTGTCCCTGAGGTTGGTGGTGGTCATCACCACGTTGTGAGAAAGCTTGAGGCGGGCGTATCGCCTTTGGCGGATGACGGAGGCATTGCCTTCGGGATCGCTGGGTTCGAGAGCCAGGTCTTTGTGATCGATGCCGCTAGTTTCGAGTTTTTGCGTGCCGACGGGCGGGTCGATCAAGCACAACGCCTGTGCCGCGGCGATGCGCAATTCACTGGGATAGGACCAGCGCCAGAGCTGCTTGGCTTCAAGTATGCGCTGCAGCGACTGACTAGAGTGTGTCGCGCGCAAGCGACCCAGAGCCTCAATGGCCTTGACGCGAGCGAATCCGGGGGTCTGATCGTTGTCGACAAGACGCATCAACATGGCGACGCATTCGGGACGCCCCGACATGCCCATCTCATCGATGGCCAGGGGGCGAATCATGGGATCGAGAAAATCATAGAGGGCGACGAGCAAGCGGCAGCGTTGTTCGGCAGGAACGGACGACAGTTGCCGCACAGCGCGATCGTGGGCGGTTCTGGGCCACTGTTCCAGACGGCCGGGCAGGAACTGCTCAACCGCCTCCGGCGCCAACTGACTGAGGAGACCGATGACTTCGGCGGCTTCCGCAGCGGGAGCGACCTGTAAGGTTTCGATCAGGCGATTGGCAGCGTCGTCGCCGAGTCCACGGGCCATGTCACCGAGGAGTTCACAATCGTCGCGGAAACCGCAGTGGCCAAAGCGGGTGGTCAGATACTGCAAGGTGGCCTTGGGCATGAGAGCCAAGATTTCGCCCATGCCGTCGGGAAGCTGTCCTCCGCGAAGGGCTTCTTCGACGAATTCCGGGAGGCGTTCTTCCGCACCGATACGTGGGCGCAAGCTTTGCGTTGAACCAGGGCGCTGAATTTCTATGCTTTCGAGCGATGCCAGGGCCTGGTGGATAGCGGCATAGCAGCGTTTGGCGGCAGCCTCCTGGCTCAGGCGCGTGAAGGTAGCACCGACGAGCATCTGCAATTCCGGTTCGCGCTCGATCGCCAGTTGATTACCGGTGCGGCGGATGGCGTCCATCAAGGCGCTGCCGTCACCGCTGCCGTAGAGTTCGGCGAGATCGGAGAGGCCGAGCGCGGTGGTGCGGCGGGCTTCGGGCGCTTCCATGCCGATGCAGGTGGCGTATTTGAGGAGGACTTCGTTAACGGTTTTCAGTTCGCCGCGACGCAACTGGTCTTCGAG
>JBBRZT010000114.1:0-10577 GCA_038236395.1 Candidatus Acidiferrales bacterium
GCTTTAGCCCCTGAAGTCCGGTAGTCCAACCGCGTCACTCACACTCACTTCTTCGGCATCACCATCACCTGCTTCTCCAACAACGGACTCTCCACATTCAATTCCGCCTTCCCATCCTCATCCAACGTATACGCATAACCCAGCGGATCCACCGGCGCCCCACGCAACACTCCCGCCCGCACCAGTTCCCCAATACTCTTCGGCGCCACGCCACTTCTCTTCCGATACTCCTCCACCAGCAAATCAATCTGCTTGCAATCCGCCTCCACCCGCATCAACTGCAAATGGTTGAGCGCATTCTCCTTCACCGCCGCATCCTTGGTCGTGTTGTAAATGTCCTGCCACAAAAACATCGACGTCTCCGGCGACTCCCCTTCCGCCGCAATTTTCGCCGCCATCACTTTCATCCACACAAACGCATCCGGATTCTTGCTGCCCTCCAGAAACGCCGCCGAGGCCTTGGGATAATCCTTCGCGTCGAAGTAATAAATAAATCCCAAGTCGTAATACAGCCGCCACTCGCTGGGGTTCGCGCGAATCCCGCGCTCGACTAGCTCTGCTCCCAAATCCGGCCGCCCCGCACCACGCGGCGCGGCATCGCTCAAAAACATGCCCCCAAAGTGGTAAGCCGGGATCAGGTGGGGATCCAGCGTCGTACTCAGATCGAGCAGCGGCCACAGCAGCCGCAAATCCGGATCATGCCCCGCGTGTTTATTTCCAAAATATTGCGCCACTCGCGTCCAGTAAATGTCCGCCACCAGCGGCGCATACTCCAAACTCAGCGCCTTCACCAGTTTGCTGGAGCGCAAAATCACCTGGTCATCTTCAATTTGTACCGCCGCTAGCTGCGTATCAATGTGTTCCTGCAGCCCCCACACCCCTGCGAAGCCGAGTGGCACCAGCACCACCAACGCAATAAGCGCTTTGAAGTTCATTTCAGGTTACGCCGCGAAAAAATCGCCGCCGCCACGACCAGCACGATCGCGCAGTACAGCGCCGCGTACAGCGTGTTCTGCGCGATCAGCGCCCCGGGAATAGCCCGCCCGTGCGCCGCCGCTCCCATCACGTCGAAATTCTCAAAATTCGGCAAAAGGTAGGATAACCACCGCAGCATCGTCGCCAGCGCAAGACTGATCTCGTCGGACTGTAAGCCTCGCAATTCGTGCACGAATAATCCCGCCACATACAAGCCGCCGGTAAACAGAATCGCCAGCAGCGGTGTGGTGAAACACGAAAACAACATCGCCAGCGCCACCACCAGCGCCAGCTTCAATAAAATAAAGTACACCGCCACCAATACCGCCACATCCGCGCGCCCCAACGAATGCTTCACGTAATACAGTGCCAGAAATAACGCCACGGCCATCGCCGCGGTGTTTACCGCCAGCGTGAAAACCAGACCCGCGAATTTTCCGGTCAAGAATTCCCAGCGCCGCAGCGGCTTGGCCAGCAACGCATACAAAGTCCGCTTATCGATCTCTTTCGAAACCAGCCCCACTCCGATAAACACCGCGATCAACAATCCGATGATGGAGATGGCGCTCAGCCCCAGCGTCACGATAACGATCTGCTCAATGTCGATGGAAATCGATCCCACCACGATCGCCGCTGCCATCATCGCCAGCGCGAAAAATACCAGGCTGTACAGCACCCGGTCGCGCACCGCTTCGCGAAAAGTATTCAGCGCCACCACGCCAATGCGCTTCACTTTTCGCCCGCTTCCGCCGCCGCTTGCTTCCGGTCGGCTTCCACCACGTGCATGAAATATTCTTCCAGCGAAGGCTTTACTTGCGAGACCGACAATATTTTTGCGCTGGCCGCCCTCAGTTGCTCGATCGCCGCATACAGCCCGCTTTCCTCGACGTGCAACCGGTAGCGGTCGCCCGTACGCGTAGCCTGCGCCACCAGCGCACTCCCGCTCGCAACGCCGGCCGTTGCATTCCCGCCTCCGCCCGGCAGCTCAAATAGAATCTCCATCCCGTGCGTCTTCACTCCCACGATTTCGCTGGGCGCGCCCACTCCCTGCAATTTCCCTCCGGCAATCACGCCCACTCGATCGCACAGCATTTCCGCATCGGACAAAATGTGCGTCGAAAACAAAACCGTCTTCCCCTGCTTCTTCAATTCCAGGATAATGTCCCGCACCTCGCGCCGCCCCATCGGATCCAGCCCCGACATCGGTTCATCCAGCACCACCAGCTCCGGATCGTGCAGAATCGCCTGCGCCAACCCAACGCGCTGCAGCATGCCCTTCGAAAATTTCCGCAGCTGCACCCGCGCGGAGTCCGCCAACCCAACTTTTTTCAAAGTACGCGCCACCCGCTCGCGCCGATCGCCAGCCGAAAAATCATGAAACCGCGCAAAATAATCCAGCAGCTCCGTTGCCGTGAGGTAATCGTAAAAGTAGGGTTGCTCCGGCAGGTACCCGATATCGCGATGCATGCCGATATCATTAATCGGCTTCCCCAGCATCCGCGCCGACCCAGCGGTAGGAAAAATCAATCGCATCAACAATTTGATGGTGGTGGATTTCCCCGCCCCGTTCGGCCCCAGAAATCCAAACACTTCGCCAGTCTGCACCTGCATCGTCAGCGCATCCAGCGACCGCTTCTTCTTCAGCTGCAAAAATCCGTAAGGATAATCCTTGGTCAGCCCTTCAACTTCAATCGCCGCATCGGCCATGCATCATTGTTGGCATACCGCGCCACCCGGTCAATCCCGTCCCGGAAGCGGTGTGTACGTATAGAAAATAGAGGTTAGCGGCTAGGGCAGAGAATGGACGTGGGTTGAGCAGAAAATACAGGCGCTCGGCTATAACGGCACCCGCCGAATCGGTCCCATGATTTTGGCGCAGACACATGGCAATCCGGCGCATTAAACCACTCTGTCACGACCCCGCTGAAAACTAGTCACTTCCAAAGTCGTCTGGAATATCTTCCTCTACTTTCAAATCCGACTTCCCATTCATCTCGATCAAGCCGAAAGTGTTAGGCGCGGGGCGAGTAAAAATCTTCCCTTTCCGCACATAACCAGCGAGAGAGCCCCCTAAAGACAATATTTGCTTCGAATCTGTCCCAGCGCCAAGGGCTTTGAGAATCTCCGAAATGTGCATTGGGGTACCCGCTTTTCTAAGCAAATCTCTAGTTTTGGCCAAAGTCGTATCAGGGCGCAAAGTGGCCTCGCCCGAGGTGCCGTCCTTCGGTAACAATCGCATGGAGTCTTGTAAGGCTTCCACGTAAGTCTTTGCCTTTTCTAGTTGAAGCTCTAAGTTACGTATTTCCTGATGCTTACGATCCAAGAGACGTTGAAATTGCTCCCTGATATGCATATTTTCCTTTCGGGTGAAAATTATCACAAGGAAAATAGTATAGCAATAAGGAAATATATGGAAAACTATCCCGCTCACGTGCTACCTTCCTGTGTCGCGTTTATCACTGAAAAATAGGATCGGGCCATGGAACCCCATATCGAGTACATCAAAACATCTCTAGACGCCAAAATGCACGTTACGTCGAAGGGAAACCCTTATTGGTATGGCCGGGATTTGATGGAAATCCTCGAATACGCCCGCTGGGAGAGCTTTCTTGGCGTCGTAGAGAAAGCCAAACAAGCCTGTGACAATTCAGGTAAGTTTTCGAGTAACCATTTTCGTCATACAGCGGAAATGGTGGCGATAGGAAGCGGCGCAAAGTCCAAAAGAGCAAACATGGTTTTGAGTAGATATGCATGTTATCTCATCGCTATGAATGGAGAATCGAGCAAGCCCCAGGTCGCCACTGCCCAAACGTACTTTGCGGCCCAGACTTACAAACAAGAAATTGAACAGGCACTGAGTAACGAACAACGTAGGCTTCTTTTGAGAGATCGTATTCGGGATGCCAACAAGAAGTTATTTAGTGCGGCGAAAGCGGCAGGCGTAACTAGGTACGCCATTTTTCAAGACGCGGGAATCAAAGGCCTCTACGGAGGCCTCGGAGTTCAGGATCTCAAACGAAAGAAGGGAATCCCCAACGAAGAAGAATTTCTAGACTGCATCGATCGGGAGGAACTGGCGGCAAACGAATTCCGCGCAACCCAAACGGAATCAAAATTGAGACGGGACAAAACCCAGGGCGAAAAACCGGCAATAGAAACTCACGCTGAGGTTGGAAAACGAGTTCGTAAGGCGATTCAAGAAATCAAAGGAACAATGCCTGAAGAACTTCCGGCAGCACCGTCAATCAAAAAGTTGGCGCAAAAACAAAGCAAAGACACGAAGCATTTGAAGGAATAATTTCTCTGTTATCTTGCAAGGCGCTTAATTTGCAGGTCACAAGATACTCGCGCCCCTAACGCCGCCCCGACCCAATCTGCACCAACTCCTCCACCGGCCCCGGATCCATCGGCATCGGCTTCAAATTCTGCGGCCCGCGCCAATTATCCAAAATCCCCACCTGCTGCACACAAGAAACCGTGCACCGCGGCGCGCAAAACTTCTCCGTCGAATATTCTCGGTGCCGCATTTCCGGCGAATATTGCGCCAGCGGAATCCCCGGATACCCGCGCTGCTGCGAACACCAGTGCACCAATCCCAATTCGCAAATATACAAATACCGCGAACCCGAACGGCACCGCCAGTTGTGCTCGCGCCCGCGCGCCACATTGTGCTGAAACTCGTTGAACCGCGAAAACGACCGCTTCCCCAATTCCATAATCTCTTCAAAAATTCCCTGCTCGCGATCCCCCAGCGGCTTCAACTGCCCATTATTATCGTGAATAATCCCCACGGTACTCGTAAATCCCAGATCCACCGCGCGATGCGCAATCTGCAGCGCATCCGCCGGATTATTCACCCCGCTCCCCAGCACCGAATTGATATTCACCTGAAACACCGCATACTGCGACAACATCTCCAGCCGCCCATCCAGCGTCTTCAAACTTTTCTTCGACACCTCGTCCGGGGTCACATTATCAATACTGATCTGCAGATGCTCCAGCCCCGCGCGATTCAGCCGCTCGATCCGTTCCTGATTCAGAAAAAATCCGTTGGTGATCATCCCGGCGATGATTCCGCGCCGCCGGATGTGCCGGATTACCTCGTCGATCTCCGGATGCAGCAGCGGCTCCCCGCCGCTGATGGTAATAATCGAGGTCCCCATGTCCGCCAGCAAATCCAGCCGCCGCTTCATTTCATCCAGCGGCACCGGCGTCGACACATCGTCAAACTCATTGCAATAAGTGCACGCCAGATTGCACTTCCGCATCGGAATAATGTGCACCAGGATGGGATGCTTCGTGGAAATCAGCGCCTTCGCAATCATCCGCAATTCGCGCATCCGCGTCCGCGCAAACCGCGCCGCCCGCCGCAGCCGTATCGCCGCCGAAGCCCCTGTTTTTTTGCTAGTTTGCCCCACGAATCAGCGAAATCCCCACTTTCAATTATACACTCCCAAGCCTACTTCCCCGTGATCAGCGTGCTCGTCGTCGCCAAACACTGCCACGCGCCATTAATCTTCACCCAGGTATCCACGAATCGTTCCCGGTGCACGTACGCCTTCCCCTTGGCCACGCCCTTAATCCGAAAAATCCCCACCACCACCGCCACGTCTCCGTGAACCTGCACGCTGCTCTGCTCCGTCACCGCCTGCGACGGCTGGTAATCCGGCGATTTAATGCCCGACAGAAATTCGCCTTTCGACTGCACGCTTCCGTCAATGTCCACCGACACGAACGTATTGGCCAGCAACATGTCCAGCGCTTTTACATCTTTCGCTTCCAGCGCGTGATTCCACGCATTTTCCAGCGCCTGGACGCGCCCGCCTTCCTCGCTCGTCGTCTTCTGTCGTGCTGGCGGTGACGCTGCTGACGCCGCGCAAACGCCTATCCACAAAATCGCGCCAGCTAAAAATATTTTTCTCATCGTTCACTCCGGACGCTCGTCGAGAACAATTCTCTGCGCTCGCGAAAATCTACTCCACATCTCCGCAAGCCGCCCCAACCCACTTCCCGCTAAACGTCGAACCCATATTAAACGCCGCGGTCCCTCCGCTGCTGCTGATGTGCGTCGTCCCCTTCACCGTTTCCGGATTCAGCGCTTCCAGCACCACCGCGATGTCTATCTTGTTCCCCTTCTTATCGCATGTGAAATGCACATCCACCTTGCTGCCCGTCGCAGCGCTCACCGTCCGCGTGCAATCCTTGTGCTCCTGGTCGAAAATCATGCTCTTTTCCAATTTCTCTTTGGTCAGGCACTCTTTGCGAGTGGTGGTCTCGCCTTCCGCCCGCGCCTTCATCCGCTCTTCCAATTTCGCGCGCTGCTCGGGAGGCATCTTCGCCAGCGCCTCCGGCGGTATGGGAATCGTCCCGCTCATCGCCATATTCACTTCCCACAGCCCGGGTGCAATGGTTCCAGCTTCTGCGCCGCCACTCCGCCCACCGCCGCCACCAGCAACACCCCCAGCAAAATTTTCATTCGCATGGCATCTCCCTCATGGCATTCCTGTTCTGCCAATTCATCTCGCGCCACCATTGTTACTACCGCCGCTGCATCGCACAACCAAAGAATTTTTAAGCGGCGCATCCTTTGCACTCTTTGCCGCAATCGCCGCTCCGCCCCCGCCCCCGCCCCCGCCCCCTCAATAAACCGACCAAACCCCCGGCGTAACCACCTCCACCAAATGCCGGTCCGGATCGCGAAAATAAAGACTGCCCGCCCAAATCCCACTTCCGCTTCTCCTCCACTGCAATCTCTTTTTCTTTCAGCCAGCTCTCCCACCCGGCCAGTTCTTCCGCCCCAATCGCAAATGCAATATGCAACTCCCCGTCCCCATCATGCGGCGTCTGATTAGCACTCGACCTCTCCCGCGAACCTCCCTTCTTGAACAGCAGCAAAACTTGCCGCGCCCCCGCTCGCATCGCGCAACCCCGCCCGCCAAACTCAGCAATCACCTTGAACCCAAAGACCTCCTCATAAAATCGCACCGACCGCCCCACATCGCTCACATACAACGCCGACTCCAGTATCCCCTCACTCTTGGGCCCCATCGCCGCCTCCCAGTTCCACATCCGACCAGTATCCTGACATCACTTATACTTCGTCCCTGAGTTGAAAGTCGGCCTCTAAATAACTACGGCCCCAGCGCGCTAGCACTGAGGCCGTCTCCTTCTCTGCTGCAACAAATGTCCCGCAGTTTACTGCACTTACTTCGGCATCAAAACAGTGTCGATCACGTGAATCACTCCGTTGCTGCACATGATATCGGCCTTGATGACTTTAGCGCCGTCCACCATCACCGTACCGCCGTTTACGCTGATCGCCAACGCTTCGCCATTTACCGTCTTGGCCGAATTGATTTTCATCACTTGCGCGGCCGTCACCTTCCCCGCCACCACGTGATAGGTCAGGATGGCGACGAGTTTCGCCTTGTTCTCCGGCTTTAGCAGTTCGTCCACGGTCCCCGCAGGCAACTTAGCGAACGCCTCGTCCGTAGGCGCAAACACGGTAAACGGACCCTCGCCCTTCAGCGTATCCACCAGCCCTGCGGCTTGTAACGCCGCGGTCAGCGTCTTGAACGAGCCTGCCGCCACTGCCGTATCGACAATGTCCTTCGACGGACTCTTGGGTCGCGCCATCGCTCCCAGGGAAAGAAACAATACCGCCGCAATCGCCACCAAAGATGTAACCGTCACTTTTCGATTCAAATTCGTTTTCATTTCATCTCCTTGAATTCACTTCCTCTTTAACTATAAAGAAAATGAATTTTCATGCAAGGAAAACAACCCTCAACACTAAAGTCGAGTGAACCCCAGTCAAACCGCGGCCCCTTATTTAATCCCTGGTTAAATCACCGCCAATCGTGGCGACTCCGTGCCTCCCGCACCCTCCTTGCGAATCACTCCCCCGCTCCCGCCCAACTCAGGTAGACTCTCTCCGCCCGTGGCATGCGCCGTATTACTTCTCGCCGTTGCACTCTGCCTTTGGAGGAATCATCCATGTACCGCCGCAACTTTCTTCTAGCCGTCCTCACCAGTCTCCTCGCAATCTCTCTGACGCCCCTCACCTCCGCCGACACCGCCGCCGACCACGCTCACCAACTCCATTTCTCCTCCATCGTCCTCGACACCCACGCCGATACCACTCAACTGTTCTTCACCAAGGACTACGACTTTGCCAAGCGCAATGCCGGCGGCAGCCACGTCGACATCCCCCGCATGCGCGAAGGCGGCCTCAACGCCCTCTTCCTCTCCATCTTCATCGACGCCGCCATCCAGGGCCCGCCCGCCATACAAAAAGCTCTCGACCAGATTGACGCTATCCGCGTCACCGTCCGCGATCATCCCCAGGATTTGCTCCTCGCCACCTCCGCCGACGACGTGCGCCGCGCCCACGCCCAGAAAAAAATCGCCATCCTCATGGGCATCGAAGGCGGCCACATGATCGGCAACGACATCCGCCTCATTCGCATCTACTCCGCTCTCGGCGTTCGTTACATGACCCTCGCTCATTTCAAAAATGACGAGTGGGCCGACTCCTCCACCGACAATCCCGCCCACAATGGCCTCACCGACTTCGGCAAAGACGTCGTCCGCGAAATGAATCGCCAGGGCATCCTCATCGACATCTCCCACGTCTCCGACAAAACCTTTTACGACGCCCTCGAAGTCAGCAAGGTACCGCTCATCGCCTCGCACTCCTCCGTGCGAGCCATTTCCAATCACCCGCGCAACATGTCCGATGACATGATCAAAGCCCTCGCGGCCAAAGGCGGCGTCATCCAGATCAACTATGAACAGAATTATTTAAGCGATGAGTATCGCGTGGCCTACGCAGCCACTGCCGGCGACCTCACCAAACCCGACGAAACCTTCAAGAAAGAATGCGGCGACGATTTCGTCTGCATCGGCAGGGCCCAGCAACGCCAGCTCCAGAAACTGCAGGCAGAAGGCAAACTGCCGCGCGTCAGTTGGGAAAAAATCATCGAGCACATCGACCACGTCGTCAAACTCGTCGGCCCCGATCACGTCGGCCTGGGCTCCGACTTCGACGGCGCCACCATGCCCGACGGCATGGAAGACTGCTCACAGCTCCCAAAAATCACCGAAGCCCTCGTCCGCAAGGGCTATTCCGACGCCGACATCCAAAAAATCCTGGGCGGCAACATCCTCCGCGTACTCGACCAATCCCAACAAACGCCCACCAACTCAACTCCACTAACTAACCGACCAATAAAGCACGCTCGTCATCCCGAACCCGCGTTTTTTCAGCGGGCTTGCCTGCCGCAGGCAGGTGAGGGATCTGCTGTTCGCTTCGCCTCGTAAATCGCCACCCACGCCACGAAACAAAAGATCCGGATGCAAACTACGCATCCGGATCCAAACCAAAACATCTCTCTGGTTCAGGCCTTCGCACCACGAGCCGCATCGCCATTCGATGCTTCCCGTGTACGAGTCCCTTTCATCTCCGACTCCAGCGCCTTGAAAGCCGGCGCATCGACGATTTGCCAATCGCCGCCCGTATTCCAGGGACCACGAGCGTTCGGTTCGCCTCGATCGCCAACTCCCGTAGAGTCGTCGAAGTACTGGTTCACCAGCTCCGGAGTCGGCGGAATAGCGCCGATCGAAAACCGGTTCTTCCCCATGCTCTCCAGTGCCGCCGTGAACGCCTTCATGTGGGTGATCTCCCGGGTCATCAAAAATTGCAGCGCCCGGATCGTCCCGGTATCTTCCGTGAACCCAATCAGCCGTTCATAGACGATTTTGGCCCGAGCCTCCGCCGCAATATTGCTCCGCAGATCCACATCCAGCTCCCCGGTGATCTTCAAATAATCCGCCGTCCACGCATCGCCCATGGAGTTGTGCAACGCCACGCCGCCTCCACCCGCGATCGCGATCAACGGATCGATCTCCGCCGCTTTGCGATTGTGTTTGAGCGGCCGCAAGTGCAACCGCGCCAGCGCGCCCACCACTTCCAGATGGCTCAACTCTTCCGTGCCGATATCCATCAGCAAATCCTTGCGCTCCGGATCGTCGCAATTGATTCCCTGCACGGAGTACTGCATCGCCGCCGCCAGTTCACCGTTCGCCCCGCCGAATTGTTCCAGCAACATGTTTCCGAAAGCCGGGTCTGGAACTCCCACGTCCACCGTATACATCAATTCTTTAATGTGATGATACATAGTTCCCCCTTAGGCTTTCTTCCTGCTATGAGATCCGCCTGCTGCTGCGGTTCGTACCTTGACGCCGCCATTGGCCGGGCTGGCATTTTCTATTTTGCCGGGCTCGCCCCAGGGCGCTTTGGTTCCATTACCGATTTCCACCGATAGCGCTTGCTGCACCAGCGGCTGCGAAAGATCCGTCAGGATGAAGTCCGCGGATTCCTCTTCTCCCAGCGTGTGCGACAAAAGCTTCGCCACCTTCCGTTCACCAAGATGCTTTGCCAGGCAACGCGCCGTGCCATAACCCGAAATTTCATAGTGCTCGACCTTCTGCGCCGCAGCGATCAGCGCCAGATCCGCCGTCAGTTCGTCCAGTTCTTCGCCATCGGAAATCACTTCCTGACCTTCTTCGATCAAGCCCTTCATTCCCTTGCAAGGCTTCGA
>JBBRZT010000115.1:0-10534 GCA_038236395.1 Candidatus Acidiferrales bacterium
AGCTGGACGTAGGGGTGGATGTATTCGGCGAGGATGCGGAGCGGGCGAGCGGGTGTGCTTTGCAGAAATTCGGCATCTTCGTGGGGCGCTTTGGGCGCGTGGCGGGGGTTGAGTGTTGGTAGTCGCGCGGGCATAACTGTTCACTCCAATGCGTACAACTGATTTTTGCTAATGCGGGGAATGGCCGCGGCAACGTCTGCGGGGTCGAGCGCGTCGAATCCGACAGTGCGGCGCTAATCATCGCTGCTAGTCGCTACTGGTATTGTGTGCTGGCTGGGGGCGCAAAAGAAGCGGAGAGTGAGAAGAGTGTTACATGGCGGATGGAGATTGATCGCCGGGCGCACGATGGGGCACTGTGGGATGGCGCTGATTGCGCTGAGCTGCGCGGGTGGAGCGGGATTTGCGCAGGCGCCCGAAGGGCCGATTCCGCCGAAGCCGGGGGTGGAGGTGCAACAGGCGCCGCCCGAAGTGCAGGCGCGGTTGAAGGTGCGCGTGGCGCTGGTGAATACGCCGGTGACGGTGCGGGACGCAAGCGGGAAGATGGTTCACGACCTGGATGCTAAAAACTTTTTGGTGACGGATAACGGGGTGACGCAGGCGATTACGCATTTTGATCTGGGCGGGGATCCGCTTTCGGTGGTGATACTGATTGAGACGAGTTCGCGGATCGATTCGATATTTCCAGAAATTCGCAAGACGGGAATTTTATTTACGCAGACGGTGATGGGGCCGAGCGGCGAGGCCGCGATTGTGGGATTTAACGACTCGGTGGACAAGCTGCAGGATTTTACGGGAGACAGCGAGGCGATTGAGAGAACGATTGGCGGGATGCCGCAGAGGACGTCGGGATCGCGACTGTACGACGCGATGGGGGTGGGAGTGGAGATGTTGACGAGCAGGCCGCAGGCTACGCCGGAAACCCCGGGACGGCGCAGGGTGTTGTTTATTTTGTCGGAAGCGACCGACGTCGGCAGCGGAACGAAATTGGGCGAGGTGCTGCGCCAGGCGCAACTTGCGAACATCACGATTTATAGCGTGGGGCTTTCGACGACGCGCGCGCAGCTGCAGGCAAAACCGGATAACCGGAGGATTTCGGCGACGCCGCCGGGAACTTTTCCGCAGCCTCCTTTGCCGGGAACGGTGCAGACGCCGACTAGCGAAGAGAATCGGTACGGGAATATTGATTTGTTGGCGCTGGCGGTGTGGGCGGTGCAGCACGCGGAGAATCAGGTGAAGGATCACGCGCTGGAAGTGGCGGCGACGGCGACGGGCGGGGCGCATGTGGCGACGTTTCGGGACCGCTCGATTGAGAAGGCGATTGATGAAATTGGCGGGGAATTGCACGCGCAGTACAGTTTGAGTTATACGCCGTCGGGGACCGGCGGCATGGGGTATCACGAGATTAAAGTGAGTGTGGATCGCGCGGGGATGAAGGTGCGGGCGCGGCCGGGGTATTATCTGGGGCCGCAAGAAAACTGAGCGAAGCTTCGCGGCTTACGGCTGGGCGTTCCCACGTTAAAAACCCCACCCTCAAAAGCCCAGGGTGGGGCACATACAAACTACTTCTAATCGCGACGGCGGAGACGTGCCGCTCGTTTGTGAGTCAGGAGATTTTCTTCCAGAAAGTTGATTCGCGCGCGGCTAGGAGTGTGTCTTTGCGGGCGTTCCAACGGAGGAAATGCGGGGTGCGCTTGTGGGCGGCGTGGGCTTCGCGGCTGGCCCATATTTCATAGAACAAAAAATCGGTGGGGATGTCGTGGGAGCGGTGCAGGTCGTAGAGGATGCAGCCGTCTTCTTTGCGGGTGGGGCGGATGAGGGCAGTCAATTCGGCTTGCAGGAGCGGCTCCTGGCCGGACTTGGCGTGCATCATAACGACGAGGGCCACGGCATCTTTGGGCAGCTTGGTGGGTTTTTGCGACTGGGATCGCGATGACTTGCGAGGGCGCGGCGATTTTCGTTTCGCTGTTATGAAGCGGCGAGCGGGCTTGCGTTGTTTGCGTTTGGCCATGGCGCGGGATTGTACTCCAACGGCGGGGAGAAACGAAAGTCACGGTTGGGGCTCGAAGCCAGTCGTGATACGCACCGGGCCGGCTGCGATTTTTATCGAGCGAAAGAGCCGAGCTAGAACCAGGTTGCTGCTTTGTATTGGCGATAGGCGTCGCCAAATTTTTGCTCGAGGACGCGGGATTCGCCTTTAGCGCGCCAAGTTTGCAACGCGACTAAAGGCAAGAGAAGGAGGAGGAGGATTGGCCTATCGATGTAGAGGAATAGGCCCGAAAGGCCGATCGTTGAGAAAACATAAATCGGGTTGCGTATGCGGGCGTAAATTCCGGTGGTGACGAGTGCGGTGGCCTGCGGAGTGACAGAGAAGGAGTTGCCGAGATTTATTCGCGCCACAGTGAGAGCGGTGAAGCCCGTTGTCATCAGCACCAAGCCGATGATGCGGGATGCGGTCCAAGGCAATTTTGCAAACATGATTGTTAACGCGATAACGGCCGCGATCGGAACGACGGTTACAAATCTGGCGCTGCGTTTCATGGCCATGCAGGGCATGGTAGCGCAAAGCCCGTGGCTGGGAAAACGGCGGCTACTTTCAGTTGGGCGTTGCGCTGATGTTTAGTTCGCTGGGGTGAAGACGATGTCGACGGGGGCGGGGACAGGGGCGGGTTGGCCGGTGGGGGTTAGGGCGCCGGTGGAGAGATTGATGCGGAAGACGACGATGTTGTTGGACTCTTGGTTGGCGGCGAGGAGGAAGTTGCCGGTCGGATCGAGCGCGAAATTTCTAGGGGTTTTGCCTTGCGTGGGGAAATCGCCGGCGGGGGTGAGTGTTCCTTTGGCGGGGTCGATGGCGAAGACGGCGATGCTGTCGCGGCCGCGGTTGGAGGCGTAGAGAAATTTGCCGGAGGGGTGGACGACGATTTCGGCGGTGTCATTGGGAGCGGTGAAATCCTTGGGGAGCGTGGAGAGAGTTTGAAGAGTTGTGAATGCGGCGGTTTTGGGATTGAAGGCGAAGGTGGTGACGGTGGATTTTACTTCGCTGAGGACGTAGGCGAATTTGCGGTTGGGACTAAATGCCAAGTGGCGGGGGCCGGCGCCGGGATCGAGCTTGGCGAAGGGCGGATCGCTGGGGGTGAGCGCGCCGGTGGCGGAATTGAAACGGTAGATGACGACTTCATCGAGGCCGAGGTCGACAACAAAGACGAAGCGATTGTCGGAGGAAGCTTCGATGTAGTGCGCGTGCGGGGCTTCCTGGCGTTCTTTATTGGGGCCGGAGCCGGTGTGCTGGATGAAAGCGGAGGCTGGGCCGAGGCGGCCGTCGGGCGCGACCGGAAAAGTGGCGACACTGCCACCGGTATAGTTGGCGACCAGCAAAAATTTCCCGGTGCGGTCGAGGGAAACGTAGCAGGGATCGGCTCCGCCGGTGGGGAGCTGATTGAGCTCCGTGAGTTTTCCTGATTTGTGATCGATAGAGTAGGAAGTTACGGCGCCGCTGCTTTTTCCGTCGAAGGTGGAGAGTTCGTTGACGGCGTAGAGATATTTTTCATTGGCGGAGATGGTGAGGAAGGAGGGGTCCTGCGCGGGTGCGGCGAGTCCGATAGAAGTGAGCTGGCCGGTGGCGGTGTCAAAGCGGAAAGAGTAGATGCCTTTGCTGTCGGTCTTGGCGGTGTAGGTGCCGATGAAGGCGAGATATTGAGAGGGCGTGGAGTTTTTGGCGGGAGTGCGCGGGGCGGAGAAGGCGATGAGCGGCGCGGCGATGATGAGGAGTGCGGCGAAGAAGCGGCGAGTGATTTTCATGGGGGAATCTTACACGGGTTTTTGATTTCATCGATAGAGAATGCAGAGAGGAAAAACGGGGCGTCGATGGCAGCGTTTGCGAGGCGCTGATCGCGACGTAACGATTTGAGATAAACTCCGTATCCAGGAAATCGTCGGAGTGACATCCGCATGGCGTCGGCTGTTCACTTCTACGAATGAAACCGGCAGGGCCCACGAACCCTTTGGTTCATGCGTTCGGTTAGTCGTCGACCAATCGAAAGATTTAGAGACGGCAAAGCCACTCGCAGGTCAAAGCTCTGCGTGGTTCCTACAAAACCGCTGAAGGGCAGGAGAACGCCATGAGCAGGTTGCAAGTTTACTTTTCATTCACCCTCATTAGTCTGCTTTTATGCGGAGTAGCGCAAGCCCAAGCTCCCACTTCGAGTAACGACACCGACCGCGCCAATGCGCTGCTAAAGCGGATGACCACTGAGGAGAAGATAGGGCAACTGAATCAGCCCTTTTACTTAAAACTTCCGATTCCCGGCGTGAAGGTTAATCCAGTGCCTTTCGAAGATCGCGTGCGGCGCGGCGAAGTAGGCTCATTTCTGTTCGTTACCGATCCCAAGGAAATAAATCGATTGCAGAAAATTGCGATGACCGAGCAGCGTCTGCACATACCGATTCTTTTTGGCTTCGACGTTATACACGGCTTTGACACAGAATTCCCCGTACCTCTGGCTACGGCGGCATCCTGGGACCCATCGATGGCCGAACAAGCGCAAGCGATTGCTGCTGAGGAGGCGGGCCATGCGGGGGTGCGTTGGACCTTCGCACCCATGTTGGACATTGCCAGAGACCCGCGCTGGGGACGCATCTCCGAAGGAGCAGGTGAGGATCCCTATCTTGGAGCGGCCATGGCGCGGGCACAGGTGCGAGGCTTTCAAGGGACGCCAGAAAATCCGCGACTTTTCATGGCGACGCTAAAACATTTCGCCGGTTATGGGGCCGCGGAAGGTGGGAGGGACTACGACGCGGCGTACATTTCGGAAGAGCAGATGCAGAACATTTATCTGCCTCCCTTTCGCGCGGGAGTTGAGGCAGGCGCGGGAACGGTGATGAGCGCTTACATGGACCTGAATAACGTGCCGGCGAGCGGCAACGTTCACCTGCTGCAAGAGATTCTCCGGAAGCAGCTAAATTTCAAAGGATTCGTAGTGAGCGACGCCTTCGCTGTCGGCAGCCTGGTCACGCAGGGCTTCGCCGAGAACGCGAAAGATGCGGCGCGGCGCGGCGCAACTGCTGGAGTAAATATGGACATGGGCAGCGCAACTTATCTGGAGCAGATGAAGTCGCTTGTTGATGAAGGGCAGCTGACGGAATCGCAGCTCGATGACCTGGTCCGGCCGATACTCGCTGCTAAGTATCGGCTGGGACTGTTCGAGAACCCGTATGCGGATGCCACGGAGCAGACCCATTCCGAGATGCTGGCGAAACATCGGCAGGCGGCGAGAACCGCAGCGGCACGTTCTGCTGTTTTACTTCGGAACGAAGGCGCACTACTGCCGCTAGCGAAGAACGTCAAGCGAATCGCAGTCATTGGACCGCTGGGGAACAGTAAGGGTCACATGAACGGGCCCTGGAGTCTGACCGCGAAAGAAGAAGACACCGTTTCTGTATTCGAAGGGATCCGCGCAAAGTTTCCTGATTCGAAAGTGGAATTCGTGGAGGGAGTGCAGATAGCCAAGACATTTCCTTCCTCATTCGATGACCTGATCGGGCCCAAACTAGAGAAACCCTGGAGCTCCGAAGAGGCGGATGGGCAGATGAAGAGCGCGCTGAAACTGGCCGGCAACTCTGACGTGGTGATCATGACCCTGGGAGAGTTGAGTGTCATGGATTTTGAGTATGCCTCGCGTTCGTCACTCAACCTTCCCGGAAAGCAACAAGAGCTTCTGGAGAAGATCCAATCGCTGGGGAAGCCAGTGGTGTTGCTACTCTTCAGCACACGACCGCTCGATCTTTCCTGGGCAGCGGAACACATCGCAGCAATCATGGATTGCTATTTCGGGGGCACGGAAACCGGGAATGCCGTCGCGGACCTTCTGGCGGGCGATGCGGTGCCCGGCGGAAAGCTACCGGTCACCTGGCCGCGCAGCGCAGGGCAGATTCCAATTTATTACGCGCACACCAATTCGCATAAACCCTACGATTCCGCCGACTTCACCTCTCGCTATTGGGATCTTCCAACCTCGCCTCTGTATCCCTTTGGGTATGGCTTGAGCTATTCGACCTTTTCCATTTCCGCCCTTCACTTAACTGCCAAAACGTCTCCGTTGGATGGCTCGATTGCGGCGACGGTGATGGTCGAGAACACCGGTACAAGAGCAGCTGATGAGGTGGTCCAACTATATCTGCATCAGCGTTTTGGATCGGCATCCAGACCGGTTCGGGAGTTGAAGGGATTCCGACGTGTCACGCTACTGCCCGGTCAAAAACAGGAGGTAAGCTTCACGATCGGTCGCGAGGAGCGAAAGTACTGGAGCGCTGCCCAAGGTGATTGGGTGGCAGAAGCTTCCGACTTCGACGTGTGGGTTGGCAACAACTCGACGGCCACCTTGCACGACACATTCTCGGTGGTGCAGTAGGAGTTGGCTGGAAACAGTGCGGAGCAGCGGCTGCCTTGGTTTGGAATTGGATTACTGGCTTGTAGAGGCTGAGTTGCCTTTCAGGATTGGGCCGCCATTGATTTGGTAATCCTGGTAGGTGATGGTCAGGGTGGCGCGGCCTCCGAGACGTACAGTCGAAACGCTTTGGTTTTTCACCGGGAGCCAAAATTCCCCGAATTTTTGATAGTCGTGATGTATCTCCGTTTTTGTAATCCAGAACGCGGGGTTCTTAGCCGGTTCGGCTTCGATTCGACATACTGCGAAATCGTGGTCATCCACCCAAATCCTGCCGCGGTAAAGAAACTTACTCGCCACTTTAGGCTGGATCGCGAGAACGTAGGGACAGCCGCCGACACCGGTTTGAACTTCGAGCGAAGTGAAGTCGTAGTTGCGGGAGTTGAGTTCGACACTCAGCCTAGTGGCTGCTCCCTGAGCTTCGGTCTCCTCGTCCGTCAAGCGCTTGAGAACCCGTTTGACGATCCATTTACTGCCGCTTTCGGACAGAATCTTGAATTCTTTTCGAGCCGGGGCCGTATAGGTGATTTCCACGACCATTTCTGCGCGAAGTTGCTTTGGAAACCCCTGGTAGTCGAGCTGATAGACACGCTTGCCGCGATACCTTTCGAGGGCTTTAGCCCGTTCGGCATTTTTTTGCACCAGCTTTTCAACTACCTGGGAAAGGGTGAGCCGCGGCGCAGGCATGGTTTCCGGCGGGGCTTGTGCGAAAGTAGCTGACCACGCGATCAGCGTGATGAGAGCGGCGATGAGGCAAAAATATTTGCGCTCAAAAACGACCATCGAGTCCTTGGACTTCTCATGTGCGTTTTGCCGGGCGCTCTTTGCAGTCTAAAGGAAATTAGACAATTCTGACAACGAACTACGCTCGTTGTGCAGCGCGCCTATGGCGGCGCAGGAAAGATTTCGAGGCGATGAGGAATAATCCAGAGGTGCTGGCGGATATGAAACCGCTGATGGAGATACCGGATTTTCATTTGTACGAAGTGGTCGACCGCGCTTGAGCTGTAGAAGATAAATGTCGCGCGCCCACGACGATTTCACGTCATCGCGGCGCGGTTATTTTTTTTCTTCTTCTGATTCCTCGGCGAGGCCGGCGGCGGCGGCTACGCTGTCGTCGGCGTCGAGGCGCAGCAGGCGGACGCCTTGCGTGGAGCGGCCGGCTTCGCGAATTTCGTTGGCGTGTACGCGGATGACTTTGCCGTTGTGGGTGATGATCATGACGTCGGATTCTTCGGTGACCTGCAGGGTGGCGACGACGTAGCCATTGCGGTCGGTGGTCTTCATGTTGACGACGCCTTTACCGCCGCGCGAGGTGATGCGGTATTCGGCGAGCGGAGTGCGCTTGCCAAAACCTTTTTCGGCGACGGTGAGCATGAGGGTCATCAGGGAGTCTTTGATGTGCTCGTTTTCCAGTTCTTCGAGATTCTGGGTGGTCTGCTTGTGCTCTTTCTCGATGATGGAGAAGTCGGGCTGCACGGCGTCCATGCTGACGACGTAATCGTCTTTGTCGAGGTCCATGCCATTCACGCCGCCGGCGTTGCGGCCCATGGGGCGAACTTCGGTTTCGCGGAAGAGGATGGCCTGGCCTTCGTGGCTAGCGAGGAAAATCATCTGCTTACCGTCGGTTAGTTTGACGCCGATGAGCTCATCTTTGCCGTCGAGATTGATGGCGATGATGCCGGTGGAACGAGGATTGGAAAACTCGACGATGGCGGATTTTTTGACGGTGCCGCTCTTGGTGGCCATAAAAACGTACCGGCCGACTTCTTCAAGGTCGCGGGCGGCGACGAGGGCGGTGAGTTTTTCGTCTTCCTGGAATTTCACGAGGCTGGAAATGGCTTTGCCGCGAGTGGCCGCGGCCGCTTCGGGCAGCTCGTAAACTTTCAACCAGTAAACGCGGCCTTTCGAAGTGAAAATCAAAATATAGCTGTGCGCGGAAGCGATGAAGAGATGCTCGACGAAGTCTTCTTCTTTGGTGCGCGCCCCGATGCGGCCTTTGCCGCCGCGGCCCTGGTGGCGATAAGTATCGGTGGAAGTGCGCTTGATGTAGCCGGCATGGCTGACGGTGATGAGCATGTCGGTGTCGGCGATGAGGTCTTCGAGTTTGATCTCGTCGACTTTGTCGACGATTTGCGTGCGGCGATCGTCGCCGTAGGCTTTGTGGACTTCGCGCAGTTCGGCGGTGATGACCTGCTTGAGTTTTTTCTCGCTGGAAAGAATTTCATCCAGTTCGGCGATAAGCTCGCGGATGGATTTCAGTTCCTTGAGAATTTCATCGACGGAGAGCTGGGTGAGGCGGTGGAGCTGAAGCTCGAGGATAGCGTCGACCTGGACGGGAGTGAGGCCGAGAGTGGCGCGGCCGGCGGTGTCTCCTTCGATGGGGCCGAGCTTGTATTTGCGGCCGTCGAGCTTGACGCCGGAAAGTTTGCGGGACTTGCCGCTTTCGGTGATGGTGACATCCTGCTCGGTGAAAAACTTGAGCAGGTTTTCGCGGGCGTCGGCGCGGTTGCCGGAACCACGGATGATGCGGATGACGTCGTCGAGATGGTCGAGGGCGATCTGATAGCCGACCAAAATGTGTTCGCGCTCGCGGGCTTTGCGCAGCTCGAAGATGGTGCGGCGGCGGACAACATCGACGCGATGCTCGATGAAGAGCTTGATCAGCGGGATGAGGCCGAGTTCGCGCGGCTGGCCGGCCACGATGGCCAGCAGAATCATGCCGAAAGATTCCTGCATCTGGGTGAACTTGAAAAGATTGTTGAGAATGAGCTGGGATTCTTCGCCGCGCTTGAGCTCGATAACGATGCGCATACCTTCGCGGGAAGATTCGTCGCGTACGTCGGCGATGCCTTCGAGTTTTTTGGATTGAACCAGTTCAGCGATGCGCTCGATCAGGCGGGATTTGTTGACCTGATAAGGAATTTCGGTGATGACGATATTTTCCCGGTCCTTGGTGGCTTCTTCGATGGCCGCTTTGGCGCGCATGATGAAACTGCCACGGCCGGTTTTGTAGGCGGCTTCGATGCCTTCGCGGCCGGCGATGTAGGCGCCGGTGGGGAAATCGGGACCGGGCACGATTTTCATTATTTCTTTGAGGGGGGTGTCGGGCTTGTCGAGGAGCAGAATCGCGGCGTCGACAATTTCGCGGAGATTGTGCGGGGGAATATTGGTGGCCATGCCGACGGCGATGCCGCTGGCGCCGTTGACGAGGAGATCAGGGATGCGGGAGGGCAGGACGACCGGCTCTTCGCGGGTCTGATCGAAATTGGGGATGAAGTCGACGGTTTCTTTTTCGAGGTCGGCGAGAATGTCTTCGGAGATTTTGGCGAGGCGCGCTTCGGTGTACCGCATGGCCGCGGGAGGATCGCCGTCGACCGAGCCGAAATTTCCCTGGCCGTCGATGAGCGGGTAGCGCATATTGAAATCCTGCGCGAGACGAACGAGGGCGGGGTAGATGACCGCTTCACCGTGAGGATGATAGTTGCCGGAAGTGTCTCCGCAGATTTTGGCGCACTTGCGATAGCCGCGATTGGAGGCCAGGCCGAGATCGTTCATGGCCACGAGGATGCGGCGCTGTACGGGCTTGAGGCCGTCGCGCACGTCGGGAAGGGCGCGCGCGATGATGACGCTCATGGCGTAGTCGAGATACGACTTGCGCATTTCAGTTTCGATATCGATGGGAAGAAGGATTGAAGTGTTTTTCTCGTCCGCCATTGGTCCTCAGCTCTTTATGTATTTCGCGTCCGGGCTCAGTGTTTCCGACTCTTGTAAAACTTATTGCTTTGCTGATTGATCCAAAATAAAAGCTTTAACGGTGTCGAACGCGTCGGCGGCGTTGGTAAAGCGTTTCGCCGCAAAATGCGCTTCGAGTTGGTGCAACAACGTGTCGCGCTCCGCTTCGGTGGCGATTTCGATGGCCACGCCGCGTTCGTTATCTGGTTCTATTACGGGCGTGGCACGGAAATCACTGCAAGCCAATCCGCGCAAGCCGGGTAAAGTGCTCCATCCGAGTTGGTAAAGCATTCGAAATTAAATGTCCAGGTTCACGACTTCGAGGGCGTTTTCCTCGATGAACTTGCGGCGCGCTTCCA
>JBBRZT010000116.1:0-10434 GCA_038236395.1 Candidatus Acidiferrales bacterium
AAGATGGCCGGTGCCATTCAGGACCACGCCTTCCATCAACCGGCGGATCGTGGCGGCGGTTTCCGGTTGAATGACGCGGCGCGGTTCGCTGGGAGCGAGCAAACCTTCGCGCGGCAGAACAGTCGCGCCACGACGAACTTCGGAGACGATGTGCGGTTTATAAAGCATGCCGCCATTGGCGATGGCGGAGACCGCGGAAATTAATTGGATGGGCGTGACGCCGACTTCCTGGCCCATGGATATTGCTCCAATGGAAATGGCCGACCAACTCGAGAGCGGACGCAGAATGCCGCGGCTTTCGCCGGGTAGGTCGACTCCCGTGGGCGTGCCGAAACCGAAGGAGTGAATGTAATCGTAAAATCTTGGAGCGCCGAGGCGTAGAGCGATCTTGATGGCGCCGACATCGCTGGATTGCGCGAGGATGTCGGAGACAGAAAGCAAGCCGAAGCGTTTGTGATCGTGGATTTTGTGGCCGGCCACGTAGGTAGCGCCGTTTTCGCAATCGAAAATTTCGTCGGGATTGGTGATGCCCTGGTCGAAAGCGGCGGCCAGGGTGATGAGCTTGAAGGTGGAGCCGGGCTCGTACAGCGCGGAGACGGCCCGATCCATGCGGGCGTCGGCTGCGCCAGCGCTGCTCCCCGTGGCGGTGTTGGGATCAAAGGTAGGCCAGTTGGCGACGGCCAGCAGCTCGCCATTATTGGGATTCATGACTACCACGCTGCCGGCGATGGCGTGAGTTTTATTTATGGCTGCGGCCAGCTCGCGTTCGGCGATGTACTGAATTTTTTCGTCGAGGGTGAGCACCACATTGGCGCCGCGATCGCGCCGGGCTTCCTCGCCGTCGAACCAGCGCTTGTGGGCGTCGGCCAGCATGACGATTTTTTCGCTCTTGCCGCGAACCTGCCGTTCGAGTGCGTATTCGATGCCGCCGAGACCTTTTTCATCGACGTCGACGAAGCCAATCACGTGGGAAGCAAGAATCCCCTTGGGATAGAAACGCTTGTTCTCCTGCTGGAAGTACACTCCGGCGAGGTTGAGGTTTTTAACCGCTTCCGCTTTTTCGGGCGAGAGCTTGCGTTCGAGCCAGACGAAATTTTGTGAAGAGTCTAGGCGCGACTCGATGACATCCTCGGGAACGTCGAGAGCCCCGGCGAGCAGCTTGGCGGCGAGTTCGCGATCCTTGAGTTCGCCAGGAATGGCGAAAGCGGAATCAACCTTGACGCTCATGGCCAGCGCGTGCATGTTGCGATCGTAGATCGCCCCGCGCGTCGGAGAAATTTCGATGATGCGCTGCTGCTGGCGGTGTGCGCGCGTTTCGTAATACTCGTAGCGGATAAGCTGCAGGTAACTGAGGCGGCCGAAAACGGCGAGAGTCCACAAGGCCGCGATGCCAGCGACAATCAGCAAACGGAGGTGGGCTCGATTCGGTTGCATAAAATAATTACGCCCTCAGGCCCTCCAGTAGGACGCTGGACTGGTAGAGAAAATGGAGTGGAACCGCGAAGGAGCCGAAGGGTTGCGAGACTGCAGGCGCCCGCTTCAACATGGATTGGAGATTACTGCGCGCGATTCACGCGAAGAATTTGCGCCGCGGCCACTTCCGCGCCAGCGACGGGCTGGTATTCGTGCACCTGCGAAGGGAGCGTTTCGGACAAGCCCAACTGGCGGCGGGCGATGGTATCAATGCGTTTAGGATTGCTGAGACTGGCGATTTCAAGTTTCAAGGAAGAATTTCGCGCGGCAGCTTCGACGCGCTCGGTGCGCGCGGCTTGGAGCTGGAAGCTGAGATCGATGCATTTGAAATGCTGGAAAATGTAGAGCAGCAGGCATCCGGCAATGACGCTGCCGAGCGCCACGGTGCGGTAGAGATTGCGCATCTTCACCGGCTCCACGTGGCGAACCAGGCGGGTATTATCCAGCCGCTTCACGGTATGAAATTCCGTTGCCCGGCTCTTCCTCTTGCTGTTGCGTGTCATCGCTGTACCTTACTGGCGCCTATGCGGCTGCCACTTTCTCTGCACACCGCAGTTTCGCGCTTCGCGACCGCGGATTATTACGAAGCTCTTCTTCGCCGGGTGGAATTACGTGGCGGGTGAGCACGCGCAAGGTGCCGGCGCGCTCGCCTTCCTGAAATGCGTGCTTCACCAGGCGGTCTTCGCGGGAGTGGTAACTAAGCACCACCCAGCGGCCTCCGGGAGTTATTGTGGCGGGGGTCCGAGAAAGAAACTGCCCGAGTTCCTCCATCTCTCGATTCACCGCGATCCGCAGCGCCAGAAACGTTTTTGTTGCGGGATGCAGTCTCTGCCTTCCCCATTGCTTTCGGGCCCCTGCCACAGTCGTAGCCAAGTGCGCGGTATCCCGTAGGGGTCGCGCTCGTACGATCGCCTTGGCAATTCTTCTGGAATCGTGCTCATCGGCTTCGCGATAGAGCAGGTCGGCGATTTCTTTTTCCGACCATTGATTCACAATTTCGTCTGCCGTCAAATCCGACGCGGCATCCATGCGCATGTCCAGCGGGCCTGCTTCGCGAAACGAAAACCCGCGCGCGGCCTGATCAAGCTGCATCGAGGACACTCCCAAGTCGGCCAAGACCCCGTCCACCCTGGGAATCCCCAACTCTTGCGCGACCTCCGCAATCCTCGAGAACGGCGACTTCACCAGGGTCACGCGATCCGTCCACGGCTTCAGATTCTCGCGGGCCAGCTCTAAGGCCCGTTCGTCCTGGTCCAGGCTGATCAATCTGCCGGACGTCAGTCTTTGCGCGATGGCCGCCGAGTGGCCCCCGGCTCCCAGCGTGGCGTCTACGTAGATACCGTCTGGTTTTATGTGAAGCCATTGCAATACCTCTTCCAGTAACACCGGCGTGTGGGACTCGGATCTGATCACGCGCCGCTCATCACTGCGAACTTTCTAAATTCCCAAATCTTCCAGGGCCTTAAAATCTTCCTCGGTGTACGGCGAATTCTTGAGCTCGTCGAGCACCCGGGTGTGGTTCATGACCTCGAGGTAATTGAGGTGCCCGAACACGTCGACCTCGCCTTTGGTCTGCGCGGATTCGCGCAACACCGCGGGAAGCAGCACTCTTCCCTGCCCATCGAGTTCCGCGGATTGTCCGTAATAGCTGGTTCTCATCAGAAATTTACGCTTGGCCCGGTTTTGCGAAGAGACGCCCGCGAGCTTCTCTTCGATTTGTGTCCAGACTTTGATCGGGTAGATGCGCGCCGATTCGCCGTCCGGGCTGGTGATGTAAAACTGATTGCCGAAATCTTTCAGCCCTTCCAGAAACATGGCGGGAATCTTCAACCGGCCCTTCTCGTCCACCTTCGCCGGATAGTTGCCGCGCAAGTTCATGAGCTCCACTCGAGTTGGCCGGGTTGAAGCCGTTTTTCCGCTTGACGGCCACACAACCAGACACTAAAAAGTAGTCTTGGACGAGCAAACAGCCCCCAAAACACGCAAAACAGGTGCAAAATTGGGTCTTTCTAATGAAAACTTGGTGTTGCCCCACGACGCTTCACTGTGCCCTACTCGCCCCTACTGAGCCCCACTTCACTCCACAATTGACCACATCATAAGCGTGATTTAAAACATGTCAAGCGGAAACGTAAAAGATTAGAAAAAAAGTTGTGGATTACGCGCGTGCGCGAACGGCGATTTTTTACTACGACCAGTTGTGGTTTGAAACGCGAGCGATAACAATATTTGGTAGTCGATTTTTTGTGTTCTGTTTTGCACATTACTTTTCGAGGACCCGCAGTGGACCGTCAAGTTAGAGAGTTCATATTTCTCGCCAGAATACTGGGAGTTTCTCGTTTCTATCGTCCTGGAAATTGCAGAGCCGAAACATGAAATTGGTTGATGTTCGGGTTTCCATTCCCAAGCAGGCGTGCTATTCTTGTCCTGCAATTATTGATTTTTTCTTCAAGGAGAGTTGCTATGGAATGGACCACACCCACGCACGAAGAAATTGACCTGAACTGCGAAATCAGCTCGTACGCCAACGCCGAGCTGTAGTGCGATGACCGCTTGGCGGTCTCCACACGAATGCGCGTAAAAGTCCTCGGCTCTGCTGCCGGGGGCGGTTTTCCCCAATGGAATTGTGCCTGCGGCAATTGCCAGAGATTCCGCGAAGGCAAGTTTCATGGTCGCGCGCGAAGCCAGACCCAACTGGCTTTCATGACCAACAACAAAGTTTGGTTTCTCCTTAGCGCCTCCCCAGACCTGCGAACCCAAATGATAGCTACGCCAGAGTTGTGTCCCGGTCGCGGCGCGCGCAATGGCGCGCCATCGGCCGCCGAATCCCCTCTTGGAGGGGTGTTTTTGCCCAGCGCGGACGTGGACTCCGTTGCAGGCCTGCTACACCTGCGCGAATTCCAGCCGTTTTTCGTATTCGCCACTCCGGCGGTGCGGCGCATCCTGCAACAGGAGAATCGGATTTTTCGCGTATTGGAGCGCGCCGACCCGCCGGTGAAGTGGGTGGCGCTGTCGAGCAAGGGCCGGCTGGGCTGCCATCTGGAGGAAGAACCGGGCGCGGCTCCCGAATTCCTTTGCACCACGGTGCCGCTGGGCAGCGAGTATCCCGACTATGTGAGCGAAGAACTGGAGCGGGTGCTGGCGCCTGAGGAAGCCACTTCCGGCTTCGTGATTCACCAGGGCGACAAGCGCCTGTTTTATGCGCCGTCGGTTCCCGCCGATGTGCCGGTATCCAGCACCAGCGGCGGTTGGCGATCGTGGGTAGAAAACAGCGACGCCGCATTTCTGGATGGAACGTTCTGGAGCGACGACGAATTGATAGCCACGGGACGCAGCAAGAAGACGGCGCGGGAGATCGGGCACACGCCACTTTCCGGGCCGGATGGCTTGCTGCAGCTCTATCCGAGGAACAGCAAGGGGCGGCGGATTTTGATCCACATCAACAACACCAATCCGATATTGGATGAAGACAGCCCGCAGCATCGCGCGGTGCTGGATGCGGGATTTGAAATCGCCTACGATGGGATGGAGTTGGAAATATGACCGTGCCCGCCAGGCTGACCGTGGGAAAAAAGATGCTGCCGGAAAAAGAGTTTGTCGCCGGGTTCCATGCCATCGGCGAAGAGCGCTATCACCACAAGCATCCGTTTCACCTGCTGATGCACGAAGGCAAGCTGACGCGCGGGCAGTTGCAGGCCTGGGCGTTGAATCGCTACTACTACCAGAGCCATATCCCCATGAAGGATTCGGTGATTCTGGCGCACAGCGAAGATCCGGCGTTTCGACTGGCGTGGCGGAAGCGGGTGATCGATCACGACGGCGACGGCAAGAAGCCGGGTGGAATCGAAAAGTGGCTGCGACTGGTGGAGGCCACCGGGTTGCGGCGCGAGCAGGCGTTGCAAGGCGACGGGATTTTGCCGGCCACCCGGTTTGCGGTGGAAGCGTATGTAAATTTTGTGAGCACGCATCCGCTTCTGCAGTCGGTGGCGTCTTCGCTGACGGAGCTTTTTTCCAAAAAGTTGATCACTTTGCGGGTGGACCGCTTGCGCGAGCACTACCCATGGCTGGCTGGCGGACTTGATTATTTTGATGCGCGCATGACGCAGGCTCCCGAAGATGCGGAGTTTGCGCTGGCATGGGTGGTGGAAAACGCGCAGTCACGCGAGGACCAGGAGAAAGCCTACGCGGCGTTGCGGGCGAAGTGCGACATTTTGTGGGCGCAACTGGATGCGCTGTACTTTGCATATGTAGAGCCGGCCTGGCCACCGCCGGGTGCTTTTCGGCCGGACGCATGACTCCTGACTTGAACAGCAAGCCGCAACTGGCGCCGGGCTGCCGGTTGAACGAGGAGACTCAGCAGCCGCGGGTACTTCTGATGCCGGAGAAGGCCCTGCGATTAAGCGGCCCTAGTTTGGAGATTGTGGAGCGGTGCGACGGGAAGCGCACGGTGCGGGAGATTATTGCGGAATTGCAGAAGATTTACGATAAGGCCGAGCGGCAGAAGGTGGAGACCGATATTTTGGGTTATCTGGCGTTGTTGAACGATCAGCGCGCGGTGGATTTTATTTAGGGCGGCTGGTATGCGGCGCTTCAGGGCTGAAGTCCTCGCCTCCCGTTAGCACTGGAGTTCCAAGAAACTTCTCATCATGAATACCGACAAGCACACTCCATTGGCGTTGATTGCCGAGCTGACTCACCGCTGCCCACTGCATTGCGTGTATTGTTCGAATCCGCTGGAACTGGATACGCGCTCTTTGGAGCTTTCTACAGCGGAGTGGAGCAAGGTGTTCCGCGAGGCCGCCGAGCTGGGCGCGTTGCAGTCCGATTTCACGGGCGGCGAGCCTTTGGCGCGCCCGGACATCGTGGAGTTGGTGAGCGCCGCGCGAGCCGCGGGGCTGTACGTGAACCTCATTAGCTCGGGTTTGCCGCTGGATGAAGCAAGGCTCGAAAAACTTGTCGCGGCGGGCCTGGACCATTTTCAACTGAGCTTCCAGGGCGCGCGCCCTGAAATTGCCGCGGAAATATCGGGGACGACCACCCACGGGCAGAAGCTGCGGGTGCTCGAATGGCTGGGCCGCCACCGCGTGGCAGTGACGCTGAATTTTGTGATTCACCGGCGCAATATGGAGCAGCTTGAAGAGATGCTGGCGATTGCAGAGGCTTCCTGCGCGACGCGCGTGGAGTTTGCCAACGTGCAGTATTACGGGTGGGCGTTTGCCAATCGGGAAAATCTGCTGCCCACGCGCGAGCAACTGGATACGTCGCTGGAAATATTGAAGCGGGCACAGGAGCGGCTGCGAGGCAAGATGCGCATCGAATACGTGGTGCCGGACTATTACGCGAAATTCCCCAAGGCGTGCATGGGCGGGTGGGGACGCAAGCTGATGCTGGTAGCTCCGTCGGGCGAGGTTTTGCCGTGTCATGCGGCGCGGGTGATTCCCGGGCTGACGTTTGAGAACGTGAAAGCCCGCGGTTTGCGGGAAATCTGGGAGAGCTCGCCGGCGTTTCAGAAATTTCGCGGGGAAGACTGGATGCAGGAACCATGCCGGAGTTGCGACCGGCGCGGCGTGGATTTTGGCGGCTGCCGCTGCCAGGCGCTGCTGCTGGTTAACGATGCCGCGGCGACAGATCCGGTGTGCTCGCTGTCGCCCGACAGAAATAAAGTCGATGCGATTCTGGCTGGTGTAGCCGTGGCGCCTGTAGCGGTGGTGACAGAGAGCAAACCGGAGTGGCTGTACCGTGTGAATCCAGCATAAAGATTGACACCCTTCCGTTGCTACGGCCCGGCGTCACAAATTTCAAACGAAATAGAAAAATTATCGTACGGTGGCGACTGGTTGCGGGCGGAGGCGCAGCGCCACGCGGAAGAGAAAAACTAGGCTGCCGATCAGCACGAGCACGCCAAATACTGTCAGGGTAGAGGGCGCGCCGATGTGTTTGGCCACCCCGCCGGCGATCAACGAGCCTATCGGCTGCACACCCATGAACATGGTGGCGTACACGGCCATGACGCGGCCGCGCAGTTCGTCGGGCACGCGGCTTTGCACGATGGTGTTGGTGGCGGCCATCTGCACGGTGGCGGCAAAACCCACGAAGAGCAAAACTGATGCGGAAAACCAGAACACGTGGGATTGCGAAAAAATTATCAGGCCCGCGCCGGTGGTCAGGGCGGTGCTGGCGATCCAGCGCGCGAGCCCTTTGTAGCTGGTGCGTCCCGCGAAGTAAAGCGCGCCGAGCACCGCGCCGACTCCCGCGGCGCTCATCAGCAGGCCAAAGCCTTTGGCGCCGCGATGAAGAATGTCGCTCGCGAAGATGGGCAGGAACACCGAGTATTGCAGGCCGAGCAGGCTCAGCAGACTGAGTAGCAGCAGCGCGGAACGCACCGGCATATCGCTCATGGCAAAACGAAAACCCTGGATGAAATTCTGGAATGGCGAGCCTTCGGGCGACTTCACCACAATTTTTTGAATGCGCATGGCGAGCAGCGCGGCGAGCACGGCGAGGAAGCTGAATCCGTTCAGGAGGAAACACCACGCCGGGCCTTTCCAGGCCAGCGCAAAGCCGGCGATCGCCGGGCCTACCACACGCGCGCCATTGAAGATGGAAGAATTCAAGGCGATCGCGTTGGGCAAATCTTCGCGGACGACCATTTGCACCAAGAAGGCCTGGCGAATCGGCACGTCGAAGGCGTTGACGACGCCGACGAGGAACGCAATAACGATAATTTCCCAAACGGTGATGGCTTGGGCGAAGGTGAGCGCAGCAAGAGCGAAGGCCAAAATCATGGATACCAGCTGCGTGATGATTACGCCGTGGTGGCGATTGTAGCGATCGCCAACGTAGCCGCCGATGGAAGCCAGAAATAAAATGGGGACTTGATTGGCGAATCCGAAGACTCCGAGGAGCGCCGCGGAACCGGTCATTTTGTAAACCAGCCACAGCTGCGCGGTGGACTGCATCCACGTCCCGATGAGGGAAACGAGCTGGCCGCCGATGAAAAGCTGAAAATTGCGGTGTTGCATGGCGCGGAAGCGCGTGGACACGAGCGGAGAGCACCTCCCTGGCGCAATGCGTGCGATCCCTTGTGATAGCCGCACGCGGCGTGAATCGGCGAGTGGCTAGTGTAACAAGTGGATTCGGAATGGCGCTAACTTGCGGGCGGTTAGGTGCTGGACGGAACTACGCGTGCGTGCCAGACGCGAAATTATTCGTTGGGGGGGTCGGGGGCGCCGCCGACGTGGAGGTGGCTGAGGTCGTGCAGCGTTGCGCGATCTTCGTCGCTCATGCCGCGGGTGAAGTTGGGATCGCTGAGGTGGCGATTGCGCGCGTCCTCCGGCATGTTTCGGAGAACACCCAGGCGCTGCTCAATGGCTTTCTGTCGCTGCGGAGGCATATTGCGCCAGGTGGGCAGGACATCATTCTTGATGTGATCGCGCTGCTGCGGCGTCATCTGTTGCCACACACGGCCGCGCTCGCGCATGTCTTGTTGCTGCTGGGGCGACAACTGGCGGAATCGCTGCCGATTTTGCAGCACGCGCTGGCGATCTTCCGGGCTAAGGCGCTGCTGCTGCTGGTTGCGATAGCCGCCGTAATTATTTTCCCCGCCGCGAGAGTACTGGCTTGACGGTGGCCGATTGGGATTCACCGCGCCGCGATTGACATCGGAACGATTGAGATCCGAGCGGTTTACATCCGAACGGCCGGAATTGGGACGGTTGGGATTCACGCCTTGGCGATCGGAATTGCGGTAAGCGGCGTCCGGATTTGCGGAGCGGGGCCGGTTTTCTGAACGAGAGTAAGGGCGTTCGGAGCGCGGAGCAGGTGCTTGCTCGCGGCGTTGTTCCCTTCGTTGCTCCCTGGGCGGTTGTTGCGCCTGTTGGCGAGAATTGGCGCGCGCACCCTGCCTCGATTCCTGCCGCGGCCGTTCTTGACGCGCCCGCTCTTGACTCGGATGATCCTGTCGCGCAGGTCGGGAATGCTCCTGCCGCTGCGCGAAACACGAGTAGGCCAGCCCGGCGCTGAGAACCAGCGCGAGCAGTGCACTCCCGAATTTTCGCTGCAGCGTCATGACCAGTTACATTTCCTTTTCGGTGGAATCGTCGGCCGGCACAGCTTCCGGCAATTCCGTCAACGGCTCAAAGTTGGCTAGCACATCGTAATTTTCGAGCACCGGCAAATCCTGGTCCTGCATAATCTGCGATTCTTCCCCGCCAGCGACGTTGGCCATGTCCGAATGATCCAGCGGGCGGTGGCCGACCCACACGGTCGCGAGTAGCAGCATCGAAGCGGCCACCAACACGCGAGGCGCCGCACCCAGCCATGACCACCAATTCTGTTTTACCGGCTCGGCGGCGATACGCGCCTGCAGCCGAATATCGAACGCGGCAGACGGCTCAATCATCGGCAGTTCGTCCAGCAAGCTGCCGACCGAGCGAAATTCGTTCACCCGAACAGTACAGGCCGAGCAGGCAGCCAGATGCTTTTCCATCTCGCGCTGCTCGCTTTCCTTCAAGCGGCCGTCGATGTATCCCAGAATCCTTGTTTCCATTCGAGCGCAACTCATAACTTCCTTCCCTTCCGTGCCCTTATCTTTTTGCTCGCAACGCCACGAGTGGGGCCAGTTCAACTCGCAACGTTTCATATGCGCGGAAGAGCAGCGACTTTAGCGCGCTTTCCGAACATTCCAGAATTTTTGAAATCTCGCCGTAATCCAGATCCTGATACTTGTGCAGCAAAACGGCGGCGCGCTGTTTTTCCGGGAGTTTGTCGATGGAGTGCCGGATCATGTCGCGCTGCGCCTCCTGAACCAGGTGCTCCTCGATGTTGGGATTTTTTTCCGCAACATCGAGAGGCCGCTCGTCGCCGTCTTCCGAATCCACGGTGACTGGAGCGTCGAGCGAGACTTCCATGCGCTGGTGGCGCGTGTCCCGAACCGAATTCAGCGCCAGGTTGGTGGCGATG
>JBBRZT010000117.1:0-10408 GCA_038236395.1 Candidatus Acidiferrales bacterium
CAGATCGGAAACCTGGTCGGCGAGCCTGACTCGACGTGGTTCTGGGAACGGGCCGGTTTCAAGAGCTCCGATCTTGCCAAGATGGTTCCCGAAGGCCACGGCGTTCTGAGAAAGGCCATGTTCCCCGATCTTGAGATTGTGGTGGCCGGTAATCGCAAGAAAGGCCACCTGGGAATCAAGTCCCACCTGGTAGCCGTCCCGGTGCTCGCCGCTCATGCCGCCACCCATGGAGGCAATGGCGACCAGTTCCTGGACCTGGATGAGATTCCCGCGCAAGAAATGATCGCAGCTCCCGCGATGTGGTGCCCGCACCCCGCCGATACCACCTGCTTGCGCGTTCGCGGTGCCTCCATGGCTCCTCTGATCAATGACGGCGACATCGTGGCGGTCGACCGCTCCGACACCGACCCGGTCGATTTGAGCGGAAAGATTGTGGTGACCTGGCAGAGGGAAAACGGGCTGACCCTCTCGCGCTTCCTGCTGGTGAACGGCGTGCAGCTTTTAGAATCCGAGAACCGCGATTACGAGGCCGTGAAACTCGGCAAAAACCGCAGTTGGCGTATCATCGGCAAAGTGCTGTGGTGGATCCGCCACGCGCCCTAGATTTCAGCGGCCTTAAGCGCGCCCGTTGCAGCACTTCCCCTTCACATTTACAGGGTTCCCCCGATAGATATGCTTGCGTGGTTTTGCGATTATTCGCGTGCGGTTATGACATCCGCCAAGTCGAAGGATAAGAGGAAAGACGAAACGCTTCGAGAAATCGGAGCAACCGGGCTGGGACGTCTTCCTTTTATCCTTCGGTCTACTTGCTTCCCGCAGATCCCTTAAATATCCATTCATGATTTTCGGTCGCATCTACACTTGTGCCGCCCGTTCGCGTTGTATAAGTTAGCGGCGCAATAAATTTGTTATCGCCAGTGCTATCGAATTCAGGACGGAGGCACTATGTCGCCCGACACATCTGGGAATGTTTCTGCCGGCAGCCGCAGCACAATGGCCTTGTGCTGGATTGTCTACGGCATCATCCGCGTGATCTTCGCTGTTTGGATGCTTGCTTTTGCGGGCACCGCCACGGTGATGTTTGGTGCGCTGCTCACCCGGGTCCCTAATCCCTACTCGCTGATGACCGCGTTTCACATCATCTATACCGGTTGGATCATCATGTCTGCCGCGAGCGGCATCTTCGGAATTCTGGCAGGCATCGCCTTGCTTTCCGGCATGGGAACGGCGCGTATACTCGCGTTAGTGGCGACGTTTTTCTCTTTGCCGTTTCTTCCGGTGGGCACCACGCTGGGAACATACACGCTGGTCACTTTCCTGCGCCGCGACTGATTTTTTTCAATCACAACTTCAAATTGATGGGCCGGCATCCGCATCCCCTTACATTGGGATCGGTTGTTGGCTTTTTGGTTTGATGTACCAGCAGGGTGAATAACCTGCGTGCGGAAACCAGGAATGCACGCAGGTGAAGGTTTGTTCGGGATTCAGCGCGCCGATCTGGTAGTCGACTTTTCCGCCTTTTTCAGCGATGGCGAACAGCCTTGGGACCGTCAAGGTTTCCAGCGGATCCGCGGGTTTGGGATGCCACGAGCGCAATCGGAAGTACGCGTAATCGGCGATATAAGTGATCAGCAACGCTACGGCCGCGCCTACCAATATTCGATTGATGTTTCGCCGCACGCGAGACATGCCAAATATTGTAACGCCCACGAGAGGAATTCTTGCGCGCGCGAGTAGCCAGCAGGCGGCACAGTTCAGTCCTCAAATTTCCTGGTGTAATCGCGAATGACGGCGTAACACTCGCAGGCGAAGTCTTCCAGTTGCGGGCGATTGGTGATGCGCACCGCACCGCGGCCATACTCGATCAGCCCAGCTTTCTGAAGAAGCCCGGCGGCCAACGTGACGCTGGGGCGATCAGTTCCCAGCATGGTGGCCAGAAAATCGTGGGTGATGCCCAGTGTGGGAGTCGCCGTACTGTCCTCGGCCATAAGCAACCAGCGGGCCAGCCGCTGTTCGATTTCGTGCAGGCGATTGCAGGCCGCCGTCTGCGAAACCTGCATCCCCAGAAGCACCACGTAGCGATTCATCGCTTTGCGCATTTCGGGCAGGACGATCAGCAGTTTTTGAAACACCGAACTTTTGACCCTGAAGCCCTCGCCGGAAATCTGCACCACTTCACGAAGTGGACTCTTGTTGACCCCGACGGAAAGCGCTGTCCCGGAGGCGCCTTCTTTGCCCACGATTCCAGCTTCCACGGTCTTTCCGGTCTTCAGCACCACCACCAGCGAAATAAGTCCGCGATTGGGGAAATAGATGAACTTCAATTTAGTGTGTGGCTCGTACAGAATGCAGTGCTGCTCAAGCTCGACATATTGCAGGTGCGGCAAGATGACACCGAATTCCCGCGGACTCATGGCCAACAGAATCTCGTTCTGTACGAGTTTTCCCGCCATAGTGGCGCGCGGAACGGATTTCAAGGCGCGCTTCTTCTTCACATTGTCCCCCAAGAACTGGATTCGAAGCCCAGCGGCAGAATGTTTTTCATGCGGGCCCTGCCCCGCAAGTTACTTTCTTCGTTTCTATAAGGTATCCATCACAAGGGCAAGAACAATCACGCTCAGTAGGCTGCCCGACAAACGAGGGATGAATTTTTGTGGCGATTTGTGCGGTTTATTTTTTCGCCTGAATTATCTCAAAGGAATCAGGAATGGGCCGGCTCCGAATGACCCTGGATTAATTTGCCGGCGAAAACACCGCGCTCCCTGGCCCTCATGGACGAATGGAGCGCGCGAATGTTAACATCGCTGAATCGACCCGGTGGGGCCGTGGCGCAGTTGGGAGCGCGCCTCGATGGCATCGAGGAGGTCGTGGGTTCGAATCCCATCGGCTCCACCAAAATTTTCGCTTCCGAGTAGATCAGCCCCTACTTCAGTTCAAGCCTCAGTAGTTAGTTGCTCTGCCACCAACCGCAGTTGCCTGAAAGGATTCACTTATGAGTGATTCGCTTGCGACTTATCTGCAGGACCATCTGGCTGGCGCAGCCTACGCCATCGATGTGGTCGAATTCATGCGCGACAAACACAAGGATCAAGAACTGGGGCAGTTTGCTTCCACGCTCCTGGTAGAGATCGCCGCGGACCGCGACACCTTGCGGCAAATCGCTGAACGCGCGGGTGTGAGCGGCAGCACGTTGAAAGAGCTGGCGTCCTGGATCGGCGAAAAAGTTGGACGCCTCAAGCTGGGACACGACTCCGGTAGCGGGCTGGCAACATTTGAGGCCTTGGAATTTCTGGCGATGGGAATCCACGGAAAACTTGCGCTGTGGCGCGCTTTGCAAGCCGTTGCGCCATCCGATCCGCGACTGTCAGGGATCGATTTCGAGCAACTCGCCGCGCGCGCGCAAAGCCAGCACGACAAAGTGGAACAACGCCGGCGCGAAACGGCGCGTACCGCGCTGCAGCCCGCAGCGAAATCAGGATCAGCGGCGTAAAAAATGCGCCGCGGAAACTGGCGACGTGCCTGCCGCTAGCGCGTTCCGAAAATAATTTCCATGGTGAGCTGGTCGAGCCGCTCGTAAGGCAGGCGATGAGTCATGATTTCCGCCTTGTCGAAAGTATGTGAGAGCAGCGCCTGCGCGCCCTTCTGTGAAAAGCGGCCGACCGCCGGAATTCCCGGGCGCGCGGCGTTGATTTCTTTCAGTAGCGACTGAATTTCCTTGTCTTTCTCGAAGCGCGCTGCTTTTTCCTTGAGGATCAGATAGGTGCGCATGTTTCCGCGGGCAAAATCCTTGACGCCTTCGTAATCTTCGGTGCGGTAAGCGTGGGCATCGAAGTGGCGCGGGCCTGAGTACCCGACGTCTTCGAGAAATTTGACCAGAAAGAACGCGCCCTTGGGATTCGCCGAGCCAAAACGAAAATCCTGATCGTAGCGGCCGATAACCTGATCGTTCAGGTCGATGTGAAAGAGCTTTCCCGCTTCCCAGGCTTGCGCGACCGCGTGCAGGAAATTTAAACCGGCCATCGTTTCATGCGCGACTTCCGGATTTACTCCCACGCGATCGGGATAATCGAGTGTGGCGATGAAGGCGAGATAGGCCGCGGTGGTGGCCATGTAGATGTCGCCGCGCGGCTCATTGGGCTTGGCTTCGAGAGCAAATTTGTAACCGTACTTCTGCGAGATGGAATATTCGCAGAGATAGTTCACCGCGTCGCGCAGGCGCTTGACGGCCTCGTCGGGACGGCGGCAGGCGTCGGTTTCCGTGCCTTCGCGGCCGCCCCACAAAACGAAAATTTTTGCGCCGAGTTCAGCGCCCAGGTCCATGGCCCGCAGAGTTTTCTGCACCGCATAGGCGCGCACGGAAGGATCGTTGGCGGTGAAAGCGCCGTCGCGAAAAACCGGGTTGGTAAAAAGATTGACGGTGGCCATGGGCACAACCAATCCGCTCTGCCGGCAAGCCGCTTTGAATTCGCGGACGATGCGATCGCGGTCGGCGGGAGTTGCGTCGATGGGAACTAGATCGTTGTCGTGAAGATTTACGCCCCAGGCGCCAACTTCTCCCAACAAACGAGCAAGTTCCGTGGGAGGAAGAATCGCGCGGACGGGTTCGCCAAATGGATCGCGGCCGGGATTGCCGACGGTCCACAATCCAAAAGAAAATTTATGTTCCGGTTTTGGTTGGTATTTGTCGCTGGCCATTGGGCACCTCGAAGTCAGATTGGATTGGATGATTTCAGTCTTGCGTCGCTCTGGCACGGCTGGTTTTCAGGCCGGCGCGCCACCCAGCTCGTGCGAAATTTCGCGCAGTGCCGGATACAACTTGCGATAGAGATGATACTGGCGATCGAGGGTTGCCGAGTCTTTAGCATTGGGCTCGACCCGCGACGCGACCTTAACGACCGAGTCGCATGCTTTTTCGACCGAAGGCCACACGCCGGTACCTACACCTGCAAGAATCGCTGCGCCGTAAGCGGCGCCTTCTTCGGCGGCAATCAATTCGACGGCTTTGCCGTAGACATCCGCCTGAATCTGGCGCCACAGAGGAGAACGGGCTCCGCCGCCGCCGAGACGAATATTTTCGACCGGGATTTTGAGCACGTCGAAAATGGAAAATGTGTCGCGGAGGCTGAAAGCCACGCCTTCGAGAATAGCTCGAATCACGTGAGCGCGGGTGTGTTGCGCGGTCAGGCCGACGAGCGCGCCGCGCGCGTAGGGATCGAGATGCGGAGTGCGCTCGCCCATGAGATACGGAGTCCACAGCAAGCCATCGGCTCCCGCGGGGACGCGCACTGCTTCCTCGGCGAGTGCGTCGTAGGGATCTCGGCCCTGCGTGTTGAGGGCTCCAAATTGATCGCGAAACCATCGCAGCGAAAGTCCCGCGCCCTGGGTGACGCCCATGACGTGCCAGCGTTCGGGAATGGCGTGGCAAAAGGTGTGGATGCGGCCTTGCGGCTCGATGACGGGTCTCGAAGTCGCGGCAAAGACCACGCCCGACGTGCCGATGGTGGCGCTCACCGAACCGGGCCGCACGATGCCCATGCCGACGGCTCCGGCCGCTTGATCTCCCGCGCCAGCGACAACGGGAATTCCCGCCTGCAGGCCGGATTCGCTCGCGCCTTCCGTGGTGACCTCGCCAGTGATTTCTTGAGACTCAAAAAGTTTGGGAAGCAGAGCTTCGTCCACTTCGGAGGCTTGGAGAATTTCGCGGGACCATTTCCTTCCGGCCACGTCCAGCATCAGCGTCCCTGATGCATCGGCCATGTCGATGGCGCGAGCGCCCGTCAGGCGGAAGCGGATGTAGTCCTTGGGCAGCATGATGGAGCGCACGCGCGACCAGATTTCCGGCTCGAACTGGCGCACCCACCAGATTTTCGGCAGGGTGAATCCGGTCAGCGCAGGATTGGCGGCCAGCTCGATCAAGCGACGCGCGCCGATTTTTTCGGTGATGGCTTTGCACTGCGCATCAGTGCGCTGGTCGCACCAGATGATGGAGGGGCGCAGCACCTCGCCGTTGGCGTCGAGCAAAACCAGGCCGTGCATTTGCCCGCTGAGTCCGATGCCGGTAATTTCGCTGGGATTGGTGTGCGATTCGCTGAGGCAGGCGCGAACGGAAGCACACGCGGCGCGCCACCAGTCTGCCGGCTCCTGTTCCGCCCAGCCGATGTGTGCAGCATAAATGGGGGCGTGCTCGGTGGTTGCGGAGTGGAGAACGCGGCCGTCAGAGTCGACCAGAACGACACGGGTGCCGCCGGTTCCAACATCGATGCCGAGGAGTTTTTTGCTCATGCGCGATTGAAGTTCTACTTCCCTTTCGGAGTGCCGTAGCCGGCTGGATTGCGTTGGTGCCAGCGCCAGGCGGATTCGATGATGCTGCGCAAATCCGATTGTTGCGGCTCCCAGCCCAGGACAGCCTTGGCTTTTTTGTTGTCGGCCACGAGGCGCGGCGGATCGCCCGGGCGGCGATCCTGCATGACCGTTTTGATTTCCTTGCCGGTGACTTCCCTGGCCGCCTGGATCACTTCCAGGATGCTGTAGCCACGGCCGGTGCCGAGATTCAGGAAGTCGGAAGGGCCACCCTTCCGCAGATGCTGAAGCGCGCGGTAGTGGGCGTCGGCCAGATCGGTGATGTGTATGTAATCGCGAATGGCGGTGCCGTCGGGCGTGGGATAGGTGCTGCCGAATACCGAAACCTGCGGCCGCTGTCCAGCAGCGGCGGCCAGGATGTTGGGAATGAGGTGCGACTCCGGCTCGTGTTGCTCTCCGCACTTTTCCGTAGCACCCGCGGCGTTGAAATAGCGTAAGCCAACGAATTTCAAACCGTAAGCGTGATCGTAAGATTCGAGGACGCGCTCGAAAATCATTTTGGTCCAGCCGTAAGGATTGGTCGGCGATTGCGGAGTGCTTTCTGGGATGGGAACCTGCGGCGGATCGCCGTATGTGGCGCACGAGGAGGAGAGCACCATCTGGCGCACGCCGGATTCCAGCAGCGCCGCGAGCAAATCTATTCCCTCTCCGACATTTTTTTCAAAATAAACAGCTGGCTTTTCGACCGATTCGCCCACATAGGCTAGCGCGGCAAAGTGGATGCAGGAGTCGACGCCATGCTCCTGCACAACTTTTTTTACCAGCGCTTGATCGCCGACGGAGCCGTGATAAAAAGCCGCGGATGCAGGCAGTGATTCTTTATGCCCGCGGAAAAGATCGTCGAGCACAACGACCTTTTCGCCCTTGGCGAGCAAAAACTCCACCGCCGCGCTACCGATATAGCCCGCACCGCCGGTCACCAGGATGGACATTCGTCGCGATACCCTTTCTTTCTGCGAGAGTGCGATTCAGGACTGTAACTTGTCCGGGTCGGGAGCGCGACGCAAATTACCACATCGCCGAAATCCTGTGGCGAACAAAAAGCGAAAATGATATGCTCGCTGCGCTATGGCCGTCCGCTCCTGCCGCGTCACCCTGAAAGATATGGAAGGCGTCACGCACACCGTCGAAGTGACGGCCGAAACGCTTTATGAAGCGGTGGCGCTGGGGCTCGCGGCCATTCGGGGAGATGAGTGGGTGGTGGGCATTGCCCAGGGACTGAATGCCGTTCAGGTATGCGTGAAAGACGTGCCGGTGGTGCACTCGGTGCAGCTGAAGGATTTCACCGCGTGGCTGGAGCGGACGGCGGGTTCGCCGAGAGACATTTCAAAACGGGCGCGGATCAAGGATATTTTGGGATTGCCGAAAGGTGTCCGGTGAGGAATTGCTCTTTTTCTTTTGTGCTGGAGTCGACTTCCAGGGGCAGGAATTTCAGTGCGACGGTGCGCTCCAGCTTGAGGTCGCGCGCTTTGTAGACGACGCCCATCCCTCCGGCGCCGCCACCCAGGAAGGTTTCTTGGGTCAAAAGGTGCGCCACCCGCCTGAATCGACTGTATTGAGGGATTCGGCCTTCCGGCATGCAACAAGACTAACGAGGATTTTAATTGGCTCACTTGCGGGTGACGCGCATTTGCTGGGCTGTGGGCCCCTGCACCGCCAAACTCTTGCCAATCAAATGAAACGAAGTCTTACCCGGAACAGCCGCAAGGACCGTCGCTAAAGCGCCTTCCAGATTCGATGGAGGTCGAAGGGAATCCGGCAGAAAGAAGAGATTAATCGTATTTCGAGGCTTTGTGATATCCATTTCGAAAACTGTGATGTCGCCACCCGCAAACAACCTTGAACCGCTCGACGCTATAGTTATGATTCCGTTTCTGACCTGGGTACCCGAAGCAGTCAGTGAGACGAGTCTTGGCGCGTTCGGCTGTCGATAATCAAAGCCATAGATAGTCGCATTTCCGTTGTTAGGCGGATCGTGCGAATCAAAATTATGGACGCCAACGAAAGCGATTCCATTACTCAGCGTGATGGCCGCTGCATGATTGAGCAACTCGGATGTGACCGCCTTAAAGGGATCGATCGTATCGAGCTGGGCTCCGCCGGTAATAGTTGGATGTGACGGGTCGCTGCAATCAACAATCACGATGCCGGCTTCCCACGCGGACAACAGCGCAAGATTTGCGTCGAGCGCAACACCGAACACATTGCTCGACGGCTGCGTGCTAGACAAGAGAACAGGGCTGCCGGGCGATGAGACATCGAAGATCAAGAGCCCGGCCGTACTGTCGGCCACAAACATGCGCGTTCCGCTGATTCGAATTTGTATTGACACATCTGGAACGTCTACGGAGCCCTTCTGGACCGGCGATGCGGGATTCGAAATGTCGAACACCACGATGCGATTATCGACAGTCCCCGCAAACAATGAATTGCCGGAAACGGCGAGGGCGGTGGTCCCGATCGCGATTGTGCCGAGTTGAATTGGACTGCCTGGATTCGACACGTCGAGGATTCGAGTGTCATCGGAGGTGGCCAAGAATAGTGTCTTGCCAGAAATGGCGAGTCCTTGGGCAATCGAGCTGCCAGTGGAAAAAGAACCAGTGAATGACGCCGGATCTGCTTGCAAGTTGTAGACGAGCAGCCCGCCCTCCGACTGTTGTCCAACCGCAACATAGAGGTTCGCAGGAGTCACAAGTTGGTCTCGAGGAGCAAGGGCCTCGAGTCCTGACGAATGATCGAAGAACTGTTTCCACACGGGGCCGCCAGCCACACTAGTGTCATAGATTGCTATCCCACCGGGTCCTTCGGCTGAGAACACGAAATTGCCATTCACCGCGGCCGATTGGGAGTTATTTACTCTCGCATCGAACAAATTCGAGAAAGGAATCGCGGGTCCGGACCCGCTCACGCCAATTACGCGCAGTCCGACTTGTCCATCAAGAAATACTGCGCGGTTCGGGCCCTCGTCCAGAAACCTGCCCATCGGCAAGGTTCCAACGAGGAGTGGGGCGGATCCTGTCACGTCGTACACGTTCGTGATGTCGAACCCGACGCCGACCGGGGGGACAGTGGCCAGATAATGTCCGGCGATCCGTGGCTTAAAATCCGAAGCAGAGACGGCCAAGTCGCCGACCAAGACGGGGGGCTGCTTGGTAAGGTCAAATGCGGAGAGATGACTTTGCCACCCGCCCGTCGCAATGGCGTCGAAAAACAGATACAAACGCTTGCTATCTGCAGTGGCGCTGACAAGCTGCGATGAAGAGGACTGAGACAGAGGCAGGAAGTAGGGTGTATGAACCGCCGAACCAGAGGTCAGATCTGCAACGTCAACCTGCGCTGACGAACTTGCTGGAACAGCAACGCCTTCGGGGAATGTGACCGCGGTGCAGCCGCCGTTGATGTACGCGACGGCGGATGGATCGATGTCTCTGGCTTTCAGAGCCGGGTGTGGGCCGCTCAAGTCAAACGTCGATATAACGTGAAATGGCTCCGCAGGACTGAATTCCTCTGCTAACTCATACAGAAAGTGACCGCAGGTCAGGAGGCTTCCGGGCTCCGCAGACTCTATTGCGTCCGTCCACATGGGATGTTGTGGGTCAGTGAGATCGTAAACATCTATCCAAAAATAGGTGGGCGCTGAGAAACTTGTGAATATAGATGCGAGAGCGTAAGCGCGGGTTCCAGAAACAGCAATGCTCGAAACCGATGTGCCGAATGGAGAGTAAGACTCATTCAGGTTTACGTAGTCATTTACTCGGTTGACTATTCCGGGAAATGAACCGGTGACCCCCATCGAAGCAGTTTCCGCAATCCCTCCTGAAGTCGCACTAACTAGGGCACTCCCTCCATCGGCCGGCAAGGCCGACGCTGTATACAACCCACTTGGCGAAATCATGCCTGGCCCGCTTAGCAGCTTGTTGAAAAATACCGATCCGCTGCAACTTTAATTTAAGGAAACTCGTCTGAGGGAAGGAAGGCCAAGGAGACGAGTGCATGCGCGGCGACGATAACCAGCAAGAAGGAATATTCAGCTACATTGCTCCGGAGA
>JBBRZT010000118.1:0-10343 GCA_038236395.1 Candidatus Acidiferrales bacterium
ACTGGCTCGCGCGCAAGTGTTGAAAGCCAAAGAGCTCGAATTTGTTCTCGCGGCGCGTTCGCTGGGAGCTTCGCACCGCCGCGTCCTGCTGCGCCACTTGCTGCCGAATATTCTTCAGCCCATTTTGATCCAAGCCACCATTGGCATCGCGGGAGCCATTCTCGCGGAGTCGACGCTCAGTTTTCTCGGCTTGGGCGTGCTTGCGCCGCTGCCCAGTTGGGGCTCGATGCTCAATGATGCGCGCAGCCATTTATTTGACGCGCCGCACATGGTGATTTTTCCGGCGCTGGCGGTGATGACCGCAGTGCTGGCCTTCAATTTGTTGGGTGATGCCTGGAGGGACTGGCTCGATCCGCGCACGCGCTCGCAAATGGCGGCGCTGGAAAGTTCCCGCTGAAATGTTTGTTTATTCCAACCAGCCTGGCGTGGACTAATTTTTGGAAAGCGTGACGGCTGTTCCGCGACCGACAGCCAGTTTGCGCGCGGCGTTGGCTTTATTGACGGCAATCTCCACGTAGCCGCTCGATCCCACGTAGGCTACCGGTTCGTCGGCGTTGCCCATCGCAAACGTATCCACCAATCGCGACACCGTGTGTGTGCCAACTTTTAAATTCAGGCCGCCGCCGTTTTGCGCCGATTCCGGCAAGTCTTCGGCGCGGAAATTGGTCATCAGATTGCCGAACGCGTCGATGCGCAGCACCACTCCCTCGGACCCACCGTCCACCGCTTTCGCCTTGGGAAGCACGAAGCGTTGATAGTCCTCAATCTCGTCGCCCATGGCTGCGGTTTGCCAGCCTTTGGAGAGCCACGCCGCAACCGGCGCGAAGATATCCCGTCCATGAAATGTTTTGCTCACCGGTTGCAGAAAATAATGTTCGGCGTTGGCATGGCGAACGACCAGGTTTTCTTTTTCGCGTTCGTAAACGAGAGAGAGCACCCCATTATCGGGCGCGATAAAATATTGATTCTGCGCGGTCACCAGCAAAGGTCGTCGCTCGGTCCCGACCCCGGGATCCACCACCACCATGTGAATCGTTCGCGCCGGGAAATAGGAATACGCCGCGCCGATGGTGAGCGCGCCATCCAGCAAATCGTAGGCGTTCACGTGGTGGGTGATATCCACAATGGTCAGTTCCGGATTGATCTTGAGCAGCACGCCCTTGAGCGTGCCCACCAGGTGATCGTTGGTGCCGTAATCGGTGGTTAACGTAATGATTGGATTAGCCACTTCTTCTCCCGTGCCGCTGGCTCGGCAGCAAAAAAATCGCAATGCGCTGTGAATCGTTGCGCTGATTCGACGCTATCGGAGGGGGCTGCGGGCGTCAAGAATTGGCGCGCAGCGTGCTATCCAAGGTGCAACAGCGGCATGATCATCATTATCACAGGAAGGGCCCGCGACCGGGTGCTCGACCTTGCGCGCGAAAGACCGGGGCAGGGAATTGAGGTTTAGTCGATTCCCAAGCGGCGCTGCATCTGCTCCAGCGAGACGCCTTTGGTTTCCGGATAGAAAAACAGCACCACAAAAAATTGCACTACCATCATCGCGGCGAAAAACATGAACGGGTAAGCGCCCGACGATTTGGCCACCTGCGGAAAGGTGTAGGCAATCGCCGCATTCATGATCCAGTGCGAAGAGCTTCCCAGCGATTGGCCCTTCGAGCGCACCCGGTTCGGAAAAACTTCTCCGATGTACACCCAGATCACTGCGCCCTGGGAGATGGCAAAAAACGCGATGTAGCTGACCAGTAGCCAGAGAAGATAATTCTGATGGCTGTCGGTATAAAATATTTTTGCCACCCCGGCCAGGCACAGCGCCGTGCCCACGGAGCCGATGAGCAGGAGCGTTTTGCGGCCCAGCTTGTCGATCAGCGACATGCCCACCAGCGTGGCCACCAGGTTCATGGCCCCGATGGCGACCGCCTGGAGGTCGCCGGAAATTTTGCTGTAACCCGCCGCCGCGAAAATGTCATTCAGGTAATAAAGGATGGCGTTGATGCCAGAAAGCTGATTGAACATGCCGATGGTGATGGCCAGAAAAATCGGCAGGTGGTATTTCCACACGAAGAGCGGCTCGGATTTCTCCGCTCGCTCCAGATGGACGGACTCGACAATCTCACGCAATTCCGCTTCGGGGTCTTCGGCATTCACCGACAGCAGCACGGCGCGGGCTTCTTCGACGCGGCCTTGAGTGACCAGCCAGCGCGAGCTGGGCGGAATGCCAAACAACATCACCAGGAAGAGGAGCGCGGGCAGCGCAGCCACGCCGAACTCCCAGCGCCACTCGTTGGGACCCAGGCCCAGCCCGCCGATCATGTAATTGGAAAAGTACGCCAGCAAAATGCCCAGCACGATGTTGATCTGAAACAATCCGACCAGCCGGCCGCGCAATCTCGCTGGGGCAAGTTCCGCAATGTATACCGGGCCCAGTACTGAAGAGCCGCCGATGCCCAACCCGCCAATGAGCCGGGCCACCAGCAACATGTGCCAGTTCGCGGCAAAGGCGCAGCCGAGCGCCGACAGTACATAAAAAATCGCCAGCACGCGCAAAGTTTCGCGTCCTCCCCAGCGTTGCCCGGGAATGCCAGCCGACATCGCGCCGATAATCGTGCCAATCAGCGCCATGGCCACCGTCAGGCCCAACTGCCTGGGACTCAGCCCATATGTCAACGTCAGCGAATGCGTGGTGCCGGCGATGACCGCGGTGTCGAACCCAAACAGCAGCCCGCCCAGCGCGCCAACGCCGGTGGCTTTCAGTAACGTGGAATTCAATCTCATCGACCCTGCTTGTGGATAGAATTAACGCGGGGTTTAAGCTACCACCAAACCGCCGAGTTTCTTCCACGAAATCGGTCAAACAGTGGGCGACCGCCGGGCTTACAGGTCCCGGGAAAATATCCTGCAACCAATTGTGCTTTTGAGCATCACATAGACGGCAGTAAAACACCATGTCGGCTACCAGCGTTCAATTCACCGTGGCGGTTCATATCATGGCCGCCCTCGCGTTTTACCGCGGCAGGGAAGTCGCCTCCGGAGCTTTGGCGCGCAGTGTGAATGCTAATCCCAGTTTCGTGCGCAAGTCGCTCTCCAAGCTCTCGAAGGCGGGCTTGATCGTCACCACCCGCGGGAAACTGGGCGCCAGCGTACTGGCCCGGCCGCCCAAGAGCATCAGCCTGCTGGATATTTACCGGGCCAGCGCCGCACCTCCGGCATTTGCGATCCACAGTTACCAGGTAGAAAAGCGCTGTCCGGTCAGTTGCTCGATTAAGGATCGCCTTTCTGGGGTCCTGGCGCGGGCGCAGGGCAGCTTTGAGAAGTCGCTAGCAGGCATAACGCTGGCCGACGTGGCGGGCGCGCCGCCGGAAAAGAGCCGCTAGAGTTTTTTTGCTTGAAAATGTGACTATTAAAATCACATAACTTAAAGGAGAAACACAATGAGCATTCTTAAAGGTAAAGTGGCAGTCGTCACGGGTGCTTCCAAAGGTATTGGGGCAGGCATAGCCAAGGCCCTTGCCGCGGAAGGCGCGTCCGTGGTGGTGAATTACGCCTCCAGTAAAGCGGGCGCCGATACGGTCGTTGCCGCTATCACCAAGGCCGGCGGCAAAGCCGTCGCCGTGGGTGGCGATGTCTCGAACGCCGCCGAGGCCAGGGCATCATCGACGCAGCGATCAAGAATTATGGCCGCCTCGATATCCTAGTCAACAACTCCGGCGTGTACGAATTCGGAGCTGTCGACGCCATTACCGAAGCGCAGTTCCACCGGCTCTTCAACATCAACGTGCTTGGCCTGCTGCTTACCACCCAGGCCGCCGTTAAGCACCTTGGCGAAGGCGGCAGCATCATCAACATCGGTTCGGCGATCAGCCGCCTGAAACCCGCGGGCGCCGCGGTCTACACCGCTACCAAGGGCGCAGTCGACGCCATCACCGGCGTATTCGCGAAAGAGTTTGCCGCCAAAAAGATCCGCGTCAACTCCATCAATCCAGGTATCGTCGAAACCGAGGGCACCCGCAGCGGCGGCTTCGTTGGCGGCGATTTCGAAAAGGGCCTCGTCGCGCAGACTCCGCTGGGCCGCACCGGCCAACCCGCCGACATCGCCTCGATCGCCGTTTTCCTGGCCTCGGACGCCTCCGGCTGGCTGACCGGCGAGTTGCAATTCGCCAGCGGCGGCCTCTGACCTCGGCCCGCGTTTGATTAGCGGCGTTTAGAGCGCTCTCGGGATGCCCCATCCAACCAACAACATGTTTGTTTTGGATGGGGCAAGCACCCATCAGGGGCATGGTTCGCCGTATGTCGACCGGCATCTGTAATAGAGGTCGCTGGGTTCTTTTGGTCGCCTAATCATCAGGTTCGCCCGACGCAAAAGTGCCAATTCGATACTCGCGCCTACTCTCGCGGCAACTCCAGCGCGATGTGGTCCAAGTTTCTGTAGGGCGTTCAGAGGGCACGTTATCCGTGCAGCGCATAATGACGTTTAATCTCGTCATGATTACGGTTTATGTAAAATTTAGTTATTGCTTATTAATAATTGACTTTAAATTTGCTTCTGTGGTAGGGACCCTCCAACTGTGGTGGTAACTCCCGACTGAGGAAGACGTTCTGTTGGGTCTCCCGTGCGGGGTGTTTCCGAATAGGAGGGTCCGTCATGAAAACGAGAGTGGCGCGTTTGTGCATTGCGTTTGTCTGTCTGATGGTTAGTGTAGTGGGCGCGTGGGGACAACGAATTTCAGGCGCGATTTCGGGCCAGGTATTGGACCCAACCGGGGCAGCGGTGGGCGATGCGAAAGTTGTCATTGAAAACTCCGAACGGGCCTTCAAGACGGAAATCAACACGGGTGACGATGGGAGCTTTGTCAGCCCCGACCTGCCGCCAGGCACATACAAGGTAACCATTCAGCATCCCGGCTTTGTGACCTACGCCACAAATACGGTCATTCGCGTGAATCAAACCACTTCGGTCGTCGCCAAGCTCGAGGTTGGTTCGCTGAGTTCCACGGTTATGGTAGAAAGCGGCGCTCTCACAGTAGACACCTCCAGCGCGACAGTGCAGGGCGTGATCACCGGGGACCAGATAGATCGCCTGCCCCTCAATGGTCGAAACTTCCTCGACCTGGCCTCTCAGGAACCCGGCGTTCAATTGTCGATGGCGGTTCGTTCGATCCCACAAAAAACCAGATGGTCGGCGTGTCCATTGGCGGACGCTCAGGTCGCTCCACCCGCATTCAAGTGGACGGCGTAGACATCACGGATGAGACGGTGGGCACGACCGTTGCCAACATTTCGAACGAATCCATCCAGGAATTTAGTATCAGCCAGTCTTCGCTGGATCCCAGCACGGACCTCACTTCGACGGGCGCGGTGAACATTATTACCAAGAGCGGTACGAACTCACTGCACGGCTCCGGATTCGGATTCTTTCGCGACTCGGCATACACCGCCGACCAGCGGCTGACCAAGATTGGGCCTAAGCCAGATTCTTCCCGCCGCAATTATGGCGGACGCCTTAGCGGGCCGATCTTCAAGAACCATTTCTTCTGGGCGGTGGACTACGAAAAGCTCCAGCAGGCTGACCAGCGCGTCGTTAACGTGCCGGAATTTCCCCAGTTCACGGGAAATTTTGCCGTGCCTTTAACTGAGCGCATGGGTAGCGCTCGCGCCGACTGGGTCGTGAACAACCGCCTGAATCTCTTTTACCGCTTTCAACACGACGACAACTTTGGCGTAACCGGGTTTGGTGCCCGTGACCTTTCCGCTTTTTCCAACTTGAACAACACCAATTTTCACATCGTCGGCGCGGATCTCCACACCGGCCGCTGGAACCACGCTTGGCGTTTTTCTTATGTCAACTTCAATAACTTTATCGTCGACGCGGATTCGGCCGCCGGTACCCCGGGCACTTTGGATCCTTCAGGAGGCCCTGTGCTCGTTCGTATCTCCGGCCGGCTTCAGGACGTGGGACCCGATCTGTTGGCGCCCCAGCAGACCTTTCAGGACAACACGCAGACCAAATACGATGGCAGCGTCGTTTTTGGCAGACACACCCTGGCTTTCGGCGCCGAATACAATCATATCGGCCAGTTCGTTTTTGCATCGTTTTTCGGGTTGGGGCCGCGCCTGCGGGCCAGCCTACAACTCCACCACCCTCGCATTTGCCGATACCAATGCGTTCAGTGCGTCGGGCGAGCTGGACCCTCTGAATTTCCCCGTCAATCAGATCGTGATCGGTAACGGACTGGGCTACTTCAGCGAGAAGCCTGCGCTCGGTTTCCCACATGGCGGCAGCATTAATCACCGCGTCGGAGTCTATGTTCACGACAACTTCAAAGTGACGCCCCACTTTGCGCTGAATTATGGCCTGCGTTACAACTGGAACAGTTCGCTTTCAAATCACGACCTCCAACGCACTCCTCTGCTGGGCGTATTCGATCCGGAACTCGCCGGCTTCCCTCGGCGGCCCGCCGACAACTTTGCTCCGCAGGCTGGCTTTGCCTGGAATGTTTTCGGTGATGGGAAGACCGTCATACGAGGGGGTGCCGGCCTGTTCTATGAAACCAACATCTTCAACAACCTTCTTTTTGATCGCGTATTAATGGTTCCGCCAGGCCTCGGGAATGACGTCGCGGTCATAAACCAAGGCTCGCCGCTGCTTCTGGATCCGGCAACCAGTGCAGTTCTTTTCGACTACAGCACGGATTGCATCGGCCTGCCAGGCAACAGTTGCATTGGCGCCGCGATTGGAAAGGTAATTCCGTTCGCGCAACAAGGGCAGCAATTGTTACAGCAGGCTAGCGCAAGTCTCGCCGCAAACTGGCCGCAGCCCGGTGTTGAGCCGCTCTTCAATCAAATCCTGACCACCGAAGGCAGCGTACTGGACAACAACTACAAGACCCCGTACGGCATTCAATTCAATATCGGCGTCCAGCGTGAACTGCGGCCAGGTTTGGTCCTCAGTTTGGATTACGTGCGCAATCGTGGCGTGCACTTCAACCTCGTGCGCGACCGCAACCGTGTTGGCGCCGCAAACACCTTGGACGTGGCCACCGCACAGGCGGCTATTTCCGCCACGCTCTCCGATTGTGGTGCCGCAACCATTGATGCCGCCATTGTTAGCTGCGCGGCAAACGACGGTGATCCCGCGACGATCGGTAACTTCGCCGATGAAGGACTCGGCGCAGGCACCGGACCCGATGGGTTTGCTTTCGGCGGCGAGAACCGCAACTTCCGGTCCATCGGTATCGTCGAGCCGACTGGCTTATCGCTCTACCAGGCCTTGCAGTTCAGGCTCCGCGGCGATCTCGGCAGGCATGGACCCTTCCGGCGTGTTACCACCAACATCACCTATGCCCTTGGACGATTCGAATCCACCGGCTTGGACCAGGACTTCCTTTCCACCTCAGCGTTCAATGACCGGCCGACGCAGTTCTTTGGGCCTGCCAATGAGGACCGCCTCCATCAGATTGGCTTCAGCTTCCTGGTGGACCTGCCTTGGGGTATCCGGTTTAACACCGCCAGCAAAATTGCCAGCGGCTTCGCCAGCTCCATGTTTCTTCCTCTGACCACCGGAGGTGCGGACGAGATTTTTTATTCGGACCTCGATGGCGATGGAGTCACTCAAGATCCCCTTACCGGCACCAACCGGGGTTCCTATACCACTAACCGGGTGACCTCGGGCAACGTGAACAAGTTCATCAATCGCTACAATTCGACGGTCGCCGGCACGCTCAGTCCAGCAGCCCAGGCGCTGGCTCAGGCGGGTCTATTCACGCCGGACCAGCTCACCGCTTTGGGTGCGGTGATCACCTCCGTTACGCCAGCACCGGCGGGACAGGTGAATAACGATTGGTTCTACAACACCGACATTCGGCTGTCTAAAGTTTTTAAAATCCGTGAACGGCTGACCATCGAACCAATGGTCGAGTGCTTCAACATTTTCAACATTGCCAACTACGCTTCTCTCAACACTGTCCTCGATGGAGGAATCGGGGATATTAACGGAACACCTAAGGGAAGCGAGCCGACTCGCGTGGGACAGGGATCCGGGTCATTTTCGCCCGGAGTCCAGAGGGCCTTCCAGTTCGGAATCCGCGTGAGCTTTTAAACTCGTTTTTCAAGTCGCAAGGCATAACCCAGGGCGTCCTGGCCATTCCGGGGCGCCTTCTCTTTGGGGCCTCGGCTAACGTCCTCTTCGCGGGCGACCAGCGGTGCAAGTGACGTTTGTGGATTCCGGATGAGTACGGCTACAACTGGCAATTGCTGAGCCTAGCCGAGAAGAATCGGCAGCAGAACGCCTAAGCCAAGCGCGAGGAACCACAGCGCGGGAGCGGGCGTGCCAACGGGGCGAATTTTTCTGGCTTCGCGCGCGGCGATTCTTGGATCGAGGAGCAGCCAGCGAGTGTAGCGTTGCTCGAGAATCAAAAAAGTCAGCGCGGTGACGGCGCCGTAGATCAAGTGGCCCATCATCGAAGGTAGCAGCGCCGATGCTGCGGCGGTGCTCCAGTCGCATTCGCCGGTGAGGAGCAGCGGCTGAAGCGTTAGCGGACCCGCGTACCACCAGATCAAACCGAAAAGCCAGCCCCACGCGATGCCGTGGCCGAGGCTTGCGGCTTCATTGCGAAAAAGCAAACCGTAAGTCACGCCAATGAGTGTGCTGACGAACAGATGAAGGACGAAAGCGCGCAGACTCAAGCTCGTACTTCTTGATAAAACTCCCGTGGCCAGCATGACTGGGCCTGAAATCAGTCCGCCGGCAAGACCGGCCGCGGCGCCCCAACCCATCGAGCGAAGAACATGCACGCCGGAGCCTTCGACTTCGCGATTAAGCGGATCGGACTGGATGAAAAGCCGCACCCAGAAGCGATCGATAGTGGCGTAAGAAACGCCAAGAATCAGTCCGTAAAGAATGTGGCCGACCAGCGAGCCGAAAACCGCGGCGCCTTGGTTGGCCGACCAATCGATCGGTTTGTGAGCGGCAAGCGGGAGGAGCGTGAGTTGGCCAAGGAACCACCAGAAAATTCCGTACGCGAGTCCCCAGCCCATGCACGAGCCGTAACCCTGAACATCGCGCTGGAACAGCATGCCGAAAGTCACACCGATGAACAGCGCGACGCCAAAATGCAGAATGATAATGGTGGCGCGCACGGCGTGCAGTTCGCCGTAACCAGCGAGCAACGGAAAATAATCGCCGGAGGCCACCCAACGGCTGAAGATCAATCCGCCGATGGTGCCGGCGAGTCCACCGGCAATAATCGCTCGGCCCCAGTTGAATTTTGGCTGCGCCGATTTGGGATGAAGAGCGCACCAGATTCCCAGCGAGACGCCAGTGGGCATGCCGAAGCAAATCAGGAACGCTACGAGTTGCGGAAATCGGTCGCGGGCGTCGACCAGCATAGTCTGCGAAACGGCGCCGCGCGAAAGCAGAGGCAGAATTCCGGCGGGGAAAACCAGCCAGGTGAGCAGCGCGAACGCCAAGCCCCAGATCAGTCCTGCGCCGGCGCTGGTGGCGCGCTTCGCAAAAAACAAGGCGAAAAATAATCCGAAGAAAGCGCCGTACAAAATGCCGCTAGAAAACGGAGCCGCGAGCAAAATTGCGTAGAGCGCGCCGCCTATTGCGCCGGCGGGCAAACCGACGAGCGGCTCCGCCCAACTCCTGTCGCCAATCTGTGCGCTGCTTTGCATGGTCATGGCTGCTTGAGAACCTGACATTCAACCTCGCCTACTTCAACTCAATCGTCTGCACGATATCGCGCGGAAAGAAAAGCTCGACGGTCCAGTCCACCAGCACGCGAATCTTGCGCTCTAGGCCAGGCAGCTTGCCGAGATAAATGGCGCGCCACATGAGCCACGCGAGCAGGCCGGAAAATCTCACGGAGTGTTTTCGAGCAAACGGCACGGTCAATTCCGCGCACGCGGTCTGGTGGCCGACGACGCACAATGCTCCAAGCGAATCGAAATGGAATTTCTGCAACGCGCCGCCCTGCAATTGCGTGCGGATGTTTTTTGCCAGTGTTTGCGCCTCGCGCAAGGCGAACTGCGCCGTTGGTGGGCAGGGCTTTTTTGTTTTGCCGTCGACGACCGCGGCGCAATCGCCGAGCGCCCACAAGCCGGAGTTGCCAGGGATGGCGAGAGTGTCGTTCACGATCAGCGCGCCACGCTTGTCTTTGTCCAGCGCGAGGGCTTTCAACAATGGGTTCGGTGCGGTTCCCGCGGTCCAGACCAGCGTTTCGGCGCGAATTTGGCCGTCGCTCAATACCACTAGGCCGGGCCCGGCGTCCGAGATACGAGTGTTCAGCCGAAATACTACGCCACGCGCCGCCATGCGTTCCTGCGCGTAACGGCCGAGAGATTCA
>JBBRZT010000119.1:0-10332 GCA_038236395.1 Candidatus Acidiferrales bacterium
CTGTTTGTCGGCGAGGAAGATGACGGGCAGGACGTGATTCGCATGCTGGAAGCGTACAAGAAGGCGCTTTCGGACGAGATCAAGGTATTTCAGTTACAGCGGCGTGTTTCCGGCGTGGAAGTAGCAGTGGGCGGATTTTTTAACGGCAAAACTTTCATTTATCCGATCAACGTGAATTTCGAGCACAAGAAACTTTTCCCGGGCGATATCGGGCCGCCGACCGGTGAGATGGGCACGGCGATGTTCTGGTCCGGCCCGAATCAATTATTCAATCAAACGCTGCTGAAGATGGAGCCGATGCTGGCGGCGGAGGGCTATGTCGGATACATCGACCTGAATTGCATCGTCAACAACAACGGCATTTACCCGCTGGAATTTACCGCGCGTTTTGGTTATCCGACGATCAGCATTCAGCAGGCGGGGATGCTTACGCCCATCGGGCAATTTTTTCTGGAGCTGGCTGACGGCAACGACCCCAAGCTGAAAACGCGCAGCGGATTTCAGATCGGCGTCCGCATTGTTGTGCCGCCATTTCCGTTTGACGACGATGAAACGTTCGATTCCTTTTCGAAAGACTCGGTCATCGTATTCAAGAAGCCGCCGCAAGACGAGATTCATATTGAGGACGTGAAGCAGGTAAACGGCCAGTGGCTGGTGGCGGGAACTTCAGGGGTAATCCTGATCGTGGTGGGACTGGGGCCCACGATGCGCCAGGCGCAGTCGCAGGTTTATTCGCGAATCAAGAACGTGCTGATTCCCAACATGTACTACCGCACCGATATTGGCGACCGCTGGGTGGAAGATACCGACCGATTACATACCTGGGGTTATTTGCGGTAATTGCAAACGGATTTTGCGGGCCGGCACTTCCGATCGCTACTTTTTTTCCAGATAACTCGCGACTACCTGGCCGCAGGCCTCTGCGAATTCCTGTTCTGCCCAGGTGAAGGTATCGGCGAAGTAACTTTCGATGTCCAGTTCGGCGGCCAACTTCTTCTTTGCGAAAATGGGTACGACAATTTCGGATTTCACAAGAGATGAGCCGGCAAGATAGCGGGGATCTTTGGAAACATCCTGCACGACAACAACTTTACCCGTTGTGGCGGCCATACCGCAGAGTCCGGTGCTGAGCGGAATGCGCGCATTGGGAGTGAAGCTGCCGACGAAGGGGCCCACATTCAGGAAGCTGGGGTCCACCTGATCGACTAAATAAAAACCGGCCCAATTGTAGCGCGTCATTTTCTCGTGGAGCCGTTGGGCCATTCGCTCCATGAGAGACAGGGCGGTGGGAGCGGTCAGGGAATAATTGTGGAATTCCTTGAGGAGTTCGTCGTGCGCTGGCGTCATGTGGTGGACTCCTGCGGTCGAGCGAATGATGGTGCCGGGGGCCAGAATCGAACTGGCTACGCCCGCCTTTTCAGGGCGGCGCTCTACCAATGAGCTACCCCGGCTTTCAATGACTTACGAGGGACGCAAAACCGATGTGCGAGTTTTTGTGTCAGTTGCGGCCGCTGGCAGGTACGGTGTTTCCGCCCCTTCCAGCAACTTCGCGGCTTGTTCCAAGTCGCGCTCATTGGTGATGTTGTAGCGGTCAAACACCGAGCGCGTCTTGTGGCCGGACATTGCCATCGCGGTTTTCTCAGGCACGCCGAGGCGAATCAACCGCCGCACTCCTGAGCGCCGCAAATCGTGCATCTGCAACCCCTCGTAATGCTTCCCCGTGAACCTTCCGAGGCCGCAACGAACGCACAAAGAATACCAATCTTTGCGCGGTTGGGCAACGCGGCTTCCATCTTTGCGGGTGAGCACAAAATCGTGCGGCAGCTTGCCGCGTATGCACTCCGTGAGTAGCGCGGAAGTCTCAGGCGTGAGTTTGACCTTGCGCCCGTTCCCGTTCTTGCTTGTGTCAATCGTGAGCCGATTATGCAAGAGGTCCACGTTGCGTACGCGGAGCGCCAGCAACTCACCCTTGCGCCATGCGAAGTTGAAACCGAGCGCAAGAAACGTGCGGAGCCACAACTCGCAGCAGCCGGCGGCGAGCATGCCGTACTGTTCCTGCTCAATGAATCCCGAGCGCGGTGGCGACTCGCGCAGCCGTTTCGGGAACATCGGGACGCGAGTAATCATTTCAGACCTTGCAGCAAAGCGGAAGGCAGCTTTCAGCGTGGCCAACTCCCGATTGACGGTGCCGTTTTCTCTCCCCGCCGCGCGGCGCGAGGTCGCATATTCGACCATGTGCCGCGTGGTGATCTCAGCGGCGACTTTCTCGCCAAAGGGAAGCACCAAGTGCGTCCACGCCGTTTTGAGGCGGTCAATCCGCTTCTCGCGGTTCGTCGTATCCGCGAGGTAAGCCGTCCACAAATCCGCGCAAGTGATTTCCTTCATCTCTTGCACGCGCGGCTTGCGGCTTTCATAGACGCCCTCGCGCACTTGCCGCTTGAAAATGCCAAGTTGCTCCACGGCGTAGGCCACCGAAGCCCTTCCCAGGGAGCGACGCTGGATCGTGCCATCGGCCAGGGCAAAGGAAACCACCAATGAATCCCGACGGCGACGAACCCCGCGCGGCAGTTTTTCTTTGGACCTCAAGATTTCACCTCCGTCGATTGCCGTTGCTCGAAATTCCGGACGTTGAGCCGCGAAGAACAGCGCGATCTCCCGGACGTTACCGGCGCCGGACAATACTTTTGCCGCGGATCCGTCGAAATGAAGAACCCGCCGCACTCCGGACACGGGCGCGGGGACCAGTCTGAATCGACGAGATCGGCCAAGTGCCAGTAGATCCCCTCGATCAAACTGCGGACCTTTATTAGTGACGTCCACTCACTCCCCGGGAAAAACCTTTGTGCGCCGACGATATTCGGGTTCAGTAGGTCCGCGAGGAAGGAACGAGACTTTTCTCGCATCGACCACTTCTTTATCTCCACCTTCTTCGCCGCCAGATCCGCGGTGTGCTCGAGGAATAATGTTTTCGGCGGTCCACCGATTCTCTCGGCATACGCAATCGGACCCTTGATCTGCAAAATCTTCGGCGGGTCCGCGATGTACCCCATGAGATTCACAATGGTGCTCACCGTGTTTGCATGCGCCAAAAACCACGGCATCGGATCTCCACCGCAACGATCCTGCGGCCGGCAAAGTCTGTTGTAGCCGAGTTGTCCGAACTCGTCGGCGAACTCAACCGGGGTGATAACGCGGCGGTGAACGAAGACGAGCTGCATGGCAGCATCCGCTATCACACCAGGTTTTTCGTTCTTACCTTCCCCCACGAGCATACCGTCGCGAATCTTGTGGTGCTTGCTGGCAATCCAATAAGTGCCGAGCGGTATTTTCTGGAAACCTCGCGCCATTCTTTCCTTCTCCAACTAAGCGGATCTTGCATATGTTTTAAGCATATCTTTTAATTGACGCTTTGTTCGCGAACATATCAAACTGCATTGGAAAGTTGATGTCAAGGCCAAAATACGATTCAGAAGTCATCCCCAAAGTTTTAGGAGGAGAAGATGAATAGACAGGGCGACGGGAAAAGCCTTTTGGTCAGCATTCCGGATGCCGCTGAGATGTTAGGCGGTGTGACGGAGCGGACCGTTGAGTACTTAATTCGCCGCAAAACAGTGGAGTCCAGGAAGCTGGGGAAAAGGCGAATGATTTTGCGGAGTTCACTAGAGGAATTTTGCAAGCACGATCATCCCCGTCTTCGTCCTGTCAGTGCCCAGGAACAGGCCGCGGCCTCCAGGTCGGGCGAGGAGTAGGCCCGGAAATGAAAAACGATCACACCGTAGACAGGAAGATCGTTGTGCCATTTATCTCGATCGGTACACCCGACGGCGTTGATGCGGTGAAAGCGATTGACCGCGAGTTGTCCGACAAGCACATGTGTTATTCCCGAACATTCTTTCCTTGCGAGGTGACGGCGCACCGGCGGAAGGACCTTCCTCGCGGCGTTAACGTCACCCTAGTCCCCGGCAACAGGCGATTCGATCTCGCGGGGTGGTACCTAGCCGTCACCGATGACGGCGTTGACCCGTCGCGGCGCGGATCCATCCTTATTCCTGATTTCCTATTCGATGATGGCGTGACCGCGGCGCCGGGTGCTCACCTGCTTTTGCGCGCGAGCCTTCGCCTATCGGGGTATCGCTCTCTGCACGGCAAACCAATGCTCAAAGACGACGTTATCAGAGTGTCTTCGCTTGGCCTATGACGCCAGGGAGCGCGCTGTATAATGCAGGCCGCAAGCGAAAAGCGATCAGGACTGCCGGAACAGTCACTCCCGCACAGTAAAGACGCGGAGGTCGCCTTCCTTGGTGCCATCCTGTTGGATAGCGTCGGAACTTCGGAAGAGATGGAGCATTTGGAGTGGGTGGACTTCTTCCTGCCTTTCCATCAGGTGATCTTCCGTGCCCTTAAGAGGTTGAAGGCTGATGGGAAGCCTACAAATGACTTAGTTGTGCTCTATGACGCCCTGCAGGCGGCGAATGAATTCGAAGCCGCGGGCGGCACCTACGTAGCGACATTACCCGATGGCCTTCCGAAGATCGCGAACATTTCCCATTACGCTGAAATCATCAAGATCAAGGCTCTCGCCCGGAAGTGCATCCGCCAATTTGATGCCAACATTGAGCGGCTTATCGGCGCCAATGGCAATCTTGCGGAGGTGCTCCGCGAAATTGATTCTGCCCATATAGGAATGGGTTTTGGGCAGAAAGAACCCCGCAACCTGTTTCGGACGGCGGTAGATCTAGCCAAGGAGTCCAGCCTGGCGGAGTTTGTCGTTAAGCCCTATGTGCTGGCCGGAGCGGTCACTGAGCTAGTAGCGAAGATTAAAGCCGGGAAGACTACCTATATCTTGGCCGAAATCGTGCGCGTGGCCCTTGAAAAGGGAGCAGTGATTTACCTTACCGAGCAGCCAGCAACGTCCTTCCGCGTAGCACTTGAGCGCGCAGACCTTCTTGGACAGGAAAACTTTCTCGTCCTGCCGTTTAACGCAGTCATCGGCAAGGAGTGGAGCGCAATCGCCAAGATCGCGCTAGAAAAGTGTAAACAGGTCGGGGCGGTGCTGCTGGTGATCGACACGCTATCGCAGTTCTGCGGCTTAGACGCCGATTCAGAAAATGACTCAGGATCAGCAACCGCGTCCATGAAGCCCTTACAGGAGATTGCCTCCCAGGGAATCGCCGTGCTTACCGTCAGGCATGAGCGTAAATCAGGAGGCGAGATAGGCGATGCGGGCCGGGGTTCGTCGGCTTTTGGAGGGGCGGCCGACACCTTGCTAACGCTGCGCCGGCCACAAGGCAATAGGCGCCCCACCATCCGCAAGATCGAGTGTGTTTCAAGATTCGACGGCCTTCCAGCCGAGGCAATTTACGAATTAATCGAAGGTCGTTATCACTATCTCGGAACAGAGGATGGCATTTCAGAGCGTGAAGCCGAGGCCGTAATCCTTGCCAGCGCGCCCGAATGTGAAGAGAAGGCCAAAACTCTGGACGATCTTTTGGGTGGATCCGAAGTTGCACGTGCGACAGCGCAAAGGGTCGTTAAACGATTAGCGGTAGAACACAAACTCACTCAGACCGGTAAAGGAAAAAAAGGTAATCCGTTCCGGTATTTTCTACCGGAAAAAGATTCTGCCCAAAACATACATATATACGGGCAGAAAGAATTTGACGGAATATTGTAGGCTCCATCAACGCTGCCGTGCGACGATTTTTTTCTCTGGTGCCGCATCCGGGCCTCGCGCCGCTCCGGCGCAAAAGATCGCTTCGCAGCGGTGTCGTCGATTTCAGTCGACCGCATCAACGCTTCCCATCGTCCGAATGCGACTTACGGCAGACCGAAGACGGCAACTCAAGGGCCTAATTTCGTTCCGAGGCTCAAGGTAGGGGAGGGTCAAATCTCTACAAATTCAAAGTCTGCGAACCGTCGCGCTACCGCCAAGTGTGTCGCCGCGTATTTGAAAAAAGTGTGAAATTGCCTCAACTCCTTAAGAATCAGTAAATCTTTCGGGGAACGCCTGGATCCTGAGGACAGGTCCGGCCCCGTGTAGATACCATAATTATATATAATAGATTAGTTAATCACAATGTTTGAAGTGTGTCGCCAAGTCAAATAATTTGCCCAGCCGCCACATTGATCATTGGGGGCGCTTTCAGACAGCGGACAGCACTCGCGGATGTTCCCGAGAACCCTGCTTGCCTTGCTTGCGACTGAGCGTAAGCCTTTCGCATTCTGAAGCCACAATGAGGGATGAGTTTTGTCACAATGTTGAGTTCTGCCTATTTCAGAGGCAGAAACATCAGCGGCTGCGTCACTCGCACTGGAAAATCGGGCAACCATATTTGCAATTCTGCGTCGCCCGCGTTATCCGCCTGGTATTCCACATCGTAGGTTTCACCCACAGCAATCGTCATATCCGCAGCGGAGAACTTCGACAGTGCAGCGGGGATGTCTGCGCCGTCTTTGGCAGTCACTCTCCATTGCACCAGCGCGTCTTGCTTCACCAGCCGCACTCGCATATCCACTTCGTCGCCACTAATGTTGATGAGGCGCAACCTGTAGCGAGTGCCGGCAACTAATTTTAGAGGATACGGCTCAGGAGAGCCGTTCACCAGCAGAATGCGACGAAATGGAACATATTCACCATCGCTGAAGACAAAAGTCTTATCGTGGTCCGGATCATACTTTTGCCCTGCTTCCAGCACGATTAGCGGTCCATATATGCCATTGGCAAGCTGTGTCTGATCGTGCCAATGCGTATGGTAGATAAACGTTCCCGCATGGGGCGGTGTCATGCGCGCGACAAATGAGGTTCCGGGCCCAACGGGCGGCGTGGCCCGCTGGAGCGAACCCGCCCAGCCCGCCACTCCATCGTAGTAACTCTCCAGTTCGATTCCGTGCCAGTGGATCGCTGTTGGACTGTCAATCTGGTTCTTCACTTCGATTTCAGTTGCTTCTCCTCGTGTAAGCACGATCGGTGGTCCCAGCAAGCTCGACGGCTTCTTTGCATTCGCGCTCGCCGGCGCAGCCGCATCATTTATTTCAAGTTGGTAAAGCGGGATTTTCCCTGGATTGTCCGAAATCACGAGCTGCAGCTTGTGCGGCGTGGTGGTAGGCGTGGAAACGTCCGCAGATCCGGCGCTCGGCGGAACCGTAACTCCGATAACCAGCCCTCCCATCCCGGCGCTATGATCGTGAACCAGCGAGTTGGCAGCAGACTTAGCCTCCGGGGGATGGAGCGTCTCAGGCGGCGACATGTGTGAGACCATGTGGCAGTGAAACAACCAGTTGCCCGGGCGCTCTGGTGTCCAGGTCATCTCGAATACGTGTCCAACCTCGATGCGCTCCGTTACTACTTTGCGTTTTTGTTCCGCGGAATAGCGCTGATAGCGTTCTCCGTCTCCACTTCCGTCTACCAGATAATAGAAACCATGGAGATGCATAGCGTGGTTAGAAAACGTGGGGTTTATCACGCGCCAGTGGATGGCCTCCCCCAATTTGTAGGTTAGATGTTCGGAGTAGGGCCACGACTTGCCGTTGATGAAGGGGATTTCTTCGTCGGCGCCCAGGATCCCTACACCTTTCGTCCAAATGCCGATTACAAAGATGCGGTCGTCGGAGTTTGCTCCGGGAGGATCCACAATAAATGCTCCAGAGAGAATTGTCTCTGCTTCGTCGCGAAACCTCAGCGGCTTATCGGACGTCGTGGCCCAATACAAATACGTGCCAGGCTCCCCGACCATAAATTGCAGTTCACGAATCTCGCCGGGCGCCAGCTTCAGGACCTCCTTCGAAGCTCCGGGGTGGCGGTGCAAGCCGTAGATTTTGGCCGCGAATGGCAGCATGTTGCGGATGCTGGCGCGGATCTCAGTCCCTTGGGGGACGCGGATCAATGGGCCGGGACTTTGCGTGGCCCGTCCTTCTTCACCGAAAGCGTAGACATCCCGATAACCGCCGCTGTCTTCTTCTGGATACCAGCGACCCTCGCGCAATTCGAGTCTTAAATTCAGGATCCGATCCTTGAGCTGCCCGGAGGGTGTCCGGTTGCCGTTCGCCGCAACTCGCGGCAAAGAGGAGTTTGGCTCGGCTTGTACGAGTATTGCGGGACAAAACTGCACCAGGAAGAGGACTAGGACCAACAGCCTGCAATATGGCATGTATGCTCCTCGATACAGGATCGTCGCTTGTCACTTGTCTGCTGCGCTCAGAACTTAGTCTGTCAGTGAGTGCCGGTCAATAAGTAAGAGCACTTCCTGTGAAGCCCGGCGGGCAGATAAGGTTTAGCAAATCGATCAAGAGAATCAATGCCGCCATCGCGAAGACCAAATACCCCGGAACGGTGGCGAATGCGAAGCTGAAATGACTGCGAATAGAAGAACGTTGCAGCGTGATCTAAAATTGCTGATAGACAGAGGTTTTGTCCGGGAAGTTGGAACGGGCCCGACGGACCCGACGAAATACTATGAACCACTACTGTGACAAGCTATGACAAATTACTGTGACAAGCTGTGACAGCTACTGTGACATTAAGAAACTAGGGAAGGCTCGCCAACGTCCGGTGGCTGCCTGAGCGGAGATGAGGACCATGCCTCTTATAGTTGGAGCGATCCCGTACCGTAGCTGCCACGTTCCGCTTTGCTGGTTTCAGAACCGATTGGCTTCGTCGCGAACAAGCGATGAAAACCCCTGGTAGAAAAAACCCAACCGGCTGGGACCCTAGTGCTCAGCAACCGAGTCGATGTCGCGGCAGGTCAACACAGATCTTGCTCAATCAAGTGGGCTGCGAAGCAAGAAAAACTCCGGCCGTCGCAGACGTGTTTTTTCTTGACTTCGCCCTTTATAGAACTGACCAGGACTTAGCCCGAGAATTCTTAAGGTTTTGTCTATTCCGTCTGCTTAATCCAAATGGTTTTTTCAACATAAGGTGGACCGTCTGAGGGAATCACTCGATGAGTGGTTTGTGTGGTTCCATTATCGAGAAGTTCGATTTCTCCAACCCGTATGACGGTCTTGCTTCGTTTCATCGTTAAGCGCACATGGCGAGCGCTGATAATTTCGTATTCGCATGAAAGTGGTGATACCCCGATATACGTACAGCCGAGGTCGGTGCCGACCCCGTCAGTAAACATTTCGCCGTTAGCGAGGACAAGAGCGAAGGCCCACCCATGCTCTCCCCAGTTTACCTGCCCCATTTTTGGCTGCGGTTTCCCTGCAAAATCGCTCTTGCCGACATCTAAATTCCAAAGCCCTAGAAACGCGGGGTCGATTTTAGGATGTTGACCAAGAGCAGCCGCAGCAACCAGCAACATCACGGTTCCGATGGTGAGAAATCGCAAACGTTTCATAGCTATCTCCGTCACAGAATCATTCCAAAACGTGGCGGGATTATATGCAGTGTGACCAACCCTCGTCCAGAAAGTACTTTCGGACGCCAAAGCGTTCGACTCATCAAAACTGCGGATTAGGTCAAATCCACTTTTCCGGTAACCCGGGTGGTCTCAATGGGTCGACGCAACACTAAGCTCTAACCCACCTTGCATTGAAAACAAAACCCAAAATCGCTCGCTAGGGCCAGACCAGCCGGAACGCTGCCCTGGCAAGGTTTTGACCGAGTACAGCCAAACAGATGATTTCTCCTGCTAAAGCATTGTCTAATCAATGCACTGGGTGGTGTTGCGTCGACCGATTGAGCTGGCAGCTAATCAGGGATGTGGTTGGGAGCTCACGAGGGTTTGAGGGTTTGGTAAGCTCATGCGCCTAGCTGGAGTCGTTATATGAACGAATTTGAATGCCTGATCCCGATTTTGAATGTTAAGAACTTTGCCGTTTCGGTGGACTATTACGTCAACAAGTTGGGCTTTCGCAAGAAGTGGGATTGGGGCGAACCACCCACATTCGGCTGTATCATGAGGGGCAAGATAGAGATTTTTCTCTGCGAAGGAGCGCAAGGACAGCCTGGCATGTGGATGTCGATTTTTGTGGATGATGTGGACGCGCTGCATGAGGAATATAAGAGCTGCGGGGCGGTCATTCGCCAGCCACCGACGAATATGCCTTGGGGTGTCCGGGAAATGAATGTGCAGGACCCGGACGGCCACCGTTTTCGCATGGGCAGTCACTCAGAAGGGCCGGCAGATGAGGATGGGTTGAAGCGCTTCTCGGAGATACAGCAGTTCGGCACGTGAGAGCATGCGAAATTCCGATTAGTTTGAATGTATAGGTCGAAGGAGGAGCGTTTGGTGTAAAAAAGCTGAACTCAGCGGATGCTGATTCAGAAAAACACCAAGGAGGCTCCCCTATGCAACCTATGTATTACATCGGACTGGATGTTCACAAGCGGAA
>JBBRZT010000120.1:0-10278 GCA_038236395.1 Candidatus Acidiferrales bacterium
CCCTCCGTAAACACGTTGCGCACTACCCACAAACGGTGTTGCACATGATCGAACGCCAGTATCCCGTGATAAAACATCAGCGCCGCGTCGTACAACCCGATATCGTCGCGCAATCTCTTGGGCAGCCGCTCGATCAGCCGCACCATGTCATAGCTGAAATATCCAATCGCCCCCGCCACCAGCGGCGGCAGCCCCGGCAAACGTACCGGATGAAATTTCTTCATCCGTTGCCGCAGAAAACTCACCGGGTCGCTCTCCTCCCACACCAGCCGGTTGCGCCCCTCCAGCACGCACGCTCCGTTCGCGTAGCGAAATACTTCCTCCGGGTGCGCGCCCGCAAACGTATACCGCGCGATTTTTTCTCCGCCCTCCACGCTCTCCAGCAAAAACGAATACCGCGCCCCCTGCGCGATTCGCAAATACGCGCTCACCGGCGTCAGCAGGTCCGCGGAAAACACGTCGTACACCGGCACCAGGTTCCCCTGTTTCGCCAGCCGCTCAAATTCTCGAAAACTCGGCCGTATCACGCGCGACTCCGTCGCCGCGACGCCGCCGGCTTTTCTTCCTCACTCAACCGTCTCAAAACCGCGCGCCGCATCGCTGCCTCCGGCGCTTTCTTCCCAGTCCACATTTCCCATTGAGCAAATCCCTGCGCCAGAAACATTTCCACTCCCGAAATCGTCGCGATCCCCTTGCGCGCCGCAATCTTCAAAAACTCCGTGCGCATCGGCCGGTAAATCAAATCCATCGCAATGCCACAGTTTAACTCGCCCGCCGAAAGCGGCGAAATCCCGCCGCTTGGATACATCCCCACGGGCGTAGCGTTCAAGATCGCCTCGAATTTTTCCGTTCGCAGCGCCCGCCGCGAGACAACTTCGCCGCCCACCGCCCGCGCCAGTTCCTTCGCCATCTTTTCGCGCCGCGCGCAAACCGCCACCGCCGCGCCGGCCCTCGCCAACGCAAATGCCGCGGCCCGTGCACTTCCTCCCGCGCCAAAAATCAATACGCGGCTGCCGCGCAGACGCACTCTTCGCTCCAGCGCCCGCAGCACCCCCACATAATCCGTACTACACCCATACAACGACCCATTCGCGCGCACCATGACGGTATTCACCGCGCCAATCTCCCCAGCCAGCGGCTCGCATTCATCCAAAAATTTCAGCATCGTCCGCTTGTGTGGAATCGTCACGCTGAACCCGCGCACACCCAGCTCCGCAATCGCCTCCAAAAAATCCTTCAGCCCATGCACCAGAAACGGCAAATAAACCGCATCCACTCCGCGCTCGATAAATCCCGTATTGTGCATCAGCGGCGACAGCGAATGCCCCACCGGCTCCCCGATCACTCCGTACACCCGCGTCTTGCGCGTCAACTTATGCGCGCGATACAAAAGCATCATCTCCCGCAGCGAAATCTGCCCCGGCGCCGTCGCCTCGCCCACCGGCGCATACGCCAGCGCGCTCCCTTCCCGCAACGCCAGAATCCGCGCCGGCAGCCCAATCTTCCCCATCGGCACCGCCACAAAATTCTTCGACCGCCGCGCCAGTTCCACCAACCGCACGCTGTCCGCAATCGTCCGCGCGCTCGCCGCGATTTTCATCGCGTCCACGTCGCCGTGGTCCGGCACCTTAATCTCCCGCGGCAACGTAGGTGTCCGCTCAAAATCATGCACCGATAACAGCACCCGTCGAGGCACCGGATACCCGCGCACCGATTTCCCCGGCAACTCCCCCAACGTCTCCACTTCCACATCGCACCACGCGCATCCCGCTTCCCGCGCCTGTATCAACCAATACAACTGCGCTTCCACGCTACCCTTGAATTTCCCTCCAGCCGCCACGCGCCGGCAAGTCGCCATCAGCGTCACACCAGAAAATTTTTGCTTCTTAACCCACCCGAGCAGCCTTCCGCGCTCCGCATCGTTGCGCAGCCAATCCAGCCGCAGCTCCACGGTAGGCGTATCTCGCAGCGCCTCCCGAACCTGCCGCGCCATTTCCGCCGCGCCGCCAGCCGCAACCACCGCGCAAACCCGGCTTTTCCCTACCCCAAACAGCCCCATCTCAGCCTTTTACCCCCTCCATGCCATTGAAAACACGGCTCGTAGTTGGTCGCTATCCTCGCAGTATCAAACTTGTAAAGCAACCTCGGCCAATTTGTTGACGCCACCCACCGCCCCTGCTAATTTCGCTTTAGAAAAGTTACTCACGCCACGGCACGTGTGTTCGAAGGAGCTTTGCGATGCGCGCTACCCTAGCTGCAATTACTCTCTCTCTATTTTTCGGAGCCGCCGCTGTTTGGGCGCAGGATGCCGCGCCCCTCGGCTCAGCCACCAATTCGCCCGACTACACCGCCATCAATTGCTCAGGGCTCATCACCGACAAGGTGCCCGACGACATTCGCGTCATCTCCGGCGAACAGTCCAATCCCCGGGTCACCTGGTCCCAGGGCGAATACGTCTACATCAATCGTGGCCGCGACAAAGGAGTGCAGGTCGGCGACCGCTTCTCCGTCCTGCGGCCCGATAAAGATCCCATGGACGTTCCCTGGTTCAAGTGGCAGCACAAGCTCGTTAAGGCTATGGGCCAGCTTTACGTCGATGCCGGTCAGGTTCGGGTAGTCAACGTCCAGCCCACCACTTCCATTGCGGAGGTAGGCTTCTCCTGCGGCTGGATACAGCGCGGCGATATCGTGCGCCCCTACGTGGAACGCCCCAGCCCGCCCTTCAAGGACACCGGCAACTTCGATCATTTCGCGCCGGCCACCGGTAAGCGCGTGGCCATGGTCGTAGCCGCCGCGGATTACACCCAGATGCTCGGTAAAAACAGCACCGCGTTCGTGAATCTCGGCAGCAACCAGAGCGTGCGCGTCGGCGACTACTTCCGCGTATTCCGCTATGAAGGCACCCTGGCCGAGACCGCCCCCCAAACCAAAGGCTACCAGTACAAGATGTACGGCTTTGGCAGCACGCCCGCCAAATACGAATGGAAAGACCTCCCTCGCGAAGTAGTCGGCGAAGGCGTGGTCATCAACGAAGGCCCCAACGGCTCCACCGTCCTGATCACCTACAGCAGCAAGGAAATCTACGCCGGCGACTACGTCGAACTCGAATAGCACCTGGCGCAACGTTACGCGCCAGTAGCTAGCGCAACTCGAGCATTCAGCCTCAACTCAGTGATTTAAGCCCGCTGCCCCATCGCAGCGGCCTTTTTCTATTTTGCTCAACACCGCAGCATAGTGCGTTGCGCGCCTTTCACCTGATCGTGGCAACACTCCCGCCGCCCACCCAGACCCGTCATCCCGAACCCGCGTTTTTTCAGCGGGTGAGGGATATGCTTGTTCAATCCCCGATCCGGGCTGCCGTTCTAAAGACCGCCCACGTTTCTTCACTCGCTCTCGCCAATCATCACGCCAACACACCCGCACACTCCCCTCACTCCCCCTCCTCAAACACATCGCACGTAAACCCCGCAATCCGCGTCTCCCCCAGCCGCCAAGCCTCCCGCGCCAACCCCGCCTTCCGGCAAGTCTCCCCCAAAAATTGCTCCACGCTCAGCCCATGCTCCACAGCAACCTGCGGCAACAACAGTCCGCGATGCCCGCCATCCGAAATCACCAGCCCATGCTTCCCAATCTCGATCTCCTCCACAGCAATCGCCGCGACCGTCGACAGCACCGAAATCTCAATCCGTAACCGCTCCAGCTCCTCCGCACGCACCGCCGCAAATCTCGGATCATGCAAAGCCGCGCTCGCCGCACAGCGCACCACCGCATCGCCCAGCTGCTCATCGCCCTCCGTCGTCCCGATGCACCCCCGCAATTCGCCGCCAACGTGCAGCGTCACAAACACACCTCGCCGCTCGCCAAATATTCCTTCGTGAGGTATGGAAGCAGGCAGTTCCCGGCGGGTAACAATTTCCACCAGCGCTTTGCGCGCCAGTTCCAACAATTTTTGTCCGTCTACTTCAGAGAGGTACGGCATCCTGAGACTTCTTGCGGCTCTCGAGCATGCTCAACCGCCGTCGTTGCTTGATGCGATCATCCACATGCCCCCAGAAGCGCAGAAAATATTGCGCCGCCGAGGTCAACGCGCTGGCCACCACCAGCCACAGCAGCAGCAGCGCCAGCGGTTTCAGGTAAGCGTGCCGCGCTCCCGCGATCACCACCGCCACCGCGCACACCTGCAAAACCATTTTCGTCTTGCCCAGCACCGACGAATCAATCGTAAATCCTTCCGCCAGCGCGATGTTCCGCAAGCCCAGCACCGTGAATTCCCGCCCGATAATAATCACCACCATCCACGCCGGAACCAGTTGCATATCCACCAGCGAAATGAACGCCGCGGAAATCAACAGTTTGTCCGCGATCGGATCTAGCAAAATTCCCAGCGTGGTTATTTGCTGCTGCCGCCGCGCCAGATACCCATCCGCCCAGTCCGTGGCCGCCGCCGTCAGCAGGATCAGTACTCCCCAGAATTCGAAGCGCATGGGAAATCCCCACAACACCACGTTAGGGCTGCGTGTTAACAGTATGACAATCAGGACCGGTACGAAAAAAATACGCAACAGCGTCAGTGAGTTGGGAAGATTCATGCGCGCATACGGGATAGAAACAGCTTCCCCTGCATTTCTGGGAACGCCATTTCACTATAGTCCCGAGCCTGGGACTCGTCAACGCCTTGCAGTACCAAGTTAGGTACTCTGAGCGCCAGAGGTTCCGTGCAGCGAAAGCTCGCAAAAATGGTACTGATTCGTAAGCATTGCCCTTCAAATCTGTGCAAATGTGCCAGTTACAAGCGCAAGGCCCTGCGCCACAGCCCCTGCAGGCTCTTTTTCGCACCGGAGCCGTATGTTCATGAAAATGGAGTTGTTACACCCGATTGGAGCTTCTAGCAGGCCCGTTATATTCCGGCCACACGCCAAACCCTGAAAAATGGGAATTCAGTTTCCCACAAAATTTTCCACAACCTCAAAATCCGCGTTTTGTAAGGAATTTCGTCGATTCACGTCGCCAACATCCGGTACTCAAGGCTCATTTCTTCCACGTTTACCCGCTAGTTACCCCCGCGCGCCAAAAAATCCCACTTCAAATCGCGCTCGGCCCGCGCAGCAGCCGCACCGGCAGCATAACCATTGCCGTCAACAATCCAAAAACTCCGTGCAGCGCAATTCCCACAATCCTGAACGGCAGCGTAATCAGCCAGACCAACGGATACAACACCAGCGCCAGGATCGCTATCGGCCAGCACAAAATAAACAAAATGCACCACAGTAAGAAAGCGGCCATGTTTGCCTCCCACCGTTAATTACGTCAAAGCGAGCTTGGATGTTCCCTCAACCACGTACTCGTTCAACCGCAGCCGTCGCGCAATCGACACCGGTACTTCCACATCCAGCAGCATATCCTCGTCATCTACTTCCGATCGCAGCACCCGCCCCAGCGCGTGAATCAGCGCCAGCGTCCGCCCCTGCGACAATGGCAGCCTCAGCGAAAGCGACACCACCTTGTCCGTCGGCAGCGCCACATCGATGCGTCTCAATAATTCATCGATGCCCTCGCCCGTCATCGCCGACACCAGCACCGGCCCTTCGTCATGATTTTTTCCATTGCCGTTTTGTTCCAGCTCCACCCGCTGCTCCGCGCTCAACAGATCCACCTTGTTCAACACTTGCAGCATCGGCCGGTCCGCCACCCCCAGCTCCGTCAAAATTTTATCCACTTCCTCGTCCAGTTCGTTATGGTGCGGATTGGAAATATCGCTCACGTGCAAAATCAGCGCCGCTTCCTGCACTTCCTCCAGAGTCGCGCGAAACGCCGCCAGCAAACTCTTCGGCAAGTCGCGTATGAATCCCACCGTGTCCGAAACCAGCACGCGCCGGTTCGACGGCAACCGCACTGCGCGGATCGTCGGATCCAAAGTCGCGAACATGCGCGACGAAACCAGCACCTCCGCGCGGCTCAACGCATTAAACAGTGTCGACTTACCCGCGTTCGTATACCCCACCAGCGCGATCGTTCCCAGCGGCACCGCGTTGCGCGCCTCCCGCCGCAGCGCCCGCTGCTTCCGCAAATCATCAATCCCGTTCTCAATCTTGCTCACCCGGTCGCGAATCCGCCTCCGGTCCGTCTCCAGTTTCTTTTCACCAGGCCCGCGAACGCCGATCCTTCCCGCTCCACCGCCCGCCCCGCCCGAACCACCGCCCCCGCTCTTGCCGCCCAGCCGCGACATCGCCGTGCCCTTGCCGGTCAATCGCGGCAACATATAATTCAGCTGCGCCAGCTCCACCTGCAATTGCCCTTCGCGGCTCCGCGCGTGCCGCGCAAAAATATCCAGAATCAGCTGCGTGCGGTCGATCACCCGCCGCTCCGTCAACTCTTCGATATTCCTCTGCTGCACCGGAGAAAGATTGCTGTCGAAAATAATCAGCGGCGCATTGTGCGCATTCGCTTCCGCTCGTATCTCATCCAATTTTCCGCGCCCCACCAAGGTCGCCGAATCCGCCGAATCGCGCACCTGAAACACCGTCCCCGCTATTTCCGCCCCCGCGCTCTTCGCCAACTCCACCAGTTCCGCCAGCGACACCCGCCCCTGCTCTCCCGCCGGCATCCCCGGAAACCGCCGCGCGCGCTTCCACCCCACGCCCACCAGCAGCGCCCTCTCCGCATTCGAAACGCTCTTCGACGTTGTCTTCTTCAAGAAGGATTAGCTTTCGTCAAATCGTGAAACCCAGTGTCATTGCGGTCAGTGTCATCGTGGAGGCGACTGAAGAGACAGCCCACATCTGCCCCAATTATACGCCCCTCAATTTTCAGGCGCGACCTCAAGATGATCGGTCTTGGGGTTCCGGAGGTTCTGGGTGCCCCACCCTCGGATTTTTGAGGGTGGGGATTTTGTAAATGAACAAGCAAAATCCCGCGCCAAGGTCTTTCAAATATTTTAGTGGCCACCGCCAACGTTAATCTCGTTCCTCACCCACCTAACAATTTCATCCCGAATCGCAACCTCATCCCCCGCACCCGCAAACCACTTGATCCCCGCATCCTTCCGAAACCACGTCATCTGCCTCTTCGCATAATTCCGCGTAGCCTGTTGAATCGCCCCGCGCGCGACCTCAATCTTCAACTCACCTCGCGCCACCGCCAGCATCTCCCGGTACCCAATAAAATCATATATCTTCGCATTCTCCGCCACACCCGCCGCCAGCAAACCGCGCACCTCCGCCAGCCATCCGCTCGCGAGCATCGCCTCGGTCCGTGCTTCAATCCTCCGGTAAAGCGCCTCGCGACCAGGCATCAATCCAACTTTCACCACGCGCCAACCAACCAACGGCTTCCGCCCCGCGCGATGCACTTCCGAAATCGGCTTCCGCGTCAAAACACAAACCTCGATCGCCCGAATCAATTTCTGCTCATCCGTCGCCGCAATTTTCCCCGCCGCTTCACGATCCATCCTCCGCAAAACGCCATGCAAGTGGGCCTTCCCATGTTTTTCAGCGCTCGCCCGCAATCGCTCCCGCAATTCCTCCGAACGCAAAGGCAAATCCGCCAGTCCCTCCAGCAGCGCGCGCATATACAATCCCGTCCCCACCACCAGAATCGGCATCTTCCCCCGCGCCCTCAAATCCGCGAGCACCGCCAGCGCCATGTCCCGGTAACCACCCGCCGTAGCCGCCTCCGCCGGCTCCAGCACATCAATCAAATGATGCGCAATCCCGCCGCGTTCCTCCACGGTAGGCTTGGCCGTCCCGATATTCACGCCGCGATACAGCTGCGTCGAATCGCAAGCAACAATCTCGCCAGAAAATTCCCGCGCCAGCGCCACCGCCAGCGCCGACTTCCCCGACGCCGTCGGCCCCGCCACCACCAGCAAAGGCAAATTCCCCGCCTCGCTCGCGTTCATAAAAATAAATTGTTCATGGAAATAAGTTTACGTAAAAAAAATGTGGCGCGCGCGGAAAAACAGCACCACCAACACAACAAACGCAAGAATCAAACTCCCCACAATCTGTTGACGCAGCGGTTTCACTGATACGCGGCTTCAAGCGGCAAATTGTACAGGAAGTAAAATCGCAATTCGATATACGGCCCGCTGAACGCCGGAGGCAGCGGCTGGAACGGGTTCGATGACCTGATAGCCGACACCGCCGCGCGGTCCAGCGGCTCTTTTCCCGAGCCCAGCAATCGCACCGGCTCGCCGGTCGGCACGCTGCCGTCGCGCATAATCCGAAATTGCAGCGCCACCCGCCCGCGATCCCCCAGTTGCGCCGATTCCGGCATCACCGCGTACCAGTTCCGCCGCACACTGGCCACCACCCGCGCCATGTAGTCGCTGAAGTCCACGCCTTCCGTCGGCGTCAAAATTTCATACCCGTTGCCGTACGTTCCCGAGCCCTGCCCCGGGCCTCCGCCGCCGCCCTGCGAAGGTGCCGACTTCGGCATCGGTCCAATCACTCCGCCTGCGCGCCCTCCGCCCGTCGGATTCTTCGACGCCTCGCGCAGCGAATCCTGAATCGACCTGCTCGCCGAAGCCTGCGGCAACTGCAAATTAGGTCTCGGTACCGGCGTCTCGGGATTTTCCAGTTTCAACCCAGGCTTGGGCGTCTCCATCTTGGGAGCCGGCGAACTCGGCGCCGTTTCCGGCGGCGCCACCGCGCGAGGCTGCGGCACGGGCGAGCTCGGTAATTCTCTCACCGGCTTTTCGGGAACCAGCGTTGGCTTGGGAACCGGGGGCGGCTGCTCAATCGGCGGCGCAACTTTTCGCAGCACCCGCGGATCAACATGCACCGCTGGTGGACGCTGCACCGGCCGCGACGACGGCTTCGACGACTCAAACGCTCCCGGCGGCAGCAGCAACGTCAGTTGTTTCCGCGCAATATCAATTTCTTCCGGTGTCGGCTCGCGCTTCGGAAACAATCTCGCCTGCAGCAGAATCGCGGCAATCAGCAACACGTGCAGTGCCACCGAAGAAATCCGCGTAATCAGATCCGCCCGCGCTTTTTCCGGCGAGGGCGGCGACGCAATCAGGTGTACTTCCCCGGTGGTGAAAATGTCGGGATCGACCAGCTCAGCATCCACCACCACCGGCAAACTCTCGCTCGTCTCCGGCGCAGCCGAACCCTGCGGCACAGCAATCCGCTGATCCATGTCCGTGATTTGCAGCGGCGCGGAAACATCTTCAACCACTGCATACGCTTCGCGATTTATGTCTCGCGGCACCACCACCCGCGCCGCGATCGATTCCAGCGGCAGGTTTGAAGGAATGCTCGAATGCCCGTTCAGCGTAACGATCGGCAGCATCGCCGGAACCAGCGTGCGCTCGTCCATCGTCGTGGGCCGCCGTCGCGTGCTCGCCGCAACATCCGCCGCGGCGGGTAATCGAGCGTCCAGAGGTACAAGAGTGCGTGCAATCATAGTCACGCTGGTCTGTTTGTATCGCGCGTAGCCAGTTGGACGCGCTCCGCGTGTTCCTGGATGCTTGCCATTACGCGGCCCGCCAACTCCAGCGCCGCCCGTCCAGCCGCGCCGTTCACCCGCGGCTCGCGCCGCGTTCGTACCGATTCCACAAATGCGGTCAGCTCAGCGTGCAAAGGTTCCACTGCAGGCGCAGCCAATTTTTCAAAACCAAATTCCGGCTGCGGCCCGGGCTTCTTCACGCCCACCCGCAAAGCATCGCGCCGCGCATAGTCCAGCGAAATATATTCGTGCTGCTGAAAAAATCGCATCTTGCGAACGCGCTCCGTCGAAACCCTGCTCGCCGTCACGTTCGCCACCGCCCCGCCCTCAAACTCCAGCCGCGCGTGCGCGATATCCACTTTGTCCGTCAAAACAGGAATCCCCACCGCTTTCACTTCCGTCACCGGCTCCGCGACCAGCGCCAGCAAAATGTCCAGGTCGTGAATCATCAGATCGTAGATCACGTCCACATCCAGACTGCGCGCCGTAAACACTCCCAGCCGGTGTACCTCAAAAAACAGCGGCCGGTTCACGATGGGCTCGACGGCAATCACCGCGGGATTGAATCGTTCAACGTGGCCAACCTGCAGAATCCTTTTATTTTTTGCAGCCGCTTCGATCAGCGCATCGGCTTGCCGCAAATCCGCAGCCATCGGCTTTTCAACCAGTACGTCGATCCCCATTTCCAGCAACCGGCAACCAGTCTCCCCGTGCGCTTCGGTAGGGACGGCCACGCTCGCACCCGCCACTCGCCCGAGCAATTCATTCAAATCGCCAAATACGCGCGTGCCAAACTCCGCCGCCACCGCCTGCGCTTTCGCCGCATCG
>JBBRZT010000121.1:0-10221 GCA_038236395.1 Candidatus Acidiferrales bacterium
CTGCCGATATTTGGGTCCGTGTGTCGCGCAAGACCAGAAATTTGCTCGCACGGTGATAGCGCGCACGTTGCAAGCATCGCCGGAATCGAACTGGTATTGGGATCTGTTGAGCAGCAACCAAAATGCCGTCGATCTGGCTGCGGAATTTGGGTTTGCCCCTCAACGGCGGTTGGAGCGTATGGTGTTGGGCGATAGCATCGTCAAGAATGATCAAATGGTTTATGCCATCGCCGGATTCGAATTAGGCTAAGCATGCTAATAACTACAGACGCTGAACTCGAGGAGTTTCTTTCGCGTCCATCGGACGCCGATGCCGCTGCAATGGCGCAGCTCGAAGGGGATTTGCTGATCCTCGGCGTCGGCGGAAAAATGGGTCCCAGCCTGGTGCGGCGCGCACAGCGGGCGGCTGAAAAGGCGGGCGTTCGCAAAAGGATTGTGGCGGTCGCGCGCTTTTCTGAGAAAAATCTCCGCGAAGGCTTAACGGCCGACGGTATTGAAACGATAGCCTCCGATCTCCTCGAGCCCGGAGCGCTGGCAAAATTGCCCGACCTTCCCAATGTTATTTTCATGGCTGCTCGCAAATTTGGCACCACTGGCTCTGAAGATTTGACTTGGGCAATGAACACATTTTTACCGGGCCTGGTCGCCGAGCGCTACCGCGCCTCGCGCGTGGTTGCGTTTTCAACCGGCAATGTTTATCCGCTGCGGAACGCCGCTGAGGGTGGAGCGGTGGAGTCCACTCCAGTAGCGCCCGAAAGCGAATATGCCCAATCTGCGTTAGGAAGAGAACGCATGTTCGAGTACGGCTCGCGCCAGTGGGGCACGGCCGTCGTTATTCTTAGATTGAACTATGCGATTGATTTGCGATACGGCGTGTTGTTGGACATTGGCACGGCTGTATTCGAGAAGCGGCCGGTTGACCTGCGCATGGGGCTGGTGAATGTTATCTGGCAGGGCGACGCAAATTCGGTTTGCCTGCGGTCCTTCGCGCACTGTCAGTCACCACCATTGTTTCTAAACCTCACCGGCCCCGAAAACTTAAGCGTTCGCTATATCGCCGAAGAATTCGGCCTTCGATTCAAGTTACAGCCAACTTTCAGCTCCGCTGAATTGCCCACTGCCTTGTTGAGCAATGCAGCGAAGGCCCACCAGCTGTTTGGATATCCCGCCGTCGCGGTTTCAGAAATGATTGATTTGACCGCCGCCTGGATTTCCGCAGGTGGATCGCGCCTGAACAAGCCTACGCATTTTCAGGTTCGCGACGGTAAATTTTGATGTCGCTGCGCGCGCGGCTGCTTTCAGGGATGGTGATACCCGCCCATCCACTGGCCCTCAATCGCGAACGCAAGCTGGATGAGCGCCGTCAGCGAGCGCTGACCCGTTACTACCTCGAGGCGGGCGCAGGTGGAGTAGCCGTGGGCGTGCACACCACCCAGTTTGCCATTCGCAATCCAACGATTGGTTTGTTTGAGCCAGTGCTAGCCATCGCAATGGAAGAGATGCGCGCGACGGAGGTTGTAAAGATTGCCGGCGTTTGCGGCAAATTGCAGCAAGCCACTTCGGAAGCCACGATGGCTGCGCGGCTCGGATACGATGCGGCGCTGCTAAGTCTTGGCGCTCTGCCCGATGCTTCCATCGCAGAGTTGATCGAACATTCTCGGGTTGTTGCTTCGATAATTCCGGTCATCGGATTTTATCTGCAACCCAGCGTCGGTGGACGTATCCTGCGGTACGATTTTTGGCGCAAGTTCTGCGAGATCGAAAATGTGGTGGCCATCAAGGTTGCGCCATTTAACCGCTATCAAACGCTGGAAGTGATCCGTGCCTATGCCGAATCCGGCCGGACGCGGGAAATCGCCCTGTATACCGGCAACGACGACAATATTCTGCTGGATCTGATCACCACCTATAACATTCAAGGCCAGCAGGTACGTTTTTCTGGCGGCCTATTGGGCCACTGGGCTGTGTGGACTAAAAAAGCGGTGGAACATCTCGCCGAGGCCAAGCGCCATTCGAATCATGTTCCATCCGAACTGCTTACGCTCGCGCAGCAAATAACGGATGCCAATGCCGCACTATTCGATCCGTCGCACCACTTTCATGGATGCATACCCGGAATTCACGAAATTTTGCGCCGCCAAGGTCTACTGGAGGGGCGCTGGTGTCTGGATCCCAACGAAGATCTCTCCCCAGGCCAGGCGCAAGAAATAGATCGTGTCTGCAAAGACTATCCTCATTTGCAGGATGATGAATTTGTTCGCTCGCACTTGGACAAGTGGCTGAGTTAGTTCTTTTCAGTCGCGGTATCTACGCGCTTTCCTGTTCGACAAGCCTCGTAAATGGCTCGCACCACCGCCACACTACGGCGCCCCTCTTGACCGTTGCATCGCGGCTCAGTATTCGTTCGCATTGCCTCCAGAAAATTCTCTAGCACCGCCTGATGCCCGCGCGCATCACTAACTACCGGGGACGATGAACTCGGATTAGCATCCGCTTCGGAACGTGACAGCAGATTCGCGGCGGGATTTCGGAGGTCGGCCGCCAGCACGCGATCCTGCTCAATGATGATGGTGCCTTCCGAACCGCTAAGCTCCAGCCGCCGGGGATATCCGGGAAATACCGACGTGGTCGCCTGCAGGACTCCCAACGCTCCATTCCCAAATTCCAGCAAAGCAGTTAGCGTGTCTTCGGCTTCGATGGCATGTAATGCAGTTTTACTCATGGCCTGGACACTTTTCACTTCGCCGAAGATCCACAACATCAGATCCAGCGTGTGTACCGCTTGATTGATCAGCGCGCCGCCGCCGTCCAGCGCCAGCGTCCCTCTCCACCGCGATTTCGCATAATATTCGGGCGGGCGATACCACTTCACACGTGCATCTGCTAGAACCGGCCGGCCCAGCGTTCCCGCGGCCACGGCGTTCTTCACGCAAAGAATATCCGGCTTGCAGCGATCCTGAAAAAATACTCCCAGTTTCACCCCGGCATTGCGTGCTTCGGCGATGAAGGCGTCAGCCTTCTGCAGGCTGATGTCCAGCGGCTTTTCGCACAATACGTGCAGGCCGCGCCTCGCGGCTGCCACGCCCTGTTCGGCGTGCAGTCCCGAAGGGCTGCCTATTGCCACCATTTCCATCGGTTTGTGAGCCAGGAATTTCTCGAAGTCGGTATACGCTGTTCCACCATATTCCCGGCACAAGCGATTCACATTTTCCGCGTTGCTTCCAAAAATCGCGGCGATTTGAACGCCCGGAATAGTGTGGGCCGCACGCGCGTGCGTCTCGCTGATATTTCCGCCGCCAATCAATCCGATATTCGTGTTCATTTGTTAACGTCAGCTGAAGAAGGAATACCATAACATTGCAGGCGCTCATGCCGCAGTCTTTGAGAACGTTACTCGTGTCCTGGAACCCTCACGCTGCGCCCTCGCGAATGTAGGAAGAATACTAGTTGATTCCCATCGTCCAGAATGCATAATGCAAACTTATCGAAATGAAAGGAAACAAATGGATATCAGGGATAAAACTACCGGCGCGATGGATCGCAGAACGTTTCTGAACAACTCCGTCAAAGTCATCGGCGGCAGCGCAGCTTTGGGAAGCACTGCGTTGTCCTACAGCCGGATCGCTGGCGCCAACGATCGTATCTCCATCGGACACATCGGTATCGGCAATCGTGGCGCGGAGCTGGACGAGATTGCTTCGCGATTAAAACAAAGCCATAAAGTTGAGATGACCGCAGTGTGCGACCTGTGGTCCGTCAATCGCGAAAAAGCTGCGGCGACCAATACGGCGTTCTACGGCAAAGCTCCGCGAACATTCAAGGATCCGGGAGAGTTGCTGGCGGCAGGCGACCTCGACGCGGTAATGATCTCCACTCCCGAGCACTCCCACTCGCCACTCCTAAAACTAGCGGCTGAAGCAGGGAAGGATGTATACGTCGAAAAACCCATGGGCAATGTTCTTTCTGAAGTTAAAGCCGCGCGGGCCGCTGTGCTGCAGCGCAAGATCATCGCGCAGGTTGGAACGCAGCATCGCAGCGAGCCGTACCCAAAAATGGCGCGCGAGACGATACAGAGCGGGGCGCTCGGAGACGTTAGCAAAATCGAGATTGTGTGGAACTATCACGGCCCGCGATGGCGCGGGCGCGAAGAAGTGAAACAAATCCGCGAGACGGACACCGACTGGAGCAAATGGCTGATGAACAAGCCGCATCGCCCCTTTGATCCCCAACTGTATTTTGAATTTCGACTCTACCGCGAATTTTCCGCCGGCATTGCCGATCAGTGGATGAGTCACGGCATCGACCTGGTGCATTACTTTATGAACGATCATCTGCCCAAGTCGGTAGTTGCCCACGGCGGAATCTTTGCCTGGCATGACGGGCGTGAAAATCCCGACACTTTCGAGGCCGTGTTCGAATACCCCAAGGGCTTCCTGGTGAGCTATTCGACCAGTTTTGGAAATGATTCGCCCAGTTTTACGCGCTACATGGGCAAGAAAGCGACTTTGGTCAATCTGGGCGGCGAAGGCAGCCCGCGCTATCAACTGGTGGAAGAAAAGGGCAATCACGAAGAAAATCCCGACGTCGACAAGCAGCGCGCCGAAAGATATTTGCTGTTGCCAGGCGAAAAAGGACTGCCTCCCATGGGCATCGACGATATGTCCACCGAGCATATGGCCAACTGGATCGACTGTATGCGCAGCCGCCAGCAGCCGGTTGCCACTGTGCACGATGGATTCGCGCAATCCGTCGCTTGCATCATGGCCACAAAGGCGTATTGGACCGGCAAGAAACAATATTGGGACGCTAAAGCAGAGGAAATAATCGACCATCCGCCGGTTGGTTAGAAATTAGTTTTACAGCGACGCTTCCACGCCGCTTAATCGTGCAGTTAGAACGTAAATTCACGAACTTCCCAGCCGGATATCCTCGGCCAAATGCTCGCTGGCCCGCGTCGCCAGCGCCATGATCGTCAAGGTAACCGATTTTTCCGGATGCGAAACGAAACACCCCGCGTCCACCATCAGCAAATTCTTGATGTCATGGCAGCGGTTCCACGTATCCAGTACTGACTTTTTAGGATTGTCTCCCATGCGCGCGCCGCCCGCCTCATGGGTAACGCTGCCCATCGGATAGGGAGCCCGGGCTTTGAAAGGCAAGAGTTCCGCGCCGGAAACTTTCAAGATTTCTTCCATTTGTCCGCACATCTCATCGCGAAGCGCAAACGCATTTTCATATTCGGCGTTGGTATGAAAGCGCACCTGGGGAATTCCATAGCGGTCGGTCAATCCCTCGCGATCGATCTCCACGTAATTTGACTCCAGGGGCAGGCCTTCTCCGTAGCCGGTGATGCTCGCTGCGGCCGGATATAACTCTTTGATTCGCTTCTTGTAGGCGGAGCCAAAACCCGGCAGCCCTGCACCAGGCCCCGGACCCATGCTGCAGCCGGTGTCCACCGTGAAACGGTAACCTCGCAGGAATTTGTCGCTCTTTTTTCCGTAGTTATAGCGCGGAATGTAAACACTGTTGGCGCCGGGCCCATCATCGTTGGTGGTGGGACGGCCGGCCAGCTCGGGAAAAAATCCTGCCATGGAATTGAAGGCTACGTGCTCCATCAGGTATTTGCCCAGCGTTCCACTGGAATTGCCCAGCCCTTGCGGAAATTCCCGATTGCGAGAGTTGAGCAGAATTCGAATCGACTCCGCCATCGACGCGCCCAGCACCACGGCCTTGCCATAGGCCTCATACTCCTGCTTATTCGTCGTATCGATATAAGACACGCCGCGCGCTTTGCCGGACTTTTTGTCCATCAAAACCTGGTGCACTGCGGAGTTCGGGCGCAGCGTGAAATTACCCATCTTCTGCATTTTGGGAAATAACACTTCCAGGGTGCTGAAGCGGGACGCGGTATCGCAACCGTAGTTGCACGCGCCGCAATAGTGGCAAGCCAGCCTGCCGTCGTAAGGTTTGCTGAGCACCGCCAGCGGCATGGACACAGCTTTCAGATCCATCTTGGCCGCGCCCTTTTTGACCAACAACTCCCCGCAGCGCGCCTTGAATGCGGGAAGCGCATTTTTGCTGGCCGGCGAATTGAATATTTCCTCTCCGCCTCCGGAAACTCCGATCAGCGCTTCGGTCTTGTCGTAATAGGGCGCCAGATCTTCGTACGTGAATGGCCAATCCTCACCAAATCCGTCCTGCATGCTTTTCGGCTTGAAGTCCAGCGGCCCAAAGCGTCCTGACTCCCGGCCCCAAACTAATGTCCGCCCGCCCACGGCGCGCAAACGCGTCCACGTAAATTTCGCCCCCGGCCCGAGCGCGTAAGGGTCTTCTTCCGGGATGGTGTATAGATGGTCCGTCCACTCGTTTATTTTCCATTCCATTCCTTGCGGTAGTTCTCCGTATTGCCCGGGTTTGCCGTCACCGCGATACGGCCAGCGATAGGGTAATTTGTGAGTGTGAAAATCCTTGTGCGGCTCGATCATTCGCCCGGCCTCAAGGCAAAGCACTTTCAAGCCCTTGGAGGCGAGAACATACGCGGCAACTCCGCCAGAAGCGCCCGAGCCGACCACGATCACGTCATAGATTTCTTGTGTAGCCAAGCCCGCTCCCTATCAGTGCCAAAACTTCAATCGCTTACACGCTGGAATATTTGTGGCACAGTGCCGTCATTCTATTCAGCAACTTCCGGCACTCATCACGCTCTCCGTACATTGTGTATTTCATTTTTGGTGCTCGGGATGGGTGCATCCCGGAAAGTCAGCCATGTAGTTCATTCCCTGATAATCCAGTACATCGATTAATCCGATCTTCGAGGTATAAAAACCCTCGACCGTCATGTCTTTTAACGTAGAGAAAAATGCGAAACCGTCGTGATGTGTTTTCGCGTCACGCTCGGGCGCGCTCATGGCTTCCAGTAATTTCACTTGGTCCGATTCGGAGCCGTCACGGAATGCTTTGCCGAACTGGCGTTGGCTTTCACGTTCCAGAATTTCCAGCCCCTCTATCCATTCTTTTTGCAGTGAAGGCCGCAATTCTGCCGCAGAGAAAACCACGAAATCGATGTAATCGGCAACCCGCGCCTCTTTTGCGCCGGGCGCGTCGTCGGTGGGAATAATCAGTGCGGTAAGAATCTCGACAGTGCGAAACTCCTCAGGGCCAAAAAATTGCGGAGTATACGAGGCCGGAGCTTCCGCCTCTGATTCTTGATGGTGCATGCCCGCGATGGCCACCGCACTACCGTGTTCATCACCACGCACGATCTGAATGGGCAGCCAGGACGCCAGAAATTTACGTCCCGCAAGACTGGCACTCAACAGTCCAAGGTACTTGAGCGCTCCTCGCCTGGAAATCTGGTGATCGTCCATCATTTGTGCCACTACCGACAGTATCCCGCAGCGAAGCCGCAACAGGCCATTGAAATTATCGGATCTGATTGGGTGGAAGGATGACTGTGCAGGCCAAGTTCGACAGCGCAATCACAGGTCGGTCCTGTATCGCGACGACCTCATCACCGTTTTGAATACGAAACAAAATAAAACGTAGAAGTCGCCAGTATCCACGCGGTTTTCTGCTTGTTGTTGAAAGGATGGTAGGATAACAAAAGCGGCTGGGTGAGTAGCCCAGTCTCTGCTCCACTTTGCGAAGTATCAATCCAGCGATGAGGTACACAAAGAGTAGAAGGCGGATAATTTTTGCAGCGGTGGTTGGATTCATTGCCGCTCCTGGGGTTCTTGGGCAGACCTCGTATTATTCCCACATTGTTTTTGACAATGGACCGCGCACGCCGGAGTATTTTTACTCGTTTGGCAAGGCTGTGGCTCCCAGCGCGTTGGATACCAGCGGGGAGAAGCTGCCGCTCGACGGCAAGATTTTTTTCTCACCGCCAAACTCACTGCGGATTTCGTGGCAGTCGAATCTGCAAGGGGCGTGGAACGCGGAGATTCGCGCGGTGGAGTTTCGCGGGCGCGAGATTTTATTCGACGGTGACACGCTTTGCTTTTGGATGTATTCCGCGGAACCCATTTCGGCCGCCGGGCTGCCCGATTTGCGCCTGCACGATACTCATCAAGGGTTTTCCGCACGAGTCCACGTGGGAGAATTTTCAAGGGATATTCCCGCGAGGAGGTGGATTCGCGTGCGTATCCCATTTCAGCGTGTGACGCAGGAGTCGGTGACCTCTTTCGAGCCGCGACGGCTTGAGTCGCTGTCATTCGAGCAGGCCGGGGCTGACGGCAAAGCGCACACACTTTTTCTGGATGACATTCGCGTCGAAGATGACCGCGGCGGCGCGTCGGGCGCGACCGCGATTTCCGCGCCGAAAAATCTTCAGGCCAAGGCGTACGAGCGTCACGTGGACTTGAGTTGGGACGCGCTTGTGGGATCAGAGAAATTTGAGGCGCTCGGGCATTTCACGATTTACCGGTCGCTGGATGGCGCGGCGTTTGAACCGGTTGGCACCCAAACTCCCGGCGTATACCGTTACAGCGACTTTCTCGGCAGGGTCGGCCAGAAAGCTGAATACAAAGTGTCCGCGGTCGATGGGGACTACCATGAATCGGCGTTGTCCGCTCCGGCTAGCGCCACAACGCACGCGATGACCGACGACCAACTGCTCGAAATGCTGCAGGAAGCGTGCTTTCGATATTATTTCGAGGGCGCGCATCCGGATTCCGGCATGGTGCGCGAAAATCTTCCCGGCAACGACCGCATTGTTGCCACAGGGGCCACCGGCTTTGGCATCATGGCATTGGTGGTGGGGGTCGAGCGCGGCTTCATCACCCGCGAGCAAGGGTTGGCGCGGCTGAACAAAATTACCGCGTTTCTGGAAAAGGCGCCGCGCTATCACGGCGCGTGGTCGCACTTCATGGACGGAAGAACCGGACAGTCGCTGCCGGTCTTCAGCGTGATTGACAGCGGCGGCGACCTGGTCGAGTCCGCGTTTATGATTCAGGGATTGCTGGTGGCGCGGCAGTATTTCAACCGCCCTTCGCGCGAGGAAACCGAGCTCGCCAAACACATTACTCATTTGTGGGAAACGGTGGAGTGGGATTGGTACCGGCAATCGGCGGACAGCGATGCGCTGTACTGGCATTGGACGCCGGAGTGGAGCTGGTTCATCAATCACCGGCTTACCGGGTTCAACGAAACGATGATCGTTTACTTGCTGGCCATCGCTTCGCCCACGCATGCGGTGTCGTCCGCGCTTTATTATTCTGGCTGGGCGGGGCAATCAGCAGCGGCGCAGCTCTATCGCAAATCGTGGTCGGGGACGGCGGAAGGCGGTCGCTACGCGAACGGGACCACGTACTACGGGACGAAGTTGGAAGTCGGCGTGGGCGATGGCGGGCCTCTTTTTTTCGCGCATTACTCTTACATGGGATTCGATCCGCACGCGCTGACGGATTTGTTCGCCAATTATTTTGACAACAATCGAAACATTGCGCTGATCAATCGCGCTTATGCAATCGACAATCCCGCTCGGCACAAAACTTACGGCGCGGACGCATGGGGATTGACGGCCGCGGACGGGCCAACCGGCTACCATCCGTACGCGCCCAACCCCGCTGACGATGACGGCACGCTGGCGCCGACTGGGGCGCTGGCTTCATTTCCTTACACGCCGGACGCGTCGATGGCCGCGTTCAAACATTTTTATCGCGATCTGGGCGATCGGCTGTGGGGCATCTACGGTCCGATCGACGCTTACAATCTCGATCGGGATTGGTGGTCGCCTATCTACATGGGGTTGAACCAGGCGCCTATCACGGTGATGGTGGAGAATTATCGCAGCGGCCTGGTGTGGAAAATGTTTCAGTCCAACCCGGAAATTCAGGTGATGCTCAAGAAACTTGACGCCATTACTGCCGAGCTGCGCGCGCACCAGCGCGATAATCTGAAATAGTCGGTGGTTTTCTTCAATACAGGGTGTGACTTTTTAGAATGTCCGTTTCAGGAGTGACGCTGCGCCACGTTTGGGCCGACTAGCATCCAGCATTCCTTGGCGATGGCCCAATCTTCCTGGGCCTGCACTACCAGCACGCGGACCTTCGATGCCGGCATGGAAATATCCTGATCGGCTTGCGGCACGGACGGCGGCGAAGAGTTTTTTGCGGCGTCGAGTATTAAACCGAGAAAACCAAAATTGGCGCACGCCGCTGCGCGAACTTCCGGCGAATGCTCGCCGATCCCGGCGGTGAAGACTAGGGCATCGATGCCGCC
>JBBRZT010000122.1:0-10109 GCA_038236395.1 Candidatus Acidiferrales bacterium
GCAACTAAAAGCCTTCCAGGATAAGCACGGCTTCCCCATTCTTCACTTCCCGACAGTCATGGGTGCCGATGTACCCACCTACAACATTCCGGGCGTCGACGCGGAGCTGAACTTTACGCCCGAAGCGCTTGCTGGCGTTTTTCTTGGCAAGATCACCAAGTGGAATGACCCCGCCATCGCCGGCGCGAATAAAGGCGTCAATCTTCCCGGCAACGACATCGTCGTCGTTCACCGCTCCGATGGCAGCGGCACAACCTACATCTGGACCGACTATCTCTCCAAGGTCAGCGACGAGTGGAAGAATAAAGTTGGCAAAGGCACTTCGGTCAACTGGCCGGTGGGTCTCGGCGGCAAAGGCAACGAGGGCGTCGCCGGTCTGGTCAAGCAGACTCCCAACGCTTTCGGCTACGTCGAGCTGATTTACGCCATCCAGAACAAGATGCCCTACGGCAAGGTCAAGAATTCCTCCGGCTCATTCATCAAGGCCGATCTGGCCGGCGTTACCGCCGCTGCCGCGGGCGCCGCGAAAGATATGCCTGATGACTTCCGCGTTTCCATCACCAACGCTCCCGGGAAAGCGGCCTACCCCATCTCCAGCTTCACCTGGCTGCTGATTCCTGCGAAGTTTTCCGACTCTTCGAAACGCGACGCCATGAAGGGCTTCATCAAATGGATGTTGACCGACGGGCAGAGCCAGACAGAAGCGCTCTCCTACGCCAAGCTGCCCAAAGAGGTGGTCAGCAAGGAAATGAAGTCGCTGAACTCCATCCAGTAACGCGTTACGTTTCGCCGTAAAGATGGCCACTTCTACCACAACTGTTCCGAGCGCGGGTCCGGTATCGGCCTCGCGCTCTTTCGTCAGCCGCCTCCGCGATGGAGACGAGATCGCCCGGCTGATTACATTTTTGTTTGCCGGCTCCGTCGTGCTCATCACCCTGCTGCTCGTCTACGAGCTGTGGCAGGGTTCTTACCTTCCGCGTCACAAATTCGGTTTCGCTTTCTTCGTCACTTCCGTCTGGGATCCAATTTTCGATCACTTCGGTGCGCTTCCTTTCATCTACGGCACTTTGGTAACTTCCATCGTGTCGCTCCTCATCGCCGTTCCTCTGGGTATCGGCGCCGCAATTTTTCTTGCCGAACTCGCCCCCGCGCGAGTCTCCGACACGCTCCAGTTTTTTATCGACCTTCTGGCCGCGGTCCCCAGCGTCATTTACGGTTTGCTTGGGGTCTTCATCGTCATCCCCCTGATGCGCGAATACATTCAACCCGCTCTCAAAAACACACTCGGTTTTCTTCCTTTTTTCCAGGGACCCGCCTATGGCGTCGGATTTCTCACCGCCGGAATCGTTCTGGCCATCATGGTGATTCCCTACATCATTTCCGTATCGCGCGAAGTTTTACTTTCCGTGCCTCGCGACCAGCGCGAAGCGGCACTCGCACTCGGCTCCACGCGCTGGGAATCCACCTGGAAAGTTGTGCTGCCCTTCGCGCGTACTGGGATCATGGGCTCGATTTTTCTCGCCCTCGCTCGCGCGCTGGGAGAAACCATGGCTGTCACCATGGTCATCGGTAACACTCCCACCATCAGCGCATCGCTCTTTTCGCCCGGCTATTCCATCGCCGCCGTGATTGCCAATGAATTCACCGAAGCCACCGGCGATCTGTACCTGCAATCGCTCATCGAACTTGGCTTAGTGCTCTTCATCCTCACTTTTCTCTTGAACGGTTTGGCTCGCCTGTTGATTGTGGTCACTTCCCAGCGTGGCAGCGGAATGGGCCAGGCATGAGCAACCGTCTCCGCTGGCGCAAATTCGTCAGCCATTTCATGCTGACCATGACGGGCCTCTGCGCCTTCGTCGCCGTAGCGGTCTTGTTTTTCATTCTCGGCTACCTCGTTTATCACGGCGGCACGTCCGTCAATTGGAATTTCTTCACCAAGCTCCCCGCCCCCGTTGGCGAAGTTGGCGGCGGCATGGCCAACGCCATCGTGGGCAGCGCCAAGCTGCTGCTTCTCGCCTGCTTGTTGGGCGTGCCAATTGGATTCATCGGCGCCATCTACCTCGCCGAATTCAGCGGCGGCACCGTTGCTTTCGTAGTGCGCTACGCCGCCGATCTTCTGAACGGCGTGCCATCCATCGTTATCGGGATTTTTGCGTATAGCCTGGTAGTCTTGCCCTTCAAACATTTCTCCACGCTGGCCGGCGGTTTCGCGCTGGGGCTAATGATGATTCCTATCACGCTGCGCAGCACTGAGGAATTTCTGCGCGCCGTGCCGCGCGCCTTACGCGAAGGCGCCATGGCTCTCGGTGCCAGCAAGTGGAAAACCATCTCCTCCGTCGTGGTGCCTGCGGCGTATCGCGGAATCTTGACGGCCGTGCTGCTTTCCTTCGCGCGCGTTGCCGGTGAAACCGCCCCGTTGCTCTTCACCGCCTTCGGCAACCGTTTCTGGAGTCCCGGCTGGGAACAGCCCATCGCCTCTCTGCCCGTTATGATTTTCACCTATGCCATCGCGCCTTACGATGACTGGCATCGCCAGGCTTGGGCCGCGGGACTCGTCCTGCTCGGCTTGATTCTGGTCATTAATATCATCGCCCGGGTTATCCTGTCCCGGGGCGTCGCCGTTCCGAGGACTTAACCATGCACGCTTCTGTGAGGTCGGCAGTGTCCGTAAACATCACACCACCCGTCACCGTTCCATCGAGTCGCGAACCGCAAGCGCCCCTGGTCATGCGTATGACCATCGGCAAGGTCAATTTCTTCTACGGCACGAAGCAGGTGCTGTTCGACGTCAACCTCAATATCGCTTCGAACAAAGTGACCTCGCTCATCGGCCCGTCCGGATGTGGCAAGTCCACCTTGCTGCGCACCCTGAATCGCATGCACGAAACAGTGCGCAGTTCGCGGCTCGAAGGCGAAATCCTGATCGACAACGAAAATATCCTTTCTCAGGACGTAACCGCGCTGCGCCGCCGCGTAGGCATGGTTTTCCAGCGCCCCAATCCATTTCCAAAATCCATTTTTGAAAACGTGGCTTACGGCTTGCGCATCAACGGCACCAAGGGCTCCATCGCCGATGCCGTCGAAAAAAGCCTGCGTCATTCCGCGTTGTGGGATGAAGTGAAAGACCAGCTGCATAAATCCGCGTACGAGCTTTCCGGAGGCCAGCAACAGCGCCTGTGCATCGCCCGCGCTCTGGCTGTCGAGCCGGAGGTCCTGCTGCTGGACGAACCCTGCTCCGCACTCGATCCCATCAGCACCGCCAAGATCGAAGAGCTCCTCGTGTCATTGAAGGATCTCTGTACCATCGCCATCGTCACCCACAATATGCAGCAAGCCGCGCGGGTCAGCGATTTCACCGCTTTCCTGCTCACTGGCCAGCTCATTGAATTCAGTCCCACGCCGCAGCTTTTCACCACGCCCAGTGATGCGCGAACGGAAGCGTATATCACCGGCCGCTTTGGCTGAGACGCAAAAAGCCGCTGGATAAAAATTTGCAACTCTTGCCCCGAGGGGACGTATGGAACGCCATTTCGAAAGAGATTTGAACGATCTGAAAGAGCGGCTGCTGTGGATGGGCAGCCTCGCCGAGCGCGCCGTGCATCAGGCCGTGCACTCCGTGCTGGATTCCGACGAGGCTCTCGCCAATCGCGTCCTTGCCGAAGAAGACGCCATCAACGAGCTGCAGATCGAAGTGGACGACCGCGTCGTTCAATTGCTGGCGCTGCACCAGTTGATGGCCGTGGACCTGCGATTTGTGCTGGCCGTCTCGCGCATCAACAACGACCTCGAACGCATCGGCGATCAGGCCGTAAATATCGCCCAGGGTTCGCTGCGGATCTTGCGCCACCCTCGCGTCAAGCCCTACGTGGACCTGCCGCGCATGAGCGAGCTAACGGAGGAGATGGTTCGCAACGCCTTGAACGCCGTGGTGCGACGCGACGTCGAGTTGGCGCAGAAAGTTCTGGCCAGCGACGATCAGGTCGACAATTATCGCGACCAGATTTTCCGCGAACTGCTCACCTACATGATGGGTGATTCCAGCGTGGTTTTTCCCGCGTTCGAGCTGATTCTTGCCGCCAAAAACCTGGAACGTATCGGCGACCATGCCACCAACATCGCCGAGGACGTCATCTACATCGTGCAGGGTCAGGACGTCCGGCATCCCACGGTGGATCGCCGCTGAGTTCGCAGGCGATTACGTCCGCGCTCTCCTGAAGAAAAGCAAAACCGCGATCAACATGCTGGCAAGCGTCACTGCCGCGCCAACGGTGCGATCCGGCGTGCGCGTGAATCGCACCACCACGTGCGATGATCCCGCCGCCAGCGGCACCACCATCTGATTGTTCTCATCCGTGCGCTCCGGAATCACCGCCGCATCGTTAACTTCCACGCGCCACGCCGGGTAGTTCAAAACGCGCAGCGCCACTCGCACCGGCTCGCGCGCCGTGATGCGCGCCTCTTTTCTTTCCGCGGACCAGCGCTCCACGTGAATCCTCACCTGCTGCGCAACGCGTGGATTCTGTCCAGCGTTCAAGAGTCTTATACGCGCGGATTTTTCCGGCAGGTCCGCGTGATCATCCCCCTTGGGATCATATTCATCCACGCCTTCAAACCCTTCGTCCTTGTCGATCGCTTCCCGCAACACCGGCATGTCTTCCGAATCCCACCAGGTGCGGCCCACCATCCAAGCGGCCGTGCACCCCAACACCGCCACCAGTGCGGCAGCCAGTAGCGCCGCCCAATACCGGCGTACCGTTTTACGCGCTATGGTTGCGGCGACAAAACAAGTAAGCGGAATCGCCAGCAGCGACATCCACCGCCACGGAAACTGCACGAAGCGCAATTTGGGAAGCACCGTCCAGAACAAGGAGCTGACGCGCAGCATCATAAACGCAGCGGCTATCGTCAGCGCCAGCATCGTACTCCAGACCGCTCTGGTTATGGGTTCGAAGCGCGATTTTTTGTCGCGGGGAAACGCTGCGCAGGCAAAAATTCCCGTAAGCACCATCATTAGCACTGCTGCGTTGGACGCCACACGATTGAAGACGTTGTGCTCCTCGTCGGCGATCACCGCATAAAGAAAATTTTGCGCCGGCTGCAAACCGGATGCCAGCGCCTGAGAAATGTTTACCCACCGCTGCTCGTAGGCCGCGGGCAGTAGATAAAATCCAATAAGTCCAAAACCCAGGGCCAGTCCAGCGGATCCATAGAGCAGCGGCCGCCACGATTTTGCAGAAATCGCTCTCCAGAGAAAGAAAACTGTCAGGCCATAACTGGCGATCACTCCAGCGGGAGCGTTCGTCAGCCACACTGCGGCAAAAACGATACCTAGAAAAACGATCGGGCGGCGCGGGGTATCGAATCGAGATTGCACTGCACCTGTCGCTTCCAGAGCAGCAAGAGTCAGAACAGGAAAGAAAGCCAGCGCCAGTTGCTCCGCGAAATCGCTGCGCATATAAACGATGAGCAGCACATAAGGGTTCGCCGCGTAACAAACCGCGCAGAAAAGAGCGGCTCTTTGCGGAAATAAACGCCGCGCCAGCGCGAACGAAGAAAGCCCCGCCATCGTCTGGGTCAAAACGATGAATACCGCCGGCACGTAGAGCCAGGGCACAACGAAGCTGAGCGCCGCGCCAAACATCCACGACAATGGCGGATAAAAAATGAACCGCGGTTCGCCGAATCCGAAATTCGCGCCGTCAGTCCATCGCGGATACCAAATGCCGTCGCGCCACTGCGCGGCCGCGTCCATCCACGAAGCGGCGTGAAATGAAAAGTCGTGGCCGGAGGCATTTCCCTTCCAGAAATACGGCGAAATAATCGCCAACGCGGTGGCCAGGGAAACGGCGAACGCCAACAACCAGTCGCGTTTACTCGAACGGCTCGGGTTCGGAGGGCTTGTGGTTTCTGGTGAAACTGTCATGCAGGATTCACGCGATTCTGATTGGCTGGAGCGCAACTCCGCCCCGCAACTCCGCCCTATGCCAGAGGCGACGTGTCAGTGTGCCACAGCGTGCTCGTCTTTGTAGATGACCCCTTCTTTCATCACGAAATCGACATGCTCCGTCTGCCGGATATTTTCAACGGGATTGCCAGGCACAGCCACAATGTCGGCGATTTTTCCGGTCTCCAGCGTGCCGATTTTGTCCGCCAGTCCAAGCAAGTCGGCGTCCGACGAAGTCCCAGCCTTCAAGGCGTCAATCGGCTTCATTCCCAGATCCACCATTTGGTGAAATTCTTCGGCGTTTCTTCCGTGGGGATAAACCGCTGCGTCCGTGCCCAGCCCAATCTTCACGCCTTTCGCGAGAGCTTTTTGAAACGTTTTATGGAGAGACGTCATGGCCAGCTCCGCCTTGGCGCGGATCGCGGGCGGAATATACATCCCCGCTTGCATCTGTTCCGACAATCCTTGCAGCGCCATCAACGTGGGCACGTAGTACGTGCCATGTTGCTTCATCATGTCCAGCGCTTCGTCATCCAGAAATGACCCGTGCTCGATGGAATCCACGCCCGCGCGTACGGCGCGCTTGGCGGCTTCCGCCCCGTGCGCATGAGCCGCAACTTTTCTCTTTAACGCGTGCGCTTCATCGATCAGCGCGTTCAACTCTTCCTGCGTCAGTTGCGGCGTGTCCACATCGTCAGCCAATGAAAGCACTCCGCCGGAAGCGCAAGTCTTAATAATGTCTGCTCCATACTTGTGCGCCAGCCGCACCGCATAACGCATTTGATCCGCGCCGTTAGCCACTCCTTCTTCCGGACCGGTTTCTTTTCCGAAAACGCCAGACCGAAATCCCGTTTCGTCGCAATGCCCGCCCGTAGTTCCAATTGCATGTACGGAAACCAACATGCGCGGGCCCGGCACTTTGCCGTTGCGAATCGCGTTTCGTAGCCCGACATCGATGAAATGGCGCGAGCCCACATCGCGCACCGTAGTAAAACCAGCCATTAAGGTAACTTTGGCGTTGGCGATCGAATCCAGCGTTTGCTCGGCAATCGTCTTTTGTAATCCATCGAGCGCCGCTTGTTTGTAATCCGTCGTGTACATCATGGTCAGGTGCGTGTGTGCGTCGATAAATCCCGGAAGCAGAGTCGCGTCTCCCAGGTCAATCACCTCCGCTCCTGCTGGCACAGTCGCATTGGCACCCGTCGCCGTGATTTTTCCGTCGATGACCACCACCAGGCCGGGTGTCACCAGCGCGTTGCTCTTTCCGTCAAACAACCGCGCGGCTTTCAGCACGATCGTTTTGCTCTCCGGCTTCGGCGCTTGAGCGAAAACCGCTCCCGCGGCCATCAGTGCCAGCAAAAAAACTCCAATTGCCCCACGCCTCATGACTGTCTCCTCGAAATGCCGAACGCCGACAATAGCCCGGCCCTGAGAAATGTCAAGTCCTGTTGGTATTGCCGGGCGCGAACCGTCCGGTATCCTGCTGATGTGGTTCCCAAAATTCGCATTCAACAGCGCAACGACGGCCCTGTGCGGCCCACTGGCGCTTACGTTCTTTACTGGATGATTGCCAATCGGCGTCTCACTTACAATTTTGCGTTGGATCGCGCCCTGGACCACTGCCGCGAACTGCGCAAGCCGCTGGTAATTCTCGAAGCGTTGCGTTGCGGCTATGAGTGGGCGAGTGAGCGCATCCACCGATTCATCATCGACGGCATGGCGGACAATGCCAACACCTGTGCCAAAGTTGGCGTCCGCTATTATCCTTACGTTGAGCCGTCCCCTGGCGACGGCAAGGGCCTTCTCGAAGCGCTGGCCGCCGACGCGTGTGTCGTTGTCACCGATGAGTTCCCGTGTTTTTTTCTTCCGCGCATGGTGGACGCCGCGGCCCGAAATTTAACCGTCCGCTTCGAAGCGGTGGATTCCAATGGTCTGCACCCTCTGCGCGCCGCCGATCGCGCGTTTACGCGCGCATTTGATTTTCGCCGGCACCTCCAAAAGGTTTTACCCGCCCATTTCGAGGAATTTCCTTCGGCTCATCCTCTGTCCGAGCAGGATTTGCCTGCTCCGCCAGGGTTCGCCCACGAAATCACGCGGCGTTGGCCAGCCGCTTCCGCAGCATTGTTGGAAGCCAAAGCCGGCACGCTGGATGTTCTGTCCGTGGACCACCTGGTGAAGCCGGCAGAAATGTGCGGCGGCCATACCGCGGCGCGTAAACAGTTGACAGAGTTTCTTAGAAGCAAGTTTTCGCTGTACAGCGCAGAGCACAACAAACCGGAGCTCCGTGCCACAAGCAGCCTCTCTCCCTACCTTCACTTCGGCCACATCTCCGCTCACGAAATTTTCGCCGCAATCGTCGACGTGGAGAATTGGCGCCCCGAGAAACTTGCTCTTCGCAGTAACGGCGCGCGAGAAGGCTGGTGGAATATGAGCGCGCCGGCCGAGAATTTTCTCGACCAGCTCATTACCTGGCGTGAAGTAGGCTACAACTTTTGCGCGCACCGAAACGACTACGATCGCTACGAGTCTCTGCCGCCCTGGGCGCAGAAGACCTTGCACCAACATGAAAAAGATGAACGCCAAAATACATACGACCTTGCTGAATTTGAAACTGCCGCCACGCATGACCCACTCTGGAATGCTGCGCAAGGCCAACTACTTCAAGAGGGCCACATTCACAACTATATGCGCATGTTGTGGGGGAAAAAGATTCTGGAATGGTCTGTCTCGCCGCGCGTAGCCGTCTCTATTTTGATTGAACTCAACAACAAATATGGCCTCGACGGCCGTGATCCTAATTCGTACAGCGGTATCTTCTGGTGCCTGGGCCGCTACGACCGCCCATGGGGACCGGAGCGTCCCGTATTCGGTATGGTTCGCTACATGAGTTCCGAAAACACCGCGCGCAAGTTTTCGGTAAAGAATTACATCCGCGAATACACCTCAGCAAAGCAGACCGCATTGGGCTTTTAGCTGCTGCGAACGTCGTAAAGAAATCCTGTGAAAACAAGTGTTTCTGCTATGATGGTTTCGGCTTTAGGCAGTCCCCGCCTCTGCTGGCCTGGTTAAAAACTCCAATCTGTTGCGTCCAGGGTTTGGTTGGCCAACCCGCTGTTGCGGAGTCGGTCGGGTGTTTCTTCACACCCCTCGACTTCGGGGCGAGAGCAACTGTTTGTCTCTTTAAGGGTTAAACAACAGCACTTGCGAGGCGGTCAAAACTTGGCGAAGTCTACTTTCAAAACCCTGCAGAAACGAATCAACACCGAACGGGGTAGCCCTCTGCGTGGCCGACGCGGCAAAAGGCTCCTCACCAATATCGCCATCATTTCCGTTTTCAGCGCCATCACTGCCTTCGTCATCACTCGCCAATCGGGAGGCAGCGCGTTTTCTCTTCCACGCATACACGGCGACGCAACTCCCGCCACCGTTACTTCGGCACCAGATGGGACATTCCATCCTGAAACCGCCTCGAAAACAGGAGCGGCTGATGTAGCAACCGATGGCTACAAGCTCGAAACCGGACCGCTGGCCGTGACCGAGGTTCCCGACATCGTTGTACATGACGCCGCTCGAAATAAGGATTTGCACGTCCGCATTTTTTATCCTGTGACCCAGGGCAAATATCCGGTGATTGTGTTTTCTCATGGCGCAGGCGGCTCGCAGAATTGCTGCGAATCCCTGACCCGCCATTGGGCCACCTACGGCTACGTTACGCTGCAGCCCACCCACGACGATTCCACCGTTCAGCGCCGGAAGAGCGGCGACGAAGCTCTTCGTTTTCCTCAAGCAGTGCGCGAGGCGCTGAAAAACCCGGCGCTATGGGAAAGCCGGCCGCAGGATATTACTTCTCTTCTGAACGCCTTGCCCGATTTGAAAAAGCGCGTCGGCGGCCTTAGCGACAAGCTGGATCTGGATCACGTTGGCGTGGCCGGCCATTCCATGGGTTCTTATACGGCCGAAGCTGTAGGCGGTGCGCTCGTCGATCTGCCCGGTCATCCGGCAACCAGTTTTTCCGATCCTCGGGCGAAAGCAATTCTCTGTCTCTCGCCGCAAGGTCCCAGTCAGTTTGGCCTGACGGCACATTCATTCGACAAAATCACGTTGCCATTCATGGGGATAACAGGTTCGCTGGACAGCCTCGGTCCGGTGGCCAGCCCTGCGTGGC
>JBBRZT010000123.1:0-10033 GCA_038236395.1 Candidatus Acidiferrales bacterium
CGTCAGCGCCATGATGATGGAAAAAATCATGGTGGTGGCACCTACTACCGCGGTGCCGATAAGCACCGGCTTGGCGGTGGCTTTGAATGTGTTGCCCGCGCCATCATTGGCTTCCAGCATGTCCTTGGCGCGTTCGAAATTTACGTCGATGTTGTAATCACGCTTCAGCTCCTGCTTGATGCCGGGAATCTGCTCGATCAGCGAAAGCTCGTATACCGATTGCGCGTTGTCGGTGACCGGTCCATAGGAATCCACCGCGATGGTGACCGGTCCCATGCCCAGAAAGCCGAAGGCCACCAATCCAAAGGCAAACACGGGAGCGGCGATCATAAAGGTCGCGAGTCCCAGCTCACTGATTAGGTAGCCCAGCGACATGAGCACCACCATCGCCAGCCCGATGTAGTACGCCGAAAAATTTCCGGCCACGAAGCCCGACAGAATGCCCAGCGACGCGCCGCCTTCCTGCGCGGAACTGACCACCTCGCGCACGTGGCGCGACTCAGTGGAGGTAAACACTTTGACCAGTTCGGGAATAACCGCGCCGGCCAGCGTGCCGCACGAAATAATCGTCGCCAGCTTCCACCACTGCGTGGTGTCATCTCCCAGCGACGGAATAATCAGGTAAGAGACCAGGTAGGTGAAGCCGATGGACACGACCGAAGTAATCCACACCAGCGAGGTCAGCGGGTGCTCGTAATTCATCTCGTCGACGTTGCCGTATTTTGCCTTGGCGATGGCCCCGTTGAGGAAGTAGGCAGCGCCGCTGGCGATCAGCATCACGATGCGCATGATGAAGATCCACACCAACAACTGTACCTGCACTGTAGGACTCTTCACGCCCAGCAGAATAAAAGTGATCAGCGCGACGCCGGTGACGCCGTAAGTTTCAAAGCCGTCGGCGCTGGGTCCCACCGAATCGCCGGCGTTGTCGCCGGTGCAGTCCGCGATGACGCCGGGATTGCGCGCGTCGTCTTCCTTAATTTTGAAGACGATCTTCATCAAGTCGGAGCCGATGTCCGCGATCTTAGTGAAAATGCCGCCGGCAATTCGCAGCGCGGCCGCGCCCAGCGATTCGCCGATGGCAAACCCGATGAAGCAGGGCCCCGCGTAGTCGCCGGGGATAAACAACAAAATGAACAACATGATCAGCAGTTCAACGCTGATGAGCATCATGCCGATGCTCATGCCCGCGCGCAGCGGCGTGTGATAAATGGGATACGGCTTGCCGCGCAAGCTGGCAAACGCGGTGCGCGAATTGGCGAAGGTATTTACGCGAATGCCGAACCACGCCACGCCGTAGCTCCCGGCGATGCCGACGAGGCTGAACAGCAAAATAATCGCGACGCGCATCGCCTCAAGTTTCAGCAGCACGCCGAAATAAAGAACGATGACGATGGCGATGAAAATTTCCAGCAGCAGGATGAACTTTCCCTGAGTGATCAGGTAAGTCTTGCAGGTTTCATAAATCAGCTCGGAAATATCGCGCATCGACTTGTGCACCGGCAGATTCTTGAGCCGGCTGTAGATGGTCAGGCCGAAAACCAGCCCGAACACGCAAAAAATCAGCCCGAACATGAGGATCTTGTGGCCGTCAATGCCGAGGAAAGAGACCTGCGAGAGGTCGGGAAGTTTCAGATTGGCTTCGCCGCCTTCTTGAGCGCGAGCCGAAAGCGATGTAAGCAGCGAGAGCGCGGCAAGACCTGCGCTTATTTTCAACGGCCGGCGGGCCAGCGAACACAAATTATCGAACCAGGTGCGCATCAAAAATTCCTCCGTAAGTAAAAAGCGATTTCAGGGCGGCGCCGGGCCATAACGCGTCCCCACACACACAACCAACCAATGCGAACATCGACGCCAGCGGCGTGCCCACCGATTCCAAAACAGGGCCCCGCCCGCCAACAGCGGAAACTCATATCCTGTACTGTTTATCTTAGCCTGAGTGCCCCCGGACCCCTTCCAGGGACATCAAAAAAGCTCTGCGCGGGCTGGCGACAAAGCGTTGATTTATAACATTTAGCGGCGATATGGTCAAACCGGCTCAGAGGCCAGTTTTGCCGCTTTTAGCGCCCCGTCCGGTATGCGTCCGGGCAGAAACGAATCGCCTCGATTGGCAAGACGCTGCCACCAAGCGATGGTAACATGCCAATCTAAATTTCAACCCCGCCGAGGTTGGCCAGGTGCATGGCGGATCAGACGTGACGGAGACGATGAGTTCGAACGTATCGGGGAATTCCACATCAACGGCGGCAGCGGCGCCCGGCATGAGCGCGGCGGCTGCAAGCGCCGTGCGCAGTAACTGGAGCCGCGAAGAAGTCGCCCAGATTTATCGCACCGCGCTGCCCGAGCTGATTTTCCGCGCGCAGACCATCCATCGCCAGTTCCACGATGCCGACCGCGTGCAGACCTGCCAACTGATCTCCATCAAAACGGGTGGCTGCCCGGAAGACTGCGCCTATTGCCCGCAAAGCGCGCACTATGAAGCGGACGTGGAGCGCCAGGGACTGCTCGATCCGCAACACGTGATTTCCGTCGCGCGCGAAGCTGCCGGTCGCGGAGTGACGCGCTTCTGCATGGGCGCCGCGTGGCGCCAGGCTCCCGAGGGTAAGGATTTCGACAACGTGCTGGAAATGGTGCGGGGAGTTTCCGCGCTGGGCATGGAAGTATGTTGCACACTGGGTATGTTGAACGACGGGCAAGCGGTGAAGCTGAAAGACGCTGGCCTGACAGCCTATAACCACAATCTGGATACCTCGCCGGAATTTTACGGCTCGATCATCACCACGCGCGTGTATGACGATCGGCTGCGCACCCTGGCTTCGGTACGCAAGGCCGGCATCACTGTGTGCTGCGGCGGAATCCTAGGAATGGGCGAACGCGAACAGGACCGCATCGGATTGCTGCACCAGCTGGCCACTCTGGAGCCGCACCCGGAAAGCGTGCCCATTAATATGCTGGTGCGCGTGGCGGGAACGCCGCTGGCCGATACGCCATCGCTCGATCCTCTGGAAATGGTGCGAGCCATCGCCACTGCGCGGGTGCTGATGCCGGCTTCGCGCGTGCGTTTGGCAGCAGGAAGGAAACAGTTGTCGCCCGAAGCAGTCACCCTTTGTTTTCTGGCCGGCGCCAATTCGATTTTTGTCGGCGAAAAATTGCTGACCACTCCCAACCCCGGTGCGGACGAAGATGAAAAGCTGCTGCAAACTTTAGGATTGAAACCACTCGAATCGCATGCCATCTGAATTTCACGACGTGTTGACGACAGAGCTGCAAGCCGGGTTAGGCGATCTGGAATCGCGAAGCCAGCGCCGGACTTTGGTCGAAATCGCTGGCGTAAACCTATGTTCGAATGATTACCTCGGACTCGCGCAACATCCGGCGTTGAAAGATGCGGTGCTGGCCGCGGTAGGCGGCGCCGTTCGAATGGGCGGCACCGGCTCGCGCCTGCTTTCCGGCCACGCGGCGGTGTGGGACGAAGTGGAAGAGGAATTTGCGCAATTCGCAGGAAGTGAAGCGGCATTGTATTTCGGTAGCGGCTACGCGGCCAATATTGGATTGCTGACTTCCCTGGCCAGAAAAGACGACGTGATTTTTTCCGATGCGCTGAATCACGCCAGCATCATCGACGGCATTCGCCTGTCAGGTGCGCGCAAGGTGATTTATCCTCACCGGGATATGAGCGCGCTGGAAGCCGCATTGAAAGAAAATCAAAGCGAGCGCGGACGAAAGTTGATCGTCACGGAATCGGTTTTCAGCATGGATGGCGATATTGCGCCGGTGGATGAGATTGTGGCTTTGGCCGAAAAATATGGCGGGGGAGTGATCGTTGACGAAGCTCACGCAACCGCGGTTCATGGAATGGGTGGGCGCGGAATCGCGGCGTGTGCGCTAAGTTCTGGGAAAATCGTCGCTGCCATGCATACCTGCGGCAAGGCTTTGGGCAGCGCGGGAGCATTTGTCTGCGGCGCCGCCGTGTTGCGCGATCATTTGATCAATCACGCGCGCACGTTTATCTTCAGCACCGCCATGCCGCCGTACATGGCGGCGCAGATTCGCGCGGCGCTGCGATTGGCAACGGGAATGGACCACGAGCGCGCGGAACTGATTTCGCGATCGGCTGACTTTGTAACATCCTTGTGCCGCGAGGGCTGGGGAACGATGGGAAGCGCGACGCAGATTGTTCCGGCGGTCATCGGCGAGAACGAATCCACCGTAGCCGCGGCTGAATCATTGCAGCAATTCGGCTTCGCCGTCAGGGCTATCCGTCCGCCCACAGTGCCGCAAGGCACCGCGCGCCTGCGTTTTTCATTGACGCATAAAATCAGCGCGACGGACCTCGCGCGACTAGCTTCGGCTTTGTGCGCGTGGCGAGCGCAACAACAGCAGGCGACTCCTATGACCATGGCGGGAACCGCATGAGGCATCATTTTTTTATCACCGGCACGGACACCGGCGTGGGCAAGACCACCCTGGCGGCGTTGCTGTGCGCGGCGCTTGACGCCGTTTACTGGAAGCCGATTCAAACCGGCACGCTGGAAGGCTCCGACCGCGTAACGGTGATGCGCCTTGCCGGCATTGGCACCGACCGGACCCTCGATGAAGTCTACAAATTTGTCCCGCCTGTTTCTCCCGACCTCGCCGCGCGCTGGGCCGGCGTGGAAATCGATCTGGCGCGCATCAATCTGCCGACCAGCCTGATCAACGACTGGCTGGTGGTGGAAGGCGCGGGCGGCGTCTTGGTGCCGATCAACGGCAAGCAATTCATGCTGGACATGATGGCGAAATTTAAGTTGCCGGTGATTCTGGCGGCGCGCAGCGGCGTCGGCACCATCAACCACACGCTGCTGACGCTGGCGGCATTGCATGCCGCGGAGCTCCCCGTCCACGGCGTAGTTTTGATCGGCGACCAGAACCGCGAAAATCGCGAAACTATCGAGCGCTTCGGACACGTGCGCGTCATCGGGGAAATTCCGCGCCTGCCCAACCTGCACCGCACCTCGCTGATGCAGGTGTTCATGAATCATTTCGATCGCGCTGCTTTTTCCCAATAATTAAAATGAGTTCGCCGCTGCACATCTGGCATCCCTTCACCAATGCAGCCGTCGATGCGCCGCCGCTGCAGGTGGAGCGCGCCGAAGGCGTCTACCTTTACACCAAGGACGGCCGCCGCATCCTCGACGCCATTTCTTCCTGGTGGGTAAATCTCCACGGGCACTCCAATCCGCGTATCGCCGAAGCCATCGCGCAGCAAGCCCGCAAGATGGAGCACGTGCTCATGGCCGGCTTCACGCACGATGCCGCGGTAGAACTGGCCGCGCGCCTGCGCAAATGCCTGCCCGCGGAAATGACCAACCTGTTTTTCTCCGACGACGGCTCGACCGCCGTGGAAGTCGCGCTGAAAATGGCGGTGCAGCATTTCAGCAACAGCGGCCGCGAGAAAAAATCAGAAATCGTGGCACTGGAGCACGGCTATCACGGCGACACCGCGGGCGCGATGTCCATCAGCGACGATTCGCCGTTCACCAAACCGTTCCAGTCCATGCGCTATCCGGTGCACCGCGTGCATTCGGCGTATTGCTACCGCTGTCCAGTGGGCCTGACGCGTGCCACGTGCCACATCGAATGCGTGCAGCAACTGGAAGGTTTGCTCGAGGTAAAGCACGATCGAATCGCGGCGGTGATCGTTGAGCCGCTGCTGCAAGGCGCGGGCGGCATGGTCGTTCATCCCGTTGAATTTCTGCAAAAAGTGCGCGCGCTGTGCACCCGCTACGATGTTTTACTGATTGCCGACGAGGTGCTCACCGGCTTCGGCCGTACCGGTAAAATGTTTGCCTGCGAAGTTGCCGGAATCGTTCCCGACCTGATGTGCCTGTCGAAGGGAATTACCGGTGGATTTTTGGGCATGGGCGCGACGGTGTGCAGCGACCGCGTGGAAGCTCCCTTCCGCAGCGAAAATCGCTTGCACACTTTTTATCACGGGCACTCTTACACCGGAAATGCCCTGGCCTGCGCTGCCGCCAATGCCAGCCTACAGATTTTTGATGACGAGCCGGTGTTCGAACGCATCGCCATGATCGCCGCCGTAAACAGCGAACGCCTCGCGCAATTCCGCAAAATGCCGCAAGTGGGCGACGCCCGGCAGGTCGGCACCATGGGCGCCATCGAGCTGCGCACCGACGACACCGGCTACCTGTCCGGCATGCGCACCAAGTTGTACAAATTTTTTATCGATCAGGGCGTGCTGCTGCGGCCGCTCGGAAACGTGGTGTACGTGCTGCCGCCTTACGTGATCACCCGGGAAGAATTGCACTCCGTGTACGACGTGATCCAGCAGGCCATCGAAACGGTGATCTGACTCGTTGTGCCCTCCTCTGGTAAGCTCGTGGCAAATTTATTCCTCTATTCCTGAAACGTGTTGTCCATTTGTCTGGAGGCCGGGTCCTGAGCATCAATTTGCAATCGTGGAAGCAGAAAATTGTGGCCTTCACCGGAACGCTCGGCGCGCCCGGACTTTTTCTGATTTCATTTCTTGATTCGTCGGTGCTGACCTTTCCGGTCATCAACGATCTTCTGCTGATCGAATTGTGCATACAGCATCCGACGCGCATGGCGCTGTACTCGCTGATGGCCGCGAGCGGTTCTACGCTCGGGTGCGTGCTGCTCTATTTCATCGCGCGCAAAGGCGGCGAAGCGTTCTTTCGCAGGAAGGCGGGAAAAAGCGGCGGAGCCATTCGCCACTGGGTGGAGCGCTACGGATTCGGCGGCATGCTGGCCGCCGCGCTGCTGCCCCCGCCGACGCCATTCAAGGCTTTTGTGTTCGCCGCGGGCGTATTCAAAATGCCGTTAGGCAGTTTCACGTCGGCGATTGCCGTAGCCCGACTGTGCCGCTATTTCGCCGTGGGATATCTGGCGGTGCGCTTTGGAAATGATGCGCTGCCCTATCTGGGGCGGCATAAATTAAATGTGGCCATCGCCGCGGTGATGCTGGTGGCGGTAAGTTACGCCCTTTCACAAATGGTTTTGCGCATCAAGAATCCGTATGGAGATGCGGCTGAGAAGTAGCAGTGACACCAATTTTCCGACGTGCGCTTGACGAAGTATTAGAGAAAGCTGAAGTTCAACGCGGGGTTTCTCGGCTGGCCCAGCTAATCGCTTCCGATTGCAATTTTCCAGACAAATCGAAATCCACCGTGACCATCGGCTCGTGGTTCTGTTCATCCGCGGCCGCATACCGCAAATCGCGGATCTGTACTTCCGTACCGGCCTCCGTCTTCACCACCGTCGCCTTCGGAAAGCGCGCAATCCGCAAAAAGCGTTTGGCGGACTCCGTCGCTTGCGCCGCTTGCAACAGCGGGCTGGGCTCCGGCTTGAACAAATTCACGCCAGGATCGAACGATGCTGGCCGCGAAGCAAGAATATTAACGGTGACTTCGTGAAGCGCGCTTTCCGTATCCGCGATGCCGCGCCAACTGACCAGTGAGGTCAGTTCAGCAAACGCCGCGACTCGCCGCGGATTCTCGCCGACATACACTCGATTTCGAAATTGCGCGATGGCCGTGCCGTGCAATTCCCCGCGCACTCCGATATAGAGCACCACGAACACCAGCCCCACGATCGCTCCCACGAAACCGCGCGGCCTCTTATCTTTCGCGCCAATTTCAGAGCTCACCAGGTGAAAAAGCTCCGGCAACGCGACGGCCGCGACCAGAATTGCAATGATCCATGGATCGACCGTGGGAAACCAATCCGCGGCAATTCGCGCCGCACTAAACGGCCAGAAAATTTCCACGTCTTGCCACTGCGCCGCGTCCATCGCCGCGTGCAGCCATTGCACCAGCAATACTGCGACGAACATGGCGCGAACTGGCAGGCGCTGCCGCAGCTCGGCGGGCGACCACACGCGATACACCGCGGCAAAAACTACGGCGATGATCAATGAGGCGAGCACCGAATGCGTGTAAGTGCGATGCCACGCAAGGTACGCGGACGGACTGACGAGCGCGCTCAACTGATCGCTATCCGCAAATATCCCGGCGCTGATCGTCCAGGCCCACAGAATTCTCGGTGCGCGCGGCAGAATTGCTCGCGAAAGCGCCAGCGAAGCCAGGGCATGCGTGCCGATATCCATCAGTGAGGGAATGCTACATCAATCTCAAGCAGAAGCGCTGGCCGCGACGGCTCGCACGCCGGAAGTCACTTCCGGAACCAGCACCTTCAGCGCAGCAGGCACGATTTTAAACTCCACCGGCAACCGCCCAAGCGGCTCGCCATCCACCTGGGCGTACACGGGATTTTCGTCCAGCGGCTCGCACAGCACCGAATCGGTCTTCGAGAAAAAAACGCCGTCGGTTCCACGCAGTTTATCCATCCACAGCGTCGGCAAATAGCTCAGATAGCGCAACCCGCTACGCGTGCTCAAGGTCATCACTTCAAATTTATCTTCGTACAGATCGGCCAGTGTGGTGATTTTAAACGGTCCGCCATAATTCTTGGTGCGTCCCACGATGACCAGTGACGAATCGACAGCCTGGCCTCCGATAGTCACGCGAAAATGCGGAAATTTGTAGCGAAAAACTTCCCGTGCGCCCTGCCACCAGTACGCCAGAATTCCCAGCCGCGCTTTCAGCTCCAGGTCGATGGAGTAAACAACCATGCCGTCGGGCCCGGCACCCGCCACGCTCAGAAAATATTTTCGCTTGGCCGGCTCGTTCACCGGAGTGGCCAGGCCGAGCGCCATGTCCACCACACTGCCGCGAATCAATGTTCGTGACGCGGCGAGAATGTCCCACGGAAGTGTCAGCTCTTTCGCAAAAATGTTGGCCGTGCCCGCGGGTAAAAGCGCGAGCGGAACGCGGTGCCCATTCGAATGGCCGGCCAGGCCGTTGACGACTTCATTCAATGTGCCGTCGCCGCCGCAGGCAATCACCAGTCCGCGCCGCTCGGCGGTAGCCCGCTGCGCAATTTCGGTAGCGTCGCCGGGGCCTTTTGTTTCCGCCAACTCCGCGTCGATGCCGCCGGAGGCAAAAATTCGGCGCGCTTCGTCAAGCAAGCGCCTGCGCTTCGCGCCGCCATGTCCGGCGTTGGGGTTGTGAATCAGCAAAGCGTTCTGAAGTCCGGTAGTCATCAATTGGCGAGGTCCATGGCGGTCAATTCATTCTATATAATGTGAGCGCACTCGCGGCATCTGTTCTTCTGCAAATTTCATGGTGAGGGTGGCATGGCCAGGACCGGCGCTGCCGTAAAAAACGAAATCGAAGACCTGCGCGAAAAACTGCGCCACCACGAATATCGTTATTACGTGGCCGACGATCCGGAAATTTCCGACGCGGCCTACGACCGCCTGATGGGCAAGCTGCAAGACCTGGAAACCGCGCACCCGGAACTAATCATCCCGGATTCTCCCACCGTGCGCGTCGGCGGAGCGCCGCGCGAAGGCTTTCAGACCATGCAGCACGCGCGGCCCATGTTGAGCCTGGACAACGCTTTTTCGTATGAAGCGCTCGGCGAATTCGATCGCCGCGTGCGCGAAATCAGCGGGCACGAAAAAATCGAGTACATCGCGGAGCACAAATTCGACGGCCTGAGCATTTCGCTGCAGTACGCCGGTGGAGCGTTATCGCGCGCCGTAACTCGCGGCGATGGGCGCACGGGCGAAGACGTCACGCCCAATGTGAAAACCATCCGCTCGGTACCGCTTCGCGTCGATACCGCGTCGCTGAAAAAAGCGAAGCTCCCGTTGAATTTCGAAGTGCGCGGCGAAATTGTCATGCCCAAGAATGCCTTTGCGGAACTCAACCGGCAGCAAGAGTTATCCGGCGGCAAGATTTTCGCCAATCCCCGCAACGCCGCCGCCGGCGGAGTACGCGTGCTGGACTCTTCGATCACCGCCTCGCGTCGCCTGGAATTTTTTGCCTACTACTTGCTGGTGGATGGGAAATCGCCGTTCACGAAACTTTCTGAATCGCTGAAGGCGCTGAAGGATTTGCGCTTCCGCGCCTCATCGGATTGGAAGTTGTGCGACGGCATCGCGGAAGTC
>JBBRZT010000124.1:0-10032 GCA_038236395.1 Candidatus Acidiferrales bacterium
AGGTTCGTGGGTGCTGGTTCGAACCCGCGGCTTTGGTAGCAGCACGAAAACATCATGGCTGTTAATCAAGCATCGCGATGAATTTGCGTCCGACGTTGACATCACGCTCGAAAAGCCGCGCTCGGCGGTTTCCAATCGCCTACTGTCGCAAATCGCGAAAGACGGCGGCGGAGATGTCGAGAAAGCCGCGACCGGCGATCCGGCCCCTGCAAACCCGGCGACCGGCCGACAGAAAACGAAACCGCCAGCGGCGAAAGGCCCGCGCAAAAAAACCGCCGTCAAATCCGCGAGCGGCCGCGCGCCAAAGTGCCGCAAGACATCCCGTTGAACGCATCGCGTTCGGACTCATCGCCTTGGACAACTTGATCCCATTTCGCGTTCAACCCATGCTGGCCACACTGGTCCGCGAGCCCTTCCACAAGCCCGGCTGGGTGTACGAAGAAAAGTACGACGGCTATCGCATCCTGGCCTACAAAGAAGGTTCGCGTGTTCGTCTTTTTTCGCGCAACGCCATCGATCGCACCGCTCGCTTTTCCGCCATCGCCTCGGCCATCGGCGCTCTGGGTCCCACCACGCTTTTGCTCGACGGCGAAGTTTCGGTGTTCGACCGCGAAGGCGTCTCCCGTTTTCAATTGTTACAAAATCTCGGCACTGGCAAGTCCGTCTTCGCGGTTTTTGATTGCCTATACAAAAACGGCAAAGACCTGCGCGCCCGCCCTTTATCCGAGCGCCGCGTGGCCCTGGAAGAATCCACCGCGCGCAACAAGTTGATTGTGCCTTCACGGCGTCTGGCGGCGAACGGACTGGCAGCCTATCGGCTGGCCACCGAGCGCAAGTTCGAAGGCCTGGTCGCCAAGGATCTCGCTTCCCGCTATGTCGAAGGCCGCTCCACTTTCTGGCTAAAGGCCAAAGTCCACCAGGAAGATGAGTTCGTCATAGGAGGTTTCACCGCGCCTTCCGGCTCGCGCAACCACTTTGGTGCGTTGCTCCTGGGCGCCTATGATCGCGGCAAGCTGCACTTCGTCGGAAAAGTGGGAACAGGTTTCAACGACGAGACGCTTGCCATGCTCTTCAAACAATTTCGCCCGCTGGTTCGCCGACAAAGTGTCTTCATTAATCCTCCCCGGGAACGTGACGTTACTTTTCTCGCGCCAAAACTCGTCGCGCAAATTTCCTTCCAGGAGTGGACCTCGGACAAAAAGCTTCGCCAGCCGGTCTTTCTGGGCCTGCGTGACGACAAAAGTGCGCAGGAAGTTCGCATGCCGGAGTTTGCCGAGTGAAGCCTGCAAAAAAAATCGTCAAGCCGCCTAAAGCCAAGCCAGTCAAATCCCCCGCTGGGCCCGCAAAGGCTCTTCCCATCCACGTTTCCAATCCCGACAAAGTATTCTGGCCCGAGGAAGGCTACACCAAGCTCCAGCTGATCGAATTTTATTCCGCGATTTTTCCCCAGCTGCAGCCTTACGTGAAAGACCGCATCCTTTCTCTGGAGCGCTGCCCCGATGGCATGCGCGGCGGCTGCTTCTACCAGAAAGAAGCTCCTTCAAGCATGCCGCCCGGCACGCCCACCAAGAAGATTGCCCACGTCGGTAAGTCTAATAAATCGACGAACTACGTTGTCGGCGGTTCGCTGACCACTCAACTCACGTTGGCCAATCTCGGTTGCATTGCCATTCACGTGAGTGGCAGCCGTGCGTCCTCTTTGCGCCAGCCGGATTGGGTGTGCTTCGACCTCGACCCGCAATCGGCGAAATTCAGCGATGCCGCGCGCGCCGGCCTGGGGCTCAAAGAAGTTCTCGACGTGCTGAAACTGGAATCGTTTCCTAAAACTTCCGGGAGCCGCGGGCTCCACGTTTTCATTCCCATCCGCCCCGGGCCTGATGTCGACGAAGTTTTGACCTTCGCTGAAACGTTGGTGGCCCGCCTCGCGGCGCAGCATTCGAAAGAGCTCACCGTCGAGCATTCCATCGCTGCTCGGGGGCAACGCGTTTATCTCGACGCCTATCGCAACGGTTTCGGCCAGACAGTGGTGGCCCCTTACTCGGTGCGCCGCCGCCCCAAGGCGCCGTTTTCCACGCCGCTGGCCTGGTCCGAAGTCCAACCCGCGCTCGATCCTTCCACTTTCAATATCGGCAATTTCGAAAAGCGGCTTCGCGCACGAGACCCGTGGCAGGACTTCTTCAAGAGCCGCCAATCCCTGGCCTCTGCAATAAAAACTCTGAAGAAAATTTGACCGACCGACGATTAATTAACGTTGAGTTGTCGAGAGAGAATTCGCGCGGTTAGTCCTTATCGCCAAATATTCGGATGGCTCGGGAACGCAAGGCGGGATTGAAAGTGTTGTTACGACGGAAGGAACTACGTGGAAGATTGTTGGTTCAGTTCAATCCACTGGAGGGCGATGGCTTGGGAGATCGTTCCATCGGCCTCCTTGGGAATGAATACATCGTTCGGACTGCCTGGCGCGCGGAACCGCCGGTATCCGTCCGGCAATTTGGTTTCGTTCTTTGTGGTCTCGACTTGGACAATGGGCCGAAACTGCGCAAGCACGGCGGCGGCGCCCTGTAAGATCGCGGATTCGGCGCCTTCCGCGTCGATCTTCAAATAGTCGAGACGGGTAAGGCCTTCCCAGCGGCATAGATCGTCCAGCGAAACGGACATGACCGAAACAGATTCAGCGTGATTGGATTGCAGCAGGCCGTAGGAATTTGGTTTGCCCTTGTTTAAATAAAGAAGCGTGGGTTTGGTTTCTCCGCCGACGCACACGTTGCGTACTCTTACATTTCGATATTTATTCGCGCGAATATTATTCTGGAGCCGGCAAGCTGTTTCGATGAACGCCTCCGCTGCGATGACCACGCCGCTGTCTCCAACCTCTCTCGCCGCTTTCAGGCTGTAGACACCAACATTCGCACCAATGTCCACAAAAACGAATCCAGGTTTCAGAAAGTGTTGCAGCGCGGCAAGCTCTGGCTCGATCCAGTCGCGGTGCAGATAAACGCCCCGGCCGCCATAGCCTTCGCGATTGTAGCCGGCCACCATGCTGCCGTTTTCCAGCTGGGACCAGAGCAGCGACGACGAGGGAGTAAGGGCGATGCGCGCCTTTCTCAGAAACATCGTACCGCTGGAAGGCTTCATGCCCTCCTTCTCGCGACCACGCCATAACCCATGGTGCTGATGCTGCTCGGCAATAATTTGTCCATGATGCTGCTGAATATCTGAACGCCGGCACAGGCCGGTATTATTAAGAAACTGGCGATGGGGCGCGGAGAAAGTTTGCCGTGTTCGTCGGAGGTGGCTCCAAAAGAGGTGTATAGGAAGCTGGAGACGCGAAAGCCCAGCTCGAGCCAGGCTCCGCCTCTGGGCCGGAGCTGCAAAATTTCCCAGCCGGTCATTTTCAGCAGATGCTCGAGCCAGTAAGAAGTGAAGCGGCAAAAATCGTAGGGCTTTTCGTGCAATTGTTCGCTGAAGGGAACCGTCAGCAACAGCAACGCGCTTGCCTTGGAAACCCGGGCCATTTCGCGCAGGCCGACCGCGGGGTCCGGCGTGTGCTCTAGAACTTCGGTGCAAAGAACGCTGTCAAATGTCGCGTCCGCGAAGGGCAGAGCAAGCGCGGAGGCCCAAACGTCAGCGTGCTCCGGCCCGTGCATCGTGGAAGGCATATCCACGCCCATGTGACGATGAATGTTAGGGAGCCACTTCCCGTAAGGTTTTCTCCCGCAGCCAACATCCAGTAAAAGTCCATTCAGTTTTGTTCCCTCGGAACGGACAAAACTGGCGATCTCGCGCTGTGCGATATGGCGCGGATGCAAATAAGATTCGCCAAATACGGATTTTATGGTCGTCCACATAGTTTTTAGTTTGGAAAGATTGCGACAGGCAGAGTCAGAATCTTTGACTGGCTCAAACGGTTACACTTCGGGCGTCACGGCGTAGTCTTCCGTCAGCAGAGAACGTTTGGGAATCCAGCTGGTCAGCTTTCTCCAATACGTTTCAATTTCAGCCACGCCCAGAACTCTGGCCAGTAGCAATATCGCCGGTAATCCCATGGCGCTCACAACCAGGAGAATCGCCAGAGCGCCCCGCGCTGTCTGCATGGGAAAGAACTCCGCGAGCCATACAGTGAGCCAGGAACAAAAAGGAGCCACGAGCAGCGACGAAACGACAATTCTAGCGAGACACGAAATCAGTTCAACGACATTACGATTGTGGGTGCGCCTGCAAAGCACAGCGAAGAGCACTCCCGCGTAGGCGGTAACACCGAAAGAGCTTGCCGCAGCTAATCCCAGATAATCCCAGCGCCTGGCACAGTAGCCATACAACGGAAACATTGCAAAGGTGCAGGCGGTGCCGATAATCGCGGGCGTAATGGTGTCTCGCATGGCATTGAACCCGCGGGAGAGCAGGCTTTGCAGTCCGCGGCCGCACAACCCGATGCAAAACAGCGCGAGCGCCGCAGCCGTGGCTTGAGAATCAGTTGCATGCAGGCGCGTATGCGAAAAAACAAAGTAGATGATGGGTTCGCGCAACACGATTCCGAGCGCTGATATCGGGACCAGGAAAACGATTAGACCCCGCAGCGTTGCGTTTAGTGTGTGATTCAACTGTTCAGTTTTACCTTCGGAATGCAACTGGGCGAGAAATGGAAACGAAGCGGTGCCAATTGCGTAAGCGACAGTGGACAGCGGCACCAGCATGAGCGTTCGGGCGAATGTCAGCCAGGTGATGGAGGAAGGAGCCAGAAAAGACCCGAACCAGCGAATGATCCAACTGTCCGTGAAATCAATCGACAGCGCCAGGATGAGTGGAATCGCTAATTTGACGAACAGCTTGAAGCCGGGATGGCTGAAATCGAGATTGGTTGCAAATTTTCGCCCCATGCGCGAGATGGCGAGCGATTGAAGCAGGAAGAAACCACAAAACGTTCCCAACAGCAAACCGATCGCAAAGGCTGTCACGCCAATTCGCGAAGAAAAAAGCCATCCGCACCCGATGATGCCCAGGTTGTAAATAATTGCCGCCAGTGCGGGAATCAGGAATTTACCGCGGGCATTCTGGAATGCCCCCATCAAGCTGCCCAGGTACAGAAAAAACTGTGCGGGAAGCATGCAACGCGTCAAGAAGATGACTTGCGCTTTTCGAGCGGAATCAAACCCCGGCACCATGACGTTGACCAGCTGAGGCGCGAAGATTTCTCCAATGACGATCAGAACCACCAGAGCCAGCGACATCACCGTCATGACCGTGCAGAAAACGTGCCAGGCCTCGTGTTCCCGATCTTCGGCCATATATTTGGCTATCACCGGAATGAACACCAGGCCTAGCGCGCCGGAAGCAACCAGATTGTTCAGCAGGTCAGGCAGGGTAAAAGCGGCGTAGTACGCATCCGTGATCGCGCTTGAACCGATTTGATGCGCCACCATCCACTCGCGAAAAAACCCCAGAATTCTGCTGAGCAGAATCGCCCCCATGACAATTCCGGTGGACTGCAGAAGCCGATAATTATTTGTAGATGGATTGGCCATTTGAAAAAGCTGCGAAGGGAATTGGCAGGCCGCTCACTCGAGAGAGTCGGAGTGTTACAGTCGCGAGCGGCCCGCCAGATTCGTCGACACTATCTTTCAGTGAGTATGGCTTCGAGTCTGTCCGCCACTTCCGTCTGCTTCTTGGTTTTCACATACCACTCGATGGTGCGGCGCAAGCCATCCATGAACATTACTTTGGGCTCCCAGCCGATGAGTTTCTTGGCCAGGGCGTTGTCGGCCACGCGATTCAGCGGACCGGTCGGCATTTCCGGGTGCGGTTCAATCTTCGGGTTACGCCCAAATGAACGCAGAATTTCATGAACAGCATCGATCACCCGGATGCGTTCCATGGTGCCGAGATTTACCGCGGTGCCGTCGTCGATTTTTTCTGCCGCGAGAATCGTGCCGCGCACGATGTCGTCAATGTACGTCCAGTTGCGAATCTGGTTGCCGGTTCCCCAGACCACAAACGGATCCTGGCCGATAAATGCGCGCGCAATCATGGCGATGACCGCGTGATTTTCCACGCCCTGTGGGCCATAAACGGTGAAGTAGCGGCATGACGCCGACTTCATCCCGTAGTCCTTGTGATAAGCGCGCAGAGTCATCTCCGCCATCAATTTCGCCCAGCCGTACATGTTGTCCGCGTCGTATGGCGGTCCGACCATGTCTTCGGTGAGATAGAGAATTTCGCTCGGATCGGTTTGAATGTGGTTGGGGTACACGCAGCCAGACGAAGCGTAAACCACTTTTTCTACGCCGGCTTGATAGCAGGCGCGAAACACCAGGCCGTCAAGCAGCAAATTTACCGAGCATGCCGCCTGGTGCAGATCGACATAGCCTCGCCCGCCGTGATCGGCCGCCAGATGGAAGACCGTGCTGATCCCCTCGACCGCGCGTTCCGCCACGTCCTGTTTCCTAAGATCGTTCTCGATGAACTCGACTTTATTCGCGCGAATCAAATCGCGAATGTTGTCGAGCTTTCCGCTGCTCAAATCGTCGACTACTCGGACGCGCGCCCCTAGTTTCAGCAGTTCGTTTACCAGATTCGAACCGATGAACGATGCTCCCCCGGTGACCAACACCTTGCGATTTTGCCAGTTCATTTTTTTCTCCTTTTATTTTAGTCAAATTTTTTGAGGCGGCACAGCTCCAGCGAGACGCTGAAAACCGACCGGGGAATAATCACCAGGTATCTTTTCCACAGCCGCCGCGGTTCCATCACCAGCCGAAACAGCCATTCCAGGCCGTTTTCGCGAATCCATTCGGGAGCTCTGCGAAGCCTGCCCGAATTCATATCGAACGCGGCGCCAACGCCGAGCATCAACGGGATGCGAAATGCCTCGCGGTGCGCATGCATCCACTTTTCCTGTTTCGGTGTGCTCAATCCCACCCACAAAACGTCCGCGGCCGATCCGTTCACCTCGCGAGCGACTTGTTCTTCTTCTTCCGGCGTGAGCGGGCGATAGGGAGGCGTAAATGTTCCGGCGATAGTGATTCCGTGACGCGCGTGAAGTTGTTTAGCAAGATCCTCAGCAACGCCCGGTCCGCCGCCGTAAAAGAAATGTCGATAGCGGCTCCCGGTTTTCTGGCAGAACTCTTCCATCAATTCCGAGCCGGGCACCCGGTGCCGCATCGGGAAGCCATGCAGTCTTCCCAGCCAGACCAGCGGCATTCCGTCGGGCACGACCAGATCGGCGGCGTTCAAGATTTCGCGAAATTTTCCATCGCCGCGCGATTCCGCGACCCCATGCATTCCGGTGACGGTCACATAACACCCCGGCTTGCCGTTGGAGATCAGCCGCTCCATCGTCGCGACCGCTCCCGCGGTCTGAATGGCATCGACCCGTACACCGAGAACGTGGAAGTAGGGGCTCTTCACAGCAGGCTGCAACACCGCGGCGTTAAGCATTTGCGTTCACCGTTTGACGATAGATTTTCATCAGCAACGAATAATTTCTTTCCGGCGTGTAACGCAGTTCGTATTCCCGGCGCGCTTCTTTCCCCATTGCTGCCATTTCCCTGGAATGCCCCCAGGCCCATTCCACTTTTGTAGCTAGATCCGCGGCATCACCGGCGGTGAAATGCAGGCCCGTGCGTTGATCCGCAACGTTTTCGCGCATGGCCCCGAGCCGGGAACAAAGAACAGGCGTGCCGCAAGCGAAGGCTTCGGCGATGTTCAGGGAGAAAGTTTCGAACCAGACACTGGGGACGATCAGCAGCGCGGCCTGCTTCATCAGCGCCCGTGTTTCGGCGGAACTCAGCCTTCCGCGAAATGTTACATGTTGTAGGCCCATTTTTTCCGATTGCGACTCAAGCTCGGCGCGCAGCGGGCCGTCGCCGACAATTTCCAGTGGAATGGGTCGTGCAAGCTGACTCCATGCGGTCAGCAGTGTCGCCAACCCTTTCTCTTCGGCCAGCCGGCCGGCAAAAAGAGCGAAACTCCCCGCCGTGCTTCTCTCGCCCGGATCGGGATACACAAAGTTCGGCTTTACGTGAATCTTTTCCGGCGGGATTCCGTTCTCAACAAACTTGTCGCGCGCGAATTCCGTCAGCGCCAGGTAACCGCTCACGGAATCCTGCCAAGTCCGTTTCATGCGATGCACCTGCAGCATCAGTGCGACCGCCCCGGTGCTGAATCGGGAATCGCGGTAACAACCGTGTTGGATGCTGCGAAATAAGCTGTGCTGGGTGCACTCTTCGCAAACGCTACCGTCGCGATAGAAGCTGGCCGCCGGACAAGACAGCCGGTAGTTATGCAGAGTTTGCAACACCGGAACTTGTTCCTCGCGGCACACGGCAAAAATGGACGGAGAAATCATCAGAAAAGTGTTGTGCACGTGAACGATCTCAGGCCGCTCGGTGCGAAGAATTGTGCGAATCGCGCGGGCGCTGTCATCCGCTGACACGATGTTCTTCACCAGCGCGACGCGCTTGGCCGCCGACTGCCCGTCCAATTCGTGATTGCTTCGCACGTAGGTCAAAATCTGATGTCCGTTTCGTTCCAGCAGTTGGCGTTCCTGCTCGAAGACCACGTCTTCACCGCCAGCCTGCTGGTAGGTGTTATGGACAAGCAGAATTTTCATCAGGAATTATTTGCGATGGGTTTACGGATGCGATTTCGTTAAATTTGGCGGGCGGCCGCTGATCAATGGGTAGTGTATTGGCGGATGCCGGTCAGCACTTCCCAGGAATTGGTGTCCAGCGTTTGCGCTTCTTCACGGATCAGCACGGGAATCCCCTGGTACACCCGATAGAGTCCACGAAACGCGGGATCCAGGCTCAAGTAGCCGATATCGTTATCGAGCTTGGCCAGGCGCCCGCCGGTTACTGGGCAACGCAGTATCGATTCGAACGACACATTTGACGCGGGCAAGGCGGGCCCCCCTGCCGCGGCTGGCTCGCCCGGTTTTTCAGCGACGGCTACAAGATTGCCGAACACCGAGGGCAAAATTCGAGAAGCCCAAAAATAAATGTGCTTGAGCGATCGATGAATATTTCCCATCATGTCGCTCTTCCATTTTGAAGGTGGACACGTGTGCCGGCGGATGGAAACCGTAGTCATGCCCGCCTCGCTGAGCAGCCTTTTCAGCTGGCCCTCTCCGAAACTCTTTTCAATCGTTCCCAGAAAGCGATCGCGCACCTCGGAAAGCCGCCGGTACGGGTTGTATGCATACGGCTCGTACATAAAAACTTTTCCGCCAGGCGCCAGCACGCGGTGAACTTCTTTCAAAACCTTGCGCGCATCTTCCATGTGATGCAGAGATTCATTGAAAATCGCGAATTGCACCGACTCGTTCTGCAACGGCAAGCGGTGCCCGTCGCAGGCGATGTAGCGTGGCGCGGTTCTGCCGAATTTCGCGCATCGCTCTTTGGATAGCCCCAGTGCTACTTCATTGATGTCCGTGGCGATGATCGAATAGCCGCGAGTGGTCAGGTACTCCGACTCGCCGCAGGTATTTGCGCCGATGTCGAGAATGAGGCCGCTGGTATGCGCCAGAACCTGTTCAACCTGGTTCACTTTCTCGGCATAGCCGTTGTCCACGCTGATTTTCTGGAGCACGTCAGTCGCAAGGTATCGCTCTCGCTGGCCAAAAATATTCCTATTTTGAAAGTCTCGCTCGCGAAAGGCTGACACCGTTGGAAGTATGGTCATTGAATCGTCCCCCTGCGCACGAAGAGTTGCCCGCGCATGAATGTCAAACCGTTTGCTCCGGGCCCGCGTGGATATTTTGTTGTGATTGTTTGCGAAACTCTGACCTACCGGAGACTAAGGCGCTGTACAAACGTCTGGAACGTGCGCGCCGGAACTGAAAGTAGAGAATCCATCCTGATTTGTAGCCAGTCGCCACTCGGCGAGGTCCGCATTCACGGGGACACTGTTTTTCTCAAACTGAAATACCTTGGTCGTGCCGGGGTTGACCCACGTGTTGTCGTTGGAGGCCAGCGAACTTAGAAAAGCCGCGGGCGACTGGTGAATGGAAAAAAGCAACTGACTGGTGCTGCTGCC
>JBBRZT010000125.1:0-10012 GCA_038236395.1 Candidatus Acidiferrales bacterium
ACTTGCCAGTGAAGACCTGGATTACGAGCGCGCGGCGGCGCTGCACAAAAAAGTGGAGAAACTGGATGAGGTGTTGCGCGGGCGGCCGGAGTTGGCGCGGCGGATTCAGGCGCTGGATGCGGTGATTCTGCAGCGCGGGGCGGGCGAACAGGTGGTGGCGGCGTATCGGGTGCTGGGCGGGAAATTGGGGGAGCCGTTTTTTTTGCCGTTTGGGGAAATTGCCAGCCAGCCGCGTTCGGCGGAGCATATTTTTCGGAATTATCTGGAGCCGGAGCTGACACAACTGGCGATTGGATTTGAGGGTGAAGAAGCGGTTGTTCCTGTGGCGGCTGAAAATGTGGCGGTGGCGAGGGGCGAGCTTGGTGAACACTTGTGGCTGGTGGCGCGGTGGTTTTACAGCAATCCCCGTGCGGGAGAGATTTTTTTTCGGGAGAAGGGTGATTGGCCGTATCGGAGGATTTTGCGGGCTTGTTCGCGGTTACTGGCTCCGTCGGCGGCGGAGACGGACAAGCCATTAAGCGCAAATTGATGCGACGTATTGCCTGATATACTTCGCGCTGATTGCGATGGAATGAAGAGCGATTCACGGAGCGGACTGACACGATGACGACATTTGCTACGCCTGAGGGGACGCGGAGGTTTGCGGCGCGATTTCCGGCCGCGGCTGAAGGGCATTTTCGGTATGCCCAGAGGCTGGCGCTTTCTTCTGTGGGGATGGGGACTTACCTGGGGAATCCTGACGAGAAGACGGACCAGGGTTATACGGCGGCGATGATTGAGGCGGTGCAGGGCGGGTTGAATGTTATCGATGCGGCGATTAATTACCGGTTTCAGCGGAGTGAGCGCAGCATCGGGGCGGGGTTGACGGCGCTGCGGGAGAAAGGAATCGCGCGGGACGGAATCGTTTTGTGCACCAAGGCTGGGTACCTTACGCCTGACGGTGGGATGCCTGCGGACCCCAATGAATATTTTTTTCGCGAATATATTCACCCGGGAGTTTTGACCGCGAAAGATATTGTGGGCGGCGGGCACTGCATGACGCCGCGTTTTTTGAAGAATCAGCTGGGGCGCAGCTTGCGGAATATGGGGGTGGACTGCGTGGATGTGTATTACCTGCACAATCCGGAGACGCAGCTTTCGGAGATTCCGAAAGCGGATTTTCTGGAACGCATACGAGAGGCGTTTACATTTTTGGAGTCGGCGGTGGTGGCGGGGGAAATTCAATATTACGGCGTGGCCACGTGGAATGCGTTTCGGCAGGAAGCGACGGCGCAGGAAGCGATGCAATTGGCGGAACTGGTGCAGATTGCGCAGGAAATTGCCGGAGGGCGGCATCGATTCAGATTTGTGCAGCTACCGTTTAATTTGGGGATGACGGAAGCGTTGACGCTGGGAAATCAGATGGTAACGGGGCGGAAGCGAACGGTGATGGAGGCGGCGGACGAGTTGGATGTGACGCTGATCGCCAGCGCTGCGTTGCTGCAAGGGCAGGTGGCGCGGAATTTGCCGGGGTTTGTGGCCGAGGCTTTGGGGCTGGAGAGTGATGCGGAACGGGCGCTGCAGTTTGTGCGGTCGGCTCCGGGGATTACTACCGCGCTGGTGGGGATGTCGCGGGTGGAGCATGCGCGGGCGAATGCGCGGCTGGTGGGGATGCCGGTGGCGACGGTGGACCAGTTCAGTAAACTTTTTTCTCGGGGAGAGAGTGCTTGAGGGGTTGCTCCTCGTTGAACAAAATCCCCACGGAAATTCGCCGTGTGGTGTACCCAACTCCGCCCGACTTCACCCAAATTCAAATGCGGCTTCGCTTAACGCGATGCGAGGCGGGCGGTGAGCCAGGTGGTGATGGCTTGATCGACTTGGTCGAGTTTGCCGGCGAAGAAATGGTCGACGTCCTGGATGATGACCAGACGATTTTCTCCCGGTAGTGTGGGGACCAATTCCTGTACTTTTTTTATGGCGCCGTGTTCGTCGTTGCTGCCGTGGATGAAGAGTTTGGGCTTGGGGCATTCGAATAGGTAGGAAACGTCGGCGTTGTTGACTGGGAGACCGAGGGCGATGAGGTCGGTGACTTCCGAAGTTTGACAACCCACACGCAAGCCGACTACTGAGCCGAAACTGAATCCGGCGACCAGCAGGGGCACGTTTGGAAATTCGGCGATGAGGAACTGCAGCGCTGCTGCGACGTCGCCTTGTTCGCCGATGGCGCGGTCGTGAACTCCTTCGCTGAGGCCGGCGCCGCGAAAATTAAAACGCAGGACGGGAATGCCCAGGGCGTCGATGGATTTGGCGGCCTGGAAGACGACTCTGTTGTGCATGGTGCCGCCGAAGAGCGGATGCGGATGGCAGACTACGGCGGCGAGGGGTGGAGGAGTGGTGCGGTGGGGAGTCCAGAGGATGGCTTCGAGGCGGCCGACTGGGCCGGCGAGAAAAAAGTTTCGGGAGTCGTGGTGGTGGGCCATTTAATTTGTAGGCGAGTGCGAGATAGCAAAAAACTTAGAACTTAACCGGGAGTGATTGCCACTTTTTGGAATATGAGCAATGGCTGAGATTCCAGCACGAGATCGGAGTGAGCTCGGTCCGGCTGAGTGAATATCATCCTGCCTTTGTCAAAGTGCTGACTGTGAGTAGCAGCGGTGTGTGGTGATGCCTGGTGTGAGCACCGAACAGCGTGCCTTTCGCCACGACTGCCTTCCCAACCAGTTTTTTATGAGTTTCGTAGGCAGCCGCATCGCGAAAAACCAACTGGATCTTGCGAATGTCCTTTTGCGCAGGATTCAGACTGGGTTCTTTCATGTCCTCTTCCATGCAGACTGGATGCGAGAGGACCAGCAACCAAAGAACTTCAGGTTTGTCTCCCCGTTCAATGCTTTCGTAGTTTGGGGGACCAGGAAAGGTTTTGCGAATGACGGTTCCACTGAGCTGCACCACGGAGGGTTCATACGAAAAGCAAGCCGGAGAATTCTCTGTCGAGCCAGGTGTTGGTTGGCGTGGGAGAAAACCGGCCGATTGTTGTGGATGAAGTGCCGCCGGGATAAACAGCAGCGCCATTGACAGAGCTAACGCGCATTTAGGCCCACTATCAAAGTGCATGAACCATGATGTAGCGAAATAGGTGGCAAAGAGCAAGTGCAAGCTCCGGTCGTTCTCGAATCTAGGGCATTGCCTGATAAACGCGTACTGTGAGGCCCTGACTGAGTTTCAAAGTGATACAGGGCTGGGGAAAAGCCTGAAATTGCGCTTTTCGCGTTGCAGTTTGGGGTGGCGGGTGTTAGCGTTTCTGCATTCCGGGCAAGCTGAGGGAGTTTTATGGACAACGGGGCAGACCGCCGCGAAGCTCGCCGATTCACAATGAATTTGCCGCTGAGCATTTTGCCGTGGGAGCGCCAAGGCGACGAATTGCCGGTGAATATGCGGGATGTGAGTTATCGCGGGCTTTACTTTTTTGCAGGGGAAGATTTTGAAGCGGGGCGGGAAATTGCGTTTGTGATTACGCTGCCGAAAGATGTGCTGAAATCCAGTGATGTGAAGATCCGCTGCCGAGGGACTGTTGTGCGAGTGGACCCCGGTGAAAATGGGAAATCGGGGATCGCGGCGCGTATCGAGCGCTATGAATTTGTTCCCTGTGCGGCAAAAGCGTAGTTCTCTTCCCGGCCGGCCGATTCCGGCCTGACAATTCTGGCTAAACAATCCTGGCTAAATCATCCCGGAAGTAACAAACCTGACCTAAGCAGTCCCGGCCTGAATAATCCCGACCTGAACTGCATTCCTGTAACGAGTACAATGATGTCGATGACGTTTGGGAGAGTGTATGTATCACTATGACGCCAAACAGGCTTTGGAAGAATTGCAGGAAGACGCGCTCTTGCCGCACCCGGTGAAATTGCGGGACATGATTTTGCGTACGCAACTGGGGCCCGATGAAGCGAAAGAGCTGAACCACGAATTTCAAACTTACCTGACGCGCTTTGGCGAACTGCAGAAAAACGCGCGCAGCGTACTGGAAAAACTGGCGGCGGGGCAGCGAAAAGCTTCGTGATGGCTTAGGATAGAATCCAGAACATGCGACGGAACACGCTGCTGATCGACGCGGACGACACGCTGTGGGAAAACAACGTCTTTTTTGAGAAATTGATCGAGGATTTCATCAGCCTGGTGGAATCCTGCGGTTATACGCGCGCGTACATCCGGCACATCCTGAACGAGACCGAGCGAAAAAATATACGGCAGTACGGTTATGGAGTGCGGTGCTTCGGGCGCTCGCTGGAAGAAACGTATTTGAAACTGGCGGAGCAGATGGCGACCAAGGAGCTGGTGGCCACCATCAAGGAACGGGTGCTGGAGCTGGAGCGCACGCCACCGAAAATTCTGGATGGGGTGCCGGAGACGCTAGCGTATCTGACGGAGCGACACCGGCTGATTTTGTTTACCAAGGGTGAAGCGGCGGAGCAGGCCGCCAAGGTGGAACGCTCGGGATTGCAGGGATTTTTTGAGTTCATCGAGATCGTGCCGGAAAAAGATCATGAGACGTATGGGACGCTGGTGAAGAAGCATAAAATTGTGAAGTCGCAGGGGTGGATGATCGGGAATAGTCCGAGGAGCGATATCAATCCGGCGATGAAGATTGGGTTGAACGCGGTTTACATACCGCATCAGGATACGTGGCAGCTGGAGCATGAGCCGGTGTTGGCGGGGGCGGGGAAATTGGTGATTTTGCCGGCGTTTCGGGAGTTGCGGACGCATTTTTGACGCTTGGATTCGGTGCGCGGTACTTCCCGTCGGTAGTTGAAATCGTCCCAGTAACTCCCAGTTGGACGTTGAACATGGCGTGGGGCGGCGGCAGTGTTGGTTGGCGTGATGTTGGTAGAGCGGGACGAGGAGGCGTTATGGCTACGGCGACGGCGGGGTTGGTGCAGAGTAACTGGCGGGAAGAGTGGTTTGAGTTTGAGAATGCGACGTATCTGAATGTGGCGGGGAATGGGCCGATGCCCAAGGTGTCTTTGCGCGCGACGCAGGCGGCGATCGAATGGAAGAAATTTCCGCAACGCGTGCCGGACGAAGCGTACTTTGACGTCCCGAATCGGATTCGGGCATCGATCGCGGAATTGATCGGGGCGAAGGAGGACGAAATTGCGCTGACTACCGGAGCGAGTACCGGGATGGCGGCGGTGGCTTACGGGTTGGCGTGGAAACCGGGCGACGAGGTGATTACCGCGAAGGGCGAGTTTCCGCTGCAATACACGACGTGGCGGCCGATGGAAGAGCGCGAAGGACTGACGCTGAACGTGGTGGCGCCCAGCGAGAGATTTATTACCGCGGAAGATTTGATCGCGGCGCTTTCGCCGAAGACGCGACTGGTGTCGGTGAGCTTGACGCGCTTTGACGATGGGTCGATGGTGGACGCCGCGAAACTGGCGGCGGCGTGCCATGCGCGGGGGACGCTGCTGTTGCTGGACGCGAGCCAATGCTGCGGCGCGATTCCGATGAAGGTGGATGAACTGGGCGCGGATTTTATTGTTTGCGCGGGATATAAATGGCTGTTAAGTCCTTATGGGACGGGATTTTTCTGGGCGCGCAGCGAGCACACGGCGAAGATGCGGCCGGGTCCGTTTTACTGGACTGCGGCGGAGGGTGCGAATCATTTCGGGTCGCTGGTGTTCAGCCAACCCAAGATGGCGGCGGGGGCGCGGAGGTGGGACGCGGCGGAAACGGCGAGTTATTTTAATTTGTCGGCGATGGCGGTATCGCTGGAATTTGTGCTGCGGATGAAGCCGGAGACGGTGGCGGCGCATAACCGTGCGCTGATGGAGCTGATGTTTGAGCGGTTGCCGAAAGATCGATGCGTGCCGGCAAGTCCGCTGGACACGGCGCGACGCGGGCCTTATGCGTGCTTTTCGGGGCGGACGCCGGAGAAGACGGCGGAGCTGTATAAGAAATTGCAGGCGGAGAATGTGTTTGTGAGTTTGCGCGAGGGGAATTTGCGGGTTTCGCCGCATGTTTTTAATACCGAGCGGGATATTGATCGGTTGATTGCGGTGGTGACGGCTTAGGAGTGCGAGTGCTGGAGCGCCTGTGATTGTTCCTGACGGATTGCGCTATGGATCGAGGGTTGAACAGCAGGTCCCTCACCCGCGAAAGACGCGGGATTCGGGATGACAACTTTGGGTGTGCACGGGTTGTTGCCAAGAGCAGAGTTGCTAGCGGTCCGTGGGCGCGTGGAAGGGGATGTGGACTATGGCCTCGAGGTCGATGGGTGCGCCTTGACGGCTGGCGGGTTTGAATTTCCACTGAGTAAGGGCTTCCATGGCGTTGTTGTCGAGCTGCTCGTCGAGGCCGCGGACGAGTTCCACGCTATCGATTGAGCCATCGGAGCGAATCACGGCGTAAAGAACTACTTCTCCCTCAACATGTTCGTTAATTAATTCAGTTGGATAGCGCGGGTCGCTTTTTTTGATGGGCGAGGGGCCGGTAAGATCGGCGGAGGCTACGTGCGGAGCGGAGCTGGAGGAGCGCAGCTCGGAGAAATTCAGAATCCAGCTACCGGTGGCGCTGTTCAGATTGGGCATGTTGACGAGCAGGGTGTAAATCTTTTTGGAGGCGAAGACCTGCTCGGGCTTTGCGCCGGGGCCGAGCGCGGCGAAATTTGGCGGGCCGGTCCGTTCGGGAGCGTCGGCAATTCGCGCGCGGGGATCGATCCTGGTGTTGAGGCCGCGGAGGCCGGGCGCTTCCATTTTGGGTTGAGGATTGCCGCCGAGGCCGGACATGCTTTTTGGATTGGGATTGCCGCCGCTGATGCTGACGGCGGTGGAATTTTTTCCCGTTGCGCTGCCAGTGTTAGAACCGCCGCGGCTGTCGGTTGCGCCGCCTGCTCCGCCAGTGGTGGCGACTGAGGAGGTGGGCTGGCCGCCTGGTGCGCCAGGCTGTTTGCCTTCGGGAGAAATTGCGACGCGCGCGGCGAGATTTCCTTGCGGCGGGGCGCTGGGCGCGACCGGTCCGGGAGTGGCGGAAAGCGCGATAAAGGTGGAATTGCTGGCGTTCGAAGAAGATTGGGCGAGTTCGGGAGCGGCTCCTGTGTCGCCGGATTGCTCGCGTTGCTGCGCGACTCGGGGCGCTGCGCCAGCGTTTAGTTCGAGCTTGGGGCGCGCGGGCGCGTTGGGTGACAGCGCCAACGCGATTTGCGCGGGCGGGCCATCAACAGCGGGCACATCGGGCAATGGAGTTACTTTTGCGGCGGCGACGCGATGTTCGCGCGGGTGGAGCTGCGCCAGCGACTGTTCGCTGATTTCGATTTTTGGTTTTGCTGGCGCGGCGGTGGGCTGCAACTGAACAATGTTTGGCAGGCTGGGGAGAATTTTTGGCGGCGCGGCGGGTGCGGCGGGGTTGATTAACGTCTGGCGCGGATGCGTGACGACCGCGGGATCGGTGAAGATGCGCTGGCGGGGATGGAAGGCGTCGGCGCCTTCGTTGGCCAAGGGCTTAGCGGCGTCGCCGCGGGGGCTGGGCTTTGCGACCGCGGCGGAAATCTGGAGCGGCGGCAAGTCGTTTACCGGGCTTGACCAGGTGAGCTGAAAATTCTCGAGCGCGGGATTGGCGCGGGCGTGCGCGGGAAGCTGCGGCCACGGCGCTACCAGAAAAATAACGTGCCAGAGAGCGGCGACCATGACGGCGCGTTGGGGGATGCTGCTTTCGATCCAGCAATCGCGAAAAAATCCCCCGCTGAGAAATTTTTTGGGGGAGCGGGTGAAGAGCGTGCGCACGCTGCTGCCCAGGCTCTGGCGAAAGCTACCCCAGGGCACCTCGAGCTGCGGAATACCGTTGAAGGACGAGGTTTCGAGTGCGGCAAGAGGAGCGGCTTGCGGGCTGAAAAGGCTGAGAGAGTTGCCGGCCTGGCTAAATGACATGCGCCTCGATTATAACGTGCCGCGCGTTGGTTACTGAAATCCCCGAATACTGAACGTTTTGACGGACCCAGGTCTTGCGAAGATAGATGTCCGCGCGGGATCAAGGGTTTTCCACGCCGGCGGATTGATTTTGAGCGGGATTTGGGCGGCGATAGAAGCTGAGGGCGGCATCGCCCTGGCGTAAGACGCGAACGCGTTTGAGCGTATCGATCGATTCGGGGAGGCTCGCAGATTTGCGGTGTTCCACGATGACGATGCCGTCGGGAGCGAGGAGCGCGGAGGAGGCGAGGAATTGAATCGTGCGGGAATAGTCGGCGGTGGCGGCCCAGGGCGGATCGATAAAGATGTAATGGTAGGGCGGAGCGCCGGCGCTGACGCGGGCCGCGGTGGCTTCGAGAGCGCGCAGGGCGTCGGCACAGATCACCGTGGCGGCGGAAGTGATTTTTAAAGCGGCGAGATTTTTGCGGATGAGCGTGGCGGCGGGGGCGTGATTTTCGATGAAGGCTGCGTGAGTGGCTCCGCGGCTGAGGGCTTCGATGCCAACGGCTCCGGTGCCGGCGAAGACGTCGAGAAAACGCGAGCCGGAAATGCCGGGCCCGAGGACGTTGAAAAGTGTTTCGCGCAGGCGGTCGCTGGTGGGGCGGAGGGCGTGGCCTTTGAGGCTCTTGAGAATGCGGCTGCGATAGGTTCCGGCGATGACGCGCATGGTTTTGCCGAGCTCAGCCGATCCGCGCGAGATGGTAGCGGCGCTGCCAGTGTTGGGGGAGAGTTGTGACGACGGTGCGCAATTCTTGTGCGCGCTCTTTATCTTCTGCAAGGGCGAAGGCTTCGCGACGGGCTAATTCGAGGAGCTCACGATCGCGGATCGGATTGGCGATGTGGAAGCCCATGTCGCCGGATTGGCGAGTGCCAAAAAATTCGCCGGGGCCGCGCAGCAGCAAATCGGTTTCGGCAATTTCGAAACCGTTGGCGGTGCGCACCATGGTTTCGAGGCGGGCGCGGGCTTCTTCGGTCATATACGGCGGGGCCATGAGGATGCAATGGGATTTGGCTGCGCCGCGCCCGATGCGGCCGCGCAATTGGTGGAGTTGAGAGAGGCCGAATCGCTCGGCGTGCTCGATGACCATGACGGTGGCGTTGGGGACGTCGACGCCGACTTCCACAACCGTGGTGGCGACCAGAATCTGCGCTTCATTTTTGCGGAAGCGCTGCATGACGGATTCTTTTTCTTCGCTGGTGAGGCGGCCGTGGAGGAGGCCGAGCTTGAGCTTGGGAAAAACTTCGCGGGAGAGGCGTTCGAATTCGTCGATGGCGGCTTTCAGTTCGAGCTTGGATTCTTCGATGACCGGGTAGATGACGTAGCCCTGATGGCCGGCAGCAACTTCGCGGCGCAGAAATTCCCAGACGCCGGGGAGATGCGGCTGGGTGGTCATGCGCGTTTCGATGGGGGTGCGGCCGGGAGGAAGCTCATCGAGGATGCTGACGTCGAGGTCGCCGTAAAGAGTGAGCGAGAGGGTGCGCGGGATGGGCGTGGCGGTGAGCACCAGGACGTGCGGCGCGTGGCCGTGAACCAGAGACTTGTCCATCAGGCGTTTACGCTGGAGGACACCGAAGCGATGCTGCTCGTCGACGGCGACGAAGCCGAGGCGAGCGAACTCGACTTTGTCTTCGATCAAAGCGTGAGTGCCGATGACCAGTTTGGCTTCGCCGGTCTTAATGCTTTCGAGAGCGGCGGTTTTTTCGCGAGTTTTGAGGCCGCTGATCAATAGTTCGACGCGATAGCCTACGGGGGCGAGAATTCTTTTGGCCGCGAGATAGTGCTGCACAGCAAGAATTTCGGTGGGGGCCATGAGCGCGGCTTGCAGACCGTTTTCGATGGCGATGACCGCGGCTTGCAGCGCGATGATGGTTTTTCCGCTGCCGACGTCGCCTTGCAGCAGGCGGTTCATGGGAGCGGGCTTTTCGAGGTCGGTGGCGATTTCGCCGAGGACGCGTTTTTGGGCGGCGGTGGGCTTGAAGGGCAGGATGCGCTTGAGAGCTTCGCGGATGTTGTCTTCGCGCAGGCGGAAGGCGATGGCGTTTTCCTTGCGGGTGGCGCGGCGATCGAGAGCGAT